>NZ_CP158861.1:0-477500 GCF_050990855.1 Flavobacterium anhuiense
ATGACTAAAACTGCTCAATCGGTATGGGAAAACTGTTTGTCCTTTATAAAGGATAATATTCAAGACCAAGCATATAAAACTTGGTTCGAACCAATCAAATCAGTTGAGCTAACCGATAACGCATTATACATTCAGGTTCCAAGTAAATTTTTCTACGAGTGGCTAGAAGAACACTACGTAAAATTATTGAAAGTTGCGCTTACCAAAGAACTGGGAAAAAACGCAAAGTTACTCTATAAAATTAAAATGGAGAACACTTATGGCAACAAACAGCCGTTTACCGAGCAGCTGCCAAGTGCCAACAGAGTGCCAATGAAACCGCAAGAGGTTGATGCTCCGTTTAAAAACCTAAATCCTGAGCTAAAAAATCCGTTTGTAATTCCTGGAATTAGAAATTTAAAAATTGAGTCTCAGTTAAATCCGAATTACAGTTTTGACAATTTCTTAGAAGGAGACTCTAACCGTTTGGCTCGTTCTGCAGGTATGGCAGTTGCTAACAAGCCAGGAGGAACTTCTTTTAATCCACTATTGATTTTTGGAGGAGTTGGTTTAGGAAAAACACACTTAGCACATGCTATAGGTGTAGAAGTAAAAGATAAGTATCCAGAAAAGACCGTTTTATATATTTCTGCTGAGATTTTTACACAGCAATACATTGATTCTGTTAAAAAGAATAATCGTAATGATTTTATTCATTTTTATCAGTTAATCGATGTTTTAATTATTGATGATGTTCAGTTCTTATCTGGAAAATCAGGAACGCAAGATGTATTCTTCCATATTTTCAACTATTTGCACCAAAACGGAAAGCAAGTAATCTTAACTTCAGACAAAGCTCCTGTTGACATGCAGGATATCGAACAAAGATTATTGTCTCGTTTCAAATGGGGATTATCTGCAGAATTGCACCAACCTGATTACGAAACTCGTATCTCAATCTTAAAAAACATTTTGTATCGAGATGGCGTAGAAATGCCAGAAGATATTTTAGAATATGTTGCTCGTAACATCAAATCTAATGTTAGAGAACTTGAAGGTGCCATTATCTCTTTAATCGCTCAGTCTTCTTTCAACAAAAAAGAAGTTACAATTGATTTGGCAAAAAGCGTTGTAGAGAAATTCGTTAAAAACGTAAAAAGAGAAATTTCAATCGATTATATTCAAAAAATCGTTTCAGATTATTTCCAGTTAGATATTGAAACACTTCAATCTAAAACCAGAAAGAGGCACGTTGTACAAGCAAGACAATTAGCAATGTTCTTTGCTAAAAAATTCACAAAAGCTTCTTTGGCCAATATTGGTTCGCAAATTGGAGATCGCGATCACGCAACTGTTCTTCATGCATGCAAAACAGTCGACAATTTAGTTTCTACAGACAAACAATTCAAAAAGTTTGTTGAAGACATCAATAAAAAACTAACGCTTTAAGACGCGCCATGCCTGTAAAAATCTTAATGGTTTGTTTAGGGAATATCTGTAGATCTCCTTTAGCAGAAGGAATTTTAGCTTCTAAATTACCTAAAGATAAATTCTTAGTCGATTCGGCTGGAACAGGTTCTTGGCATATTGGACATTGTCCTGACAAACGCTCTATCGAAGTCGCTAAAAAAAATGGCATTAACATCAGCGCACAAAAAGGAAGACAAATTCAGGTTTCTGATTTTGATAAATTTGATTATATCTATGTAATGGACAATTCAAATTTTCGCGATGTTATTCATTTAGCCAAAACTCCAGAACATAAAAACAAAGTCCGTTTGATTTTAAACGACTTATTTCCAAACGAAAATGTTGACGTTCCCGATCCCTATTATGGTTCTGCAAACGGTTTTGACAACGTTTACCAAATGTTGGACGAAGTAACGAATCTAATTGCAGATCAACTTCTTAAAAAACACTCCTAATTCGATTCAATTGTTTCTAAAAAAGAAATAATTGAATTTTTTAATTTTAAACAAAACACATTATGAAATCTTTCGGAAAACTATATTTAATTCCAACTACAATGGGCGAAAGCGATCCGATGGATGTTTTACCACAATCCGTTAGAAGAACGATAGAAGTTATCGACCATTATATTGTTGAAAACGACAAAACGGCTAGAAAATCTATAAAAGCAGTTTATCCAGAAAAAAAACAATCTGAATTGGTTCTTTTTACTTTAAACAAAAGAACCGAAACCAGCGAACACAATGATTTCATAAAACCTTTATTAGAAGGAATAAATATGGGATTAATGAGTGAAGCTGGCTGCCCAGGCGTTGCAGATCCAGGTGCTGCGATTGTAAAATTGGCTCACGAAAAAGGAATTCAAGTTGTGCCTTTAGTTGGGCCTTCTTCTATCCTACTAGCCATGATGGCTTCTGGAATGAATGGTCAAAGCTTTACTTTCAACGGATATTTACCAATTGACAAAGACGAGAAAAAATCTGCAATTCGTCATTTTGAGAAATTATCTTATGATAAAAATCAATCGCAATTATTCATTGAAACTCCATACAGAAACAATAAACTGATTGAAGATCTTTTACAAATTTTAAGTCCTTCAACTCATCTTTGCATTGCGGCAGATATTACACTTCCAACAGAATTCATTAAAACCATGAAAGTTTCGGATTGGAAAAAGTTAAAAATTGACATTGATAAGCGTCCTGCGATTTTTATTATTCATAAAATGTAAACCAAATTAAAATCATCATTATTATGAAAAAACTTTTAATTCTGATTTTAATCTGCATTACTCAGAGCACAATTTCTCAATCTAAAGAAAACAAGAAAGCGCCTGATAATTTAAAAGATAATCTAAAAAATTATGAAGAGGAAGAAATCATTTTTGATGAAAATCACGTTTATAATAGTTTCGGATTAGAAATTACTCCTAGCTTTCCGGGAGGAAAAGCAAAACTCTATCAATTTATAGATGACAACTATAAAAAATCAAATAAAAAGCCAACTCATCAAGGAAAACTATTTGCTACATTTATTATCGAAAAGGATGGATCATTAAGTGATATAAAAGTTCTCCGCGATATTGGATTTGGCACCGGAGAAGAATTAATAAGAGTTTTGAAATTATCTCCTAAATGGAAACCTGGAAAACAAAACGATAAAGAAGTTAGAACGTTATATTCAATTGTAATTCCTGTACAACTATAAGATTTAATTCTTGTCTTTCCCTAATCACACTTTATCATGAGCAAACTCCCAAACGTAACCACAAGCATTTTTACGGTAATGTCAAAAATGGCAGCCGAATACAATGCGATAAATCTTTCTCAAGGATTTCCAAACTTCCCTGTTGATGAAAGATTGACTGATATTGTAGCGAGATTAGCTAAAGAAAACGTTCACCAATATACACCAATGGCAGGTTATCCTCCGTTGATGAACAAAATTGCGACGTTAACTCAGAGTTCTTATAATCGAACAATAAATCCTGACACAGAACTTTTGGTTACGGCTGGAGCTACACAAGGAATTTTTACCACTATTTTGGCTTTAGTAAAAGAAAATGACGAAGTAATTATTCTTGATCCGAGTTACGATTCTTATGAATCTCCCGTTTTACTTTGCAAAGCTAAACCTGTTAGAGTACCGCTGAATGACGATTACACCCCAAATTGGGAACGAATTGAAAAAGCATGTTCTGCTAAAACCAGAATGATGATTATCAATAATCCGCATAATCCTACTGGCAAAATTTTAACTGAAAATGATTTTGTTCAGTTAAAAAATTTGCTTGAAAAATACCCTGACATTATTATTCTGTCTGATGAAGTTTACGAATACATCACTTTCGAAGAAAAACATATTTCTGCGCATACCAAAGATTTTCTTTTAGATCGTTGCGTGATGGTTTCTTCTTTTGGAAAATCGTTTCACATCACAGGCTGGAAAATTGGCTATACTATTGCACCAGAACATTTAATGAAAGAAATCAAGAAAGTGCATCAATTTTTGGTTTTCAGTGTAAACAGCATTTCACAATTTGCTATTAGCGAATATTTAGATGTTGTTGATGTGACTCTTCTTGGGAAATTCTATCAAGAAAAAAGAGATTATTTTCAGAAATTGCTTCAAAACAGCCGTTTCGAACTAAAACCTTGCGAAGGAACTTATTTTCAAGTTGCTTCGTATGCGAACATTTCAAATGATGATGATGTTATTTTCTGCAAAAATCTAATTATAAATCACGGAGTGGCTGCAATACCAATTTCTACCTTCTACTCCGATCATAAGGATCAAAAATTAATTCGCTTTTGTTTCGCTAAAGACAATTTCACTTTAGAAGCTGCAGCTAAAAAATTATGTGAAATATAAAATTTTTCAAAATTTTATAACATTATTATGCGCGCATCCTATTTTATTTAACTAATATTGCAAAAAAAGAAAAAGTATGAGCTACACAGATAAAATGTTACGTGATGATGCTTTAAAAGGCAAAGTCATTGTCGTTACAGGCGGCGGAAGTGGTTTAGGTAAAGCTATGACTAAATATTTTCTCGAATTAGGAGCTCAAGTAGCGATAACTTCTAGAGATCTAGAAAAGTTAAAAACTACAGCTGCCGAATTAGAAAGCGAAACTGACGGAAAATGTTTGCCGCTTCAATGTGATGTTCGTCATTACGAAGAAGTAGAAAACATGCTTCAGGAAACTTTAAAAGTTTTCGGCAAAGTAGATGTTCTTTTAAATAATGCGGCAGGAAATTTTATTTCTCCAACAGAGAGATTATCTGCAAATGCATTTGATACTGTGATTGATATCGTACTTAAAGGTTCTAAAAACTGTACGCTAGCTTTTGGAAAACACTGGATTGATACCAAACAAACTTCAGCAACGATTTTAAATATTGTAACAACTTATGCTTGGACAGGATCTGCTTATGTTGTTCCTAGTGCTACGGCAAAAGCGGGAGTTTTAGCAATGACAAGAAGTCTTGCGGTAGAATGGGCAAAATACGGAATTCGTTCGAATGCTATTGCTCCAGGACCATTTCCAACAAAAGGAGCTTGGGACAGATTATTGCCGGGAGATCTTTCAGAAAAATTTGACATGGCTAAAAAAGTGCCATTAAAAAGAGTTGGAGATCACCAAGAATTGGCAAATTTAGCTGCTTATTTAGTTTCTGATTTTTCATCTTATATCAATGGAGATGTAATCACGATTGACGGAGGCGAATGGCTAAAAGGCGCTGGACAATTCAACTTATTAGAAGCAATTCCAGAAGAACTTTGGGATCAGCTTGAAATGATGATAAAAGCAAAAAAGAATAAATAATTACAAGTGCTTACTAAATTCAGAATATTTTTTAAAACTATACTGATTGCACGAAATCCCGAAGGTTTACTTTCGGGATTTTTTTTAAAATAAAAACAAACATTTTAACCATATAAGCAATATAAGTTCAGTTAAATAGCGTTTTACTTAAAAATTTTTCCGCTTAAATTTACTTATATTACTTATATGGTTTAAAACAGATAATATGTTTAGCGATTCAGTTAAATTATTATTTTTGCGAAACAAATTATAACATCAAATTTATGCTCATTATAGGAATTGCAGGAGGAACAGGTAGTGGAAAAACAACAGTAGTACACCAAATCATGAACGAATTGCCACATACAGAAGTTGGGGTAATTTCTCAAGATTCTTATTATAAAGAAACTACCAATTTGTCTTTTGACGAAAGAGCATTAATCAATTTTGATCACCCGAGAGCTATTGATTTTGAATTGTTGGTAAAACATTTAAAAGCGTTAAAAGCAGGCGAAACTATCGACCAGCCTGTTTATTCTTTTATTCAGCATAATAGAACTGACGACACCGTTTCGACACATCCGAGAAAAGTAATGATTGTAGAAGGAATTCTAATCCTAACCAATCCAGAATTAAGAGATATGTTCGACATTAAAGTCTTCGTTCACGCAGATTCTGATGAAAGATTAATTCGTCGTTTAAAAAGAGATATTTCAGAACGCGGACGCGATATTGATGAAGTTTTAAACCGTTATCAAAGTACTTTAAAGCCTATGCACGAGCAATTTATCGAGCCATCAAAAGCTTTTGCAGACATTATAATACCAAACGACAAATACAATACGGTAGCAATTGATGTAGTTCGGGCTGTAATTAATCAGAGAATTTCATAATTTTTATCGTAAATTTAAACCATAATAATTAGGAGCTGATTGCTTCGCCAGTTCGCTTCGCTTGTGTCCCGCTTTCGCCTTTATCTTTTTATGGTCTCGTTAAAGGAACGAGACCATAAAAAGGATATCGGCTCAAACGAAGTTCACTGAACACAAATAAAAAATAAAATCAGTGAAGTAATCGACGCTAGAGACAACACTCAAATTCAAAAAGATATATTCGTTTAAAATGAAATTTAAAAATCCATACAAAGACAAAAAATGGTTCAAATACCTAGGAAACAAATACGTTTGGGTTTTGCTTTTTTTTATAGTTTGGATGTTATTTCTAGACAATTACTCCTATTTTGATCATCGCTTTTTAGATGAACAAATTCATGAGCTTCAGGATAATAAAAAGTATTATCAGGAAGAAATCAGAAAAGATCAAGAGCAGATCAAACAGCTCAAAAATCCAGAACAAATTGAGAAATACGCCCGCGAAAAGTATTTCATGAAAAAAGATAGTGAAGATATTTACATCATACAATTTGAAGGAGACACCATTCAAAACAAAGAATAATCAAACAAAATACAATGGCCACTAACCTATTCGACGATTTTAATCCGATTTCATCCAAACAATGGAAACAAAAAATTCAGTTTGAATTGGATGGAGCCGATTACAATCAGACTGTTATTTGGAATTCTCCAGAAGATATTCAGGTAAAACCTTTTTATCATATTGACGAATTTACAAAAGCAGCAAATGTAAATACGCAAGCCTCAGATTTTAAAATCTGCCAAAATATTTTTGTTTTCGATGTCGAAAAATCTATCGAACGCGCTTTAAACACTTTAGAAAGAGGTGCAGAAAGTCTTCGCTTTACGATTCAAAATAATAAAATTGATATTGAAAAATTATTAAACAATCTTCCTTTAGAAAACAAAACCGTTTACTTTAATTTCAGTTTTATCTCAATCGATTTCGTTAAAAAATTAGATACAATTTCGATTCGAAAAAAAGCTAATTTTTATTGCGATTTTGATCCTATTGGCCAATTAGCAAGAGAAGGAAATTGGTTTACAACTTCAGAAAAAAACAATTTTGAAACTCTAGATTTACTTTTTAAAAATACAACTAATTTACATTTACTATCTGTAGATTTAGGATTGTATCAAAATTCGGGTGCAAATATCACACAACAAATTGCTTACAGTTTAGCTCATGCAAACGAATATCTAAACCGTTTCTCTGGCACTGCAAAATCTATAGTTTTTCAAGTTTCTGTTGGAACCAATTATTTCTTCGAAATTGCTAAACTTCGTGCGCTTAGAATGCTTTTTGATTTAATTGCTTCTGAATACAATTCAAAAATCAAATGTCATTTATTAGCAACGCCAACCAAACGCAATAAAACCATTTACGATTACAATGTAAATATGTTGCGTACGACAACAGAATGTATGTCAGCAATTTTGGGAGGTGCAGATGCAATTGCCAATTTACCTTATGATGCTTTATACCACAAAGACAATGAATTTGGAGATCGAATTTCCAGAAACCAGCTTTTGATTTTAAAACATGAAAGTTATTTCGATAAAGTAAATAATCCAGCAGACGGAAGTTATTATATTGAAAGCCTAACCATGCAATTGGCTGAAAAAGCTTTGGCTTTATTTAAAGATATCGAAGCAAACGGAGGTTTCTTGAAACTTTTGAATGACGGAACAATCAAAAAGAAAATTCAAGAAAGCGCCAATAAAGAACAAGAGTTATTCGATTCTAAAAAAGAAATTTTATTAGGCACCAATAAATATCCGAACAAAGAAGACAGAATGAAACACGATTTAGAATTGTTTCCTTTTGTAAAAATAAAACCAAGAAAAACATTAATTACGCCAATAATTGAAAAAAGATTGGCAGAGAAAATGGAGCAAGAGCGATTAGAATTGGAATAAAACCAACTCCTATCACTATATTTAATACAAACTAAATAATTATGGAAGCCATTAGACAAATTATATCCGTTAAAAATCATTCTGTAACTGTTGTCTTGCCAGATGATTTTACGGCAGATAAAGTAGAAGTAATTATCTTACCAGTTCAAAATGATGAATATCAAGTTCCTCAATGGCAAATTGATCAAGTTAGAGAAAGAACGGAAAACTATTTAAAAAATCCAAAGAATGTTACAGACATTGATGATTTTTTAAAAGAAATTGAAGATGAGTTATAAAATAGTTATTCTTGAAGAAGCTAAAGCGGATTATAAAGAGTCATTATTATTTTATAAAGATTTAAATCCAAAATTAGCTATCAGATTTAATGATTCTTTTAAGAGAAGTATTGCATTTATTTCAAAGATCCATTCTATTTCAAATAAAATATGATAATACTAGAATCATCTTTTTTAAAACTTTTCCTTACGCTATACACTACACTATTTATGAAGATACAATAGTTATCAAATCTATTTATCATACATTTAGGAACAGTGAATTGAACCAATTTTAAACAATAATATTTACAATTGAGAAAAGACCTTAAACATATTACACTTCAAAATCAAAAGCCGAAAGATGAAAGTCAAGAAAACTTGACAGATAACTTTACGACCGCTGAAGGAATTGAAATCAAAAGAAATTATTCGGAGAAAGATATCGAAGACTTAGAATTTCTTGATTTCGGGGCTGGTTTTGCACCAAACTTACGTGGACCTTACGCTACAATGTATGTGAGACGCCCGTGGACTATTCGTCAATATGCAGGATTTTCTACAGCAGAAGAAAGTAATGCTTTTTATAGAAAAAATTTAGCGGCGGGTCAAAAAGGACTTTCTATTGCTTTTGATCTTCCAACACATCGCGGTTACGATTCAGATCATGAAAGAGTTGTCGGCGATGTTGGAAAAGCAGGAGTTGCGATTGATTCTGTTGAAGATATGAAAGTGCTTTTCGATCAGATTCCGTTAGACGAAATGTCAGTTTCTATGACCATGAATGGCGCTGTTTTACCTATCATGGCTTTTTATATTGTTGCAGCTGAAGAACAAGGCGTTGCTCCAGAAAAATTAGCAGGAACAATACAAAATGACATTTTAAAGGAGTTTATGGTACGAAATACTTATATCTACCCTCCAACTCCTTCGATGAAAATTATCGCCGATATATTTGAATTTACGAGCAAAAAAATGCCAAAATTCAATTCGATCTCTATCTCTGGTTATCACATGCAGGAAGCAGGCGCAACGGCAGATATTGAATTGGCATACACCTTGGCAGATGGTTTAGAATACATTAGAACCGGATTATCGACTGGAATGACGATTGACGATTTTGCTCCTAGATTATCTTTCTTCTGGGCAATCGGGATGAATCATTTTATGGAAATTGCCAAAATGAGAGCTGGACGTATGATTTGGGCTAAATTGCTAAAACAATTCAATCCAAAAAGTGATAAATCTCTTGCTCTAAGAACGCATTGCCAAACTAGCGGATGGAGTTTGACCGAACAGGATCCTTTTAATAATGTGGCAAGAACTTGTATTGAAGCTTCAGCAGCAGTTTTTGGAGGAACTCAATCTCTTCACACCAATGCTTTAGACGAAGCCATTGCACTTCCGACAGATTTCTCTGCAAGAATTGCCAGAAATACTCAAATATTCCTTCAGGAAGAAACCAAAATGACTAAAACGGTAGATCCTTGGGCTGGTAGTTATTATGTTGAAAGTTTGACCAATGACATCGTTGAAAAAACATGGAAGCTAATTGAAGAAGTAGAAGAGTTGGGCGGAATGACAAAGGCAATTGAAGCTGGAATTCCGAAACTTCGAATTGAAGAAGCTGCGGCGAGAAAACAAGCCAGAATAGACAGCGGACAAGACATTATTGTCGGCGTAAATAAATATCGTTTAGAAAAAGAAGATCCATTAGACATTTTAGATGTAGACAATCAATTGGTTCGCAAGCAACAAATTGAACGTCTTGAAGAAATAAAACGAACAAGAGATTCTGAAAAAGTAAATAAGTCACTAGAAAAATTAATCTATTGTGCGCAAACGGGAGAAGGAAACTTATTAGAAAATGCAATTGAAGCTGCCAGAAACAGAGCAACATTAGGCGAAATCAGCAATGCATTGGAAACTGTTTTCGGCCGTTTTAAAGCACAAATTAAATCTTTTAGCGGAGTGTATAGTGCAGCAATAAAAAATGACGAGAATTTTGAAAAGGCAAAACAACTAGCAGATGTTTTTGCTAAACAAGAAGGAAGACGCCCTAGAATTATGATTGCTAAAATGGGACAAGACGGTCACGACCGAGGCGCAAAAATAGTCGCAACAGGTTACGCCGACGTAGGTTTTGATGTTGATATAGGTCCATTATTTCAAACTCCAGCAGAAGCTGCAAAACAAGCAGTAGAAAATGATGTTCACATCTTAGGAGTTTCCTCTCTTGCCGCTGGACACAAAACTTTGGTTCCGCAAGTTATAGAAGAACTTAAAAAACACGGACGAGAAGATATTATGGTAATTGTAGGCGGTGTAATTCCGTCTCAGGACTATCAATTCCTATTTGATGCAGGAGCAGCCGCTGTCTTCGGACCTGGAACTAAAATAAGCGAAGCTGCTATAAAAATTTTAGAAGCTTTAATAGATTAAAAAGAAAATCCCTTTTGTAAGGGATTTTTCTTTTTTCATTTAGTCGTTTACTGTTGCGTTACTATCTGCTTCTATAAAAGATAGATCGTAACCTGCAAAATCTCTCATATAGCTTTTCAAAGAAGTTCCAAAAGCATCTCTAAAATGTCTGCTTCCTTTGTTTTTGAAAAAATTCTTTACAGAACCTGCACCACCTAAATGCGCCGCAGCTAAAATTCCAGATTCGGTAATTTCAATACCACTGATGATTTTGCCTTCATACTTTTGAATTTCGTAACGTAAAATCCATTTGTTTTTGGCTAACAAAGCCATGAAAGCTTTTTCTTGTAGAGCAGGATCTTTTAAAAAGGCTTTATTATCATTAATTCCGATTGCTCTTAAAGCTTTAGAACCAAATTGATATTTCCCCATATAACCAAGAGAATTTACTAGTCTGTATTGCCCTTGCGATTCTTTAAAAGCTACTGCTTCTTTAAATCCTATAAGATGATTTCCTGTGTATGGGACGTTGGTGTTTGGATAATCATCCTTTTCTTTTGATGGAAAAATATATTCTGATCCATCTGTTTTTTCAATTAAAAACCAAGGTTTGGTTTCTTTTTCTGAGGGAATAAATCCCAAACTTAAAAATGTAATAATAACGACTAAACTCGCATAAAAATACCATTTCTTTATCATAAATTGTTTTTCTTCAAGACACTGTCACTCTCTTGAAATTTCTACGGTGCAAAGATAAGGCTTTTTCGAAATATGCTAAAAACCAGCTATTTAACATTTTTAGAGAAAAATATAGATTCGCTTTAATCCCAATTATACCAATGGATTCGGAAAGATTTTAAGTCCATTTTTTTTGTTCTAAAAACTGAAAAATGAGTTCAAAAAAAATCGCATTTTATATAAATTTTAAGCAAATTTCACTAAAAAGAAAGAATAAACTTACTCAAAAATCATCATTTTTCATGCAAATCTTGGAAAGCTCTTTTTGAATTTTATAAAATTCATCATTAAAAAATGTTTATTTTTTTATTAAGCTAAACCGAAAATCATACAAAATAGCAATTCAATAATTTTTCATTTTTGAGCACATTTTTAAATTTAAAAAGAAACAAAAAACCGAAGTTAAATGTACTTCGGTTTTAAATATTTTAAAGTGTTTAAAAATTTTATCTTGTTACTCCTTGACTAGCGATCCAATCTGAGTATTTTTTTGCATTTACATTATGTTCTGCCAATGTTGCCGCAAATTCGTGATATCCGAAACGGTCAACACTTGCGCAGAAATAAATAAAATCGTTTTTCTCTGGGTTTAAAACTGCTTCCAAAGCCGTAATATCAGGCATCGCAATTGGCCCAGGAGGAAGTCCTTTATTTACATAAGTATTATACGGAGATCTCATTACCAAATCGTTATAAAAAACTCTTTTTATCACTTGATCAAAATCGTTGTCTCTTAATTTTAAAGCATAAATAACTGTTGGATCTGCTTGCAAAGGCATTTCTAAACGTAAACGGTTTAAATAAACACCGGCAATACGAGGTCTTTCGTCTTTTTTAACTGATTCTTTATGAACAATTGAAGCTAAAATAGTAGCTTGAACTGGAGTTAAACCTTGTTTTTTTGCTTTTTCAATTCTTTCAGGCGTCCAGAAATTGTGATACTCTTTAATCATTTTATCACGGAATTTCTCTGCAGAAGTATTCCAATAAATTTCGTACGTATTCGGAATAAACATTGCAAAAACGTTTTCTTCATTGAATCCGTTTGCTGCTAAGAAAGTCGAATCTTTGATTGCTTTCATTAATGATAAACTATCGGCTTCGATTTCTTTACCAATTCTTCCAGCAAAATTCTCTAAACGCTCCTGATTATTGAAGACTAATTTTACAGGAATATTGGAACGCATTGCTCGCACTAAGTCGATGTTGTTCATGTCTTTCTTTAAAAGAAAACGACCCGATTTTACATTTTCTGGATAATCTCTTTTTTCTGCAACCATTTCAAAGTTGTCGAAATTCTTTACGTAAGGTGCTAAAATCTTTTTTACATCTGCATAACTAGCATCTGTTGGCACATAAACATATACCTCTTTTTCTTCAAATTTAGTATTAGAACTAAAAATTTTACTGATTAAAATAAAACCATAAACCAGCAAAACTGAAATTATGGCTACGGCACTTATTGTGATTATTTTTTTTAGACTCAAAGCTTAAGTTTTAAATTTGTTTATTAATTAGCTGAAAAATTGCTTCATCATGATAGTGGTTATGATACAAAATCCAGTCTTTTTTTATTCCGATTTTCTTAAAACCAAATTTAGTAAAAAGTGCAATACTCGCTACATTTTGTACGCCAATATTTGCATACAATTGATGGAGATTTAAATTGGTAAAAGAATAGTTAATTAAAAGCTCTAAAGCCTCAGAACCAATATTTTTCCCTTGATTTTCTTCTTTCTGAATTACAATGCCAATCCCTGCCCTATTATTTCTAGGGTCAAATTCAAACAAATCAATCAACCCAATCGCAGGAAAATCTTCATCTTGACAAATAGCCAAACGAAGCTGTTTTGCCTCATAAATATCTTGATGTGCATTTTCTAAATATTGTTTAATCAAAAAACGGCTGTAAGGAGTTTGCGTATTGCTAACTTCCCAGATATTCTCATCATTTTCTATAGAATAGATGAACTCTAAATCTTGAGGTTCAAGTGCACGCAAATAAATCGATTCGCCTTTTAATGTTATCATTTACAATTTTAGATTTTTGATTGCAGATTTTAGATTTCGTTTGGATTTTGGATTTTGGGATTTAAAAACTTGGGATTTAATTACTAAATCTCAATTGTTCCCTTAAATACAAATTTTGCAGGTCCTGTCAAGAAAACATTAGTGTAACCGTCATTATCTTTATCAAAAGAAACAACTAATTTTCCGCCTTCAACATTTAAGTTTATTGAAGTCTTATCGGTTTCACCAATTGCATTCATAGCAATTGCAACGGCTGTAGCACCAGTTCCGCAAGCAAGAGTTTCGTCTTCAACACCTCTTTCGTAAGTTCTTAAAGAAAAAGTATCGTTATCCACTTTTTTCACAAAATTGATGTTGCTTCCTTTTTCTCCATACAATTCTCCGTAACGAATTGCGGCTCCGTTTTCTTTTACATTATAATGTTCCAAATCGTCTACAATTTGAACATGGTGAGGCGAACCTGTATTTAGGAAAGTATAAGAATCTTTTTTCTGGATTTCGTTTACATCAATCATTTGCAACGAAACAATCGAATCGGCATTTACAGAAGCATGGTGTAATCCGTCAGTTGCTATAAAAGTCGTTTTATCATCAATAACTCCCAATTGATTGGCAAAAGCAACTAGACAGCGACCGCCATTTCCGCACATCGAACTTTGATTTCCGTCAGAGTTGTAATACACCATTCTAAAATCGGTTTCAGAATCATTTTCTAGAAGAATTAATCCGTCAGCTCCAATTCCGAAACGTCTGTCACACAGACGCTCAATAAGTTTCACATTCTCTTTTGGAAAGAAATTAGAACGGTTATCAATCATTACAAAATCGTTTCCGGTACCTTGATATTTATAAAATTCTATTTGCATTTTTTAGTTGTTAGAAATACAAAAGTACGAACTATTAATTAATGAAATGTTAATCATTGTTAAAGAGCGTTAAACCATTTTTACAAATAATTTTTTGAAGTATTTTTACGTTAAATAAAACATGAAACATAAATTCTAATAACTTAATTACAAATTCTAATATGAAAAGATTTTCAGCCTTATTTTTAGTGTCATTGTTAAGTGGTGCTATTACTCTTGGTGCTTACAAGTTATTATTTGAAAGCAACAATTCTTTTTTTGGAAAAGGAAATTCTGTTGTAACTCTTGCCCCTAACTCTTACGGAAAAAATGTTGGTTTAGGAGCTGAAATACTAGATTTTACCGAAGCCGCAGACAAAACAATTCATACCGTTGTTCACGTAAAAAATGTTTCGAGAAGAACTGTCAGTAACCCAATGCTGGAGTTTTTCTACGGATATGGCGGACAACAACAGCAAGAACAAGTAGGAACTGGTTCTGGAGTAATTATTTCTGAAGACGGATATATCGTGACTAACAATCACGTAATCAAGGATGCTACAGATATCGAAATTACTTTAAACAACAAAAAATCATACAAAGCGAAGTTAATTGGTACTGATTCTAAAATGGACATCGCCCTTTTAAAAATCAATGCCGACGAGAAACTTCCTTACACTGCCTTTGCAAACTCTGACAATGTGAAAGTTGGCGAATGGGTATTGGCGGTTGGAAATCCTTACAATTTGACTTCGACCGTAACTGCGGGAATTGTTTCGGCGAAAGCCAGAAATTTAGACCAAAGCGGAATCCAATCTTTTATTCAAACTGATGCTGCTGTAAACCCAGGTAATAGTGGCGGAGCGTTAGTAAATGCAAGAGGTGAATTAATTGGAATCAACACCATGATTTCTTCTATGACCGGTTCTTATGTTGGATATTCTTTTGCAGTTCCTTCTAATATTGCTCGAAAAATTATTGAGGACATTATGGAATACGGAAATGTTCAAAGAGGTATTCTTGGTGTTGAAGGTGGCGAACTGAACAGCACAGCATCTAAAGAATTAGGAATTACAGAAACACAAGGATTTTATATTAATAGAGTTTCTAAAAATTCTGGTGCAGAAAAAGCCGGTTTGACTAAAGGAGATATTATTGTAAAACTTGATGAACAAAATATCGCGACTTATGCAGATTTATCAGGATACATTAATACAAAACGTCCAAATGATGTTGTGAAAGTAACTTACATTAAAGATGGAAAAACTAAAACAGTTCCGGTTACTTTGAGTAAAAACGAATTTTACAGTGCTGAAGTTAAAGGAATTGAATTAGAAAATATCGATGCTGCTGACAAGAAAAAATTCAGAATTGATTATGGTGTTAAAATTAAAAACATCACAAACGAGAATTTAATGCAATATCAAAACGAATTGCTAGGAAATATTATACTTAGTATTGATAATGTAAAAGCAACAAACGTTGAAACAGTTTCGAAACTTTTAAGTAAAAAAGACGAAGGACAAAGCGTTCGAATTGAAATGATCAACAGAAATGGAGAGATTTTCAGAATTATAATTTAAGACGTAGTTTTTGGTCACAGTTTTCAGTTAGCAAAAACTGAGAAATGTGACTGCGGCTGAGAACTTCAAGAGAAGCCATCTTAATAAATTTAAGGTGGCTTTTTATTTTCAAAAATAAATGCTAAAATAGTTTACGAAATCGATTGAAATAGATACTTTTGCGCAAAATTTTAAAATAGTGAGCATTTTATTTTTTCAATTATGAGTAACAAATCATTGTACCAAAAAGAGGTAACATTACAAGTCGACCGCAGAAAAGCAGGTGTCGAATTAATCAAAGTCATAAGTGATTTATGGTATGACAAATCAATCGAAATGGTTTTATTCAAAAATCAGTTATTGGATAAAAACGTAAGCGACATTATCAATCTTCATCAATATGCTGGCGAATTTGTTGGTAAGCCAATCACCATTTTTGATTCTGTCGAAATCGCAAAAGTGGTTTTGTCTTTGGATCTTCCACCAGCAAAAATAGATCTTGGAAAATTAACTTACGAGTATCGATTAGAAGATGAAAAATATCCTGATGCAAGATATTTTGTTATTGAAAAATTGAAAAAAGCAAAATCTTCAAAAGAGATTCAACCTAAAGATGTTGTTTTATATGGTTTCGGAAGAATTGGCCGTTTATTGGCACGAGAGCTGATGTCTAAAACGGGTAAAGGAAACCAATTACGTTTGAGAGCAATTGTAACCCGTGATAAAAACGATGCCTCAATTTTAGAGAAACGAGCTTCTCTACTACGATACGATTCAATTCACGGAGATTTTCAAGGATCAGTAATAGCCGATTCAAAAAATAATGCCCTAATAATTAACGGAACGACAGTTCACATTATTACTGCAAATTCACCGGAAGAAATAGATTATACAGAATACGGAATCAATGATGCTTTGGTAATTGACAATACTGGAGCTTTTACAACTGAAGAAGCATTAAAAAGACATTTAACCTCAAACGGAGCTAATAAAGTTTTATTGACTGCTCCCGGAAAAGGTGTTCCGAATATTGTGCATGGTGTAAATCATAACGATTTTAATCCTGATGAAGTAAATATTTTCTCTGCAGCTTCTTGTACAACAAATGCTATTACTCCGATTTTAAAAGTCGTTGAAGAAACTCTTGGTGTTGTAAAAGGACATTTAGAAACCATTCACGCTTATACCAACGACCAGAATCTGGTTGATAATATGCACAAAAAATACCGTCGTGGAAGAGCTGCTGCCTTAAATATGGTTATTACAGAAACTGGAGCAGGAAGTGCAGTGGCGAAAGCTTTACCATCATTAGAAGGAAAATTAACTTCAAATGCTATTCGAGTTCCTGTTCCAAACGGATCTCTTGTAGTTTTAAATTTAGAAGTTAAGAAAGCAACTTCAATCGCTGCAATCAATAAGATTATGAAGAAATATGCTCTTGAAGGAGAGTTAGTAGAACAAATAAAATACTCTTTGAATAACGAATTAGTTTCTTCTGATATTGTGGGAACATCTGCACCATCTATTTATGACAGCAATGCTACAATTGTTTCAAAAGACGGAAAAAATATAGTACTATACATTTGGTATGATAACGAATACGGATACAGTCATCAAGTTATTCGTTTAGCAAAATATATTGCCAAAGTAAGACGTTATACTTATTATTAATTCAACTAAACTAACTTTTTTGCTAAAACCATCGGGATTTCCTGATGGTTTTTTTTATTTAAATTGGAAGAACAGTCGTACTCTTCACTTCTGAAATAACAAAAACAGTATTTATTAAAGAGACCTCAGGCAAAACCGATAATTTTTTCTGATGGAAATGATGGTAGCTTTCCATGTCTGGAATTATAATCTTCAACATATAATCAAAGTTCCCTGAAACATAGTTGCACTCCACAACTTCAGGCAGATTTAAAATCGATTGATTAAACCCTTCTGATGTATCATAAGTTTGTTTGACCAATGTTACCTGACAATAAACCGTCAAATTATTCCCAAGTTTTTTCTTGTCCAAGAGCGTTACATATTTCTCTATAATGCCGTCTTTCTCAAGACGTTTTACACGGTCATGAACGGGCGTTAAAGATAAATTTATTTTGTTTGCGATGTCTTTTAAAGTGTAGTGTGCATCTTCTTGCAAAAGACGTAGTATTTTTTTGTCAATTTCATCTAAAGCCATAACGAAAACGTTTTATTAAAATTGGTCTGATTTAGTCTTTTTTTCTTTTTGAAGAATAAATTTCATCTCAGAACAGAATATTTTTCTGTAAAAGTAAAAAATAAAATAATATTTTCTTATTTATCATGCGCTAAACCATAATTTATTCTCTATCTGTAGATTTGTAAAACAATTTGAATAAAAACATAAAAATATAACAAAATGATAATAGGTGTTCCTAAAGAAATAAAAAATAACGAAAACAGAGTTGCCTTAACTCCTGCTGGCGTTTCTGAAATGAAAAAACATGGACATACAGTTTATGTTCAAGCTACAGCTGGTTTAGGAAGTGGTTTTGCTGATGCCGAATATGCTGAAGCTGGTGCAGTTGTTTTAGCAACAATTGAAGAAGTTTATGCTATTGCAGAAATGATCATCAAAGTAAAAGAGCCAATTGCTTCTGAGTATCCATTGATCAAAAAAGACCAATTATTATTTACTTATTTCCACTTTGCTTCTTCTGAAGAATTAACACATGCAATGTTGGAAAAAGGAGCGGTTTGTTTAGCTTACGAAACGGTAGAAAAAACAGACAGAAGTTTACCATTATTAGTTCCAATGTCTGAAGTTGCAGGTCGTATGGCTATCCAACAAGGAGCAAAATACCTTGAAAAACCATTAAAAGGAAGAGGAATTCTTTTAGGAGGTGTTCCAGGTGTACCGCCAGCAAAAGTATTAGTTTTAGGTGGAGGAATTGTAGGAACTCAAGCTGCTAAAATGGCTGCTGGATTAGGCGCTCAAGTAACTATCATGGACTTAAGCTTGCCACGTTTGCGTCAATTAGACGATATCATGCCTGCTAACGTAAACACAGAAATGTCTAACCACTACAATATCACAAGAGCTATTAAAGATGCTGACTTAATTGTTGGAGCTGTTTTAATTCCAGGAGCAAAAGCACCTCACTTAATCACTCGTGATATGCTTAAATTAATGCGTCCGGGAACTGTTGTTGTTGACGTAGCTGTGGACCAAGGTGGATGTATCGAGACTTGTACTCCTACAACTCACGAAAATCCAACTTTCATCATCGATGATATCGTTCACTATTGTGTAGCTAATATGCCTGGAGCTGTTCCTTACACTTCTACTTTAGCTTTAACTAACGCAACTTTACCATATGCTGTACAATTAGCAAACAAAGGATGGGAAAAAGCTTGTGCTGAAAATGAAGAATTGAAAAAAGGATTAAATGTAGCTAATGGAAAAATCCTTTACAAAGGAGTTGCAGAAGCTTGGAATCTTCCTTTTAACGAAGAAATAGTATTAGCAAACGCATAGTGCTGATACTTGTATAAGTGCTTACTAAATCACTATTACAAAAGGCTTTTCTTAACTGAAAAGCCTTTTTTTTTACGCCATAAAAAAACCTGTCACGAAGACAGGTTTTTCAA
Source organism: Flavobacterium anhuiense (assembly GCF_050990855.1). Taxonomy (GTDB): domain Bacteria; phylum Bacteroidota; class Bacteroidia; order Flavobacteriales; family Flavobacteriaceae; genus Flavobacterium; species Flavobacterium anhuiense_C. The sequence goes on from NZ_CP158861.1 coordinate 19,567, forward strand.
AATAATCTTTTACATTATTTCTTGTTATCAAGAACTTCACTCATCACTTTAGCTTCAGTTCCGTTTGGAAAAGTAACTTTAATTTTCTGAGCTATAGTTGGAGCAATCTCTGTAATTGCTTTTTTATCATGAGATTCTCCTTTTTTGATGTGCCATCCATAAAAAATTGCGGGAACATGTGTATCATAACTATAAATTGTTCCGTGAGATGTTCCTGTTGGAGTATATTCAATCATACCAGGTTTATCAACAATAACTAAATCTCCATTTTGCGTTACATCGTAACCTTTAGCAACAAAATTAAGAGCATAATCATTACCCGCATTCGCTAAAATTTCCTCTTCTGTGTAAACTTTTTTAACTTGTGGCTGCGCAATTAAAAAGTCTTTAAAAGCCTGTTTTACCTTAACAAGATCAAGCTTTTTATCTTTTATAATCTGTTTATTAAAGAAAATATTAAAGTTTGAATAGTTCTGAATCAAATCAACTCCAAAAGTCTTAGTTGAAAAATCCTGTAAGCTTTTCTTAACCTCTTTAGAAGGATAATTATCAACATTATATTTACGATCTTTCAAATAAATTACATTTTCTGCTCCAGCATGATCTGCCGTTAAGAAAAGTAAATAATTGCCTTTCCCAACTGTTTTATCAAGATAAGCCAAGAAATCAGCAATTGTTTGATCCAATCTCAAATAAGTATCCTGAAGCTCCATAGAACGAGGCCCAAGTAAATGACCAACATAATCTGTAGAAGAAAAACTAACAGTCAAGAAATCTGTAACATTATCCTTTCCTAATTCTTCTTTCTCAATAGCTCTTTTAGCAAACTCAGCTAACAAATCATTTCCAAAAGGTGTTGCACGGATAACACCTGCATCATTCTTCTCATACATTGATTTCAAGTCATATGGAAAAACGGGAGCAGCACTTCCATACAACTTCCCTTCATAAGGATTATTATCAGGAAGACTTTCATTGTAAACCGAAGCTGGCTTATATAAATCCCAACCTTTATTAATATATTTTAAGTAGTTTTTCTCATTGTTAAACTCTGTAACCCAATCAGGTAATTTATCACCGTAAAAAGTACTAGAAATAAAAGAACCCGTTTTGCTGTACCAAAATGCCCAATTCGCAAAATGACCTGCTGGCAATATAGCACCACGGTCTTTTAAACTCATTCCGATAACTTTACCATTAAAATTAGTAGCCATTCTCACTTCATCTGTAATCGTAGTACTTTGAAGATTTTTAGGTGACATTGCACCCTCTTCTGCTGTACCGTCACCTACGGTCTTAACACTAGCGTCATCTGTACAATACGTTTCTTTTCCAAGAGTTCTACTGAACCACTCATTACCAACAATTCCGTGAGTAGCAGGGGTTGTACCTGTATAAATTGAAGCATGTCCTGGAGCTGTATAAGTTGGCATGTAGTTATAATGCATATTCTGGAAAGTAAATCCATCATTCATTAATCTCTTAAAGCCGTTTGGAGAAAAATCATCTGAAAAACGATATAAATACTCCATTTTCATTTGATCGACAACTATGCCCACAACTAACTTTGGACGTTGTTGAGCACTTAAACCTGTAACAGCAAGAAGTGCTAACAATAAAATACTTTTCTTCATGTTTAAAATAAAATAATTGAAACACAAAAATACTCATTCAAATCCAAAAAGTCTAAAGTATCAATATTTAACCACAAACAATTGACTATAATTTAACACTTTTACAGATAATGGCGTTTCCCTCCGGGCCGTGCTGTCCGCTGTATCTTTTGCGGAAGTTTTTTTGGGGAAAAGAGGAAGCCTTGGGTTCCCGCAAAAGAATGCCGCTCCCATCACTAACGCGGATCCGGGCCTGCCGGAGCCAAGGTTTCCATCCGGAAAACAGAAAAGCCCATCCGATTTCCTTTTTTTTCAAATCCGGATTGGAAGTTTCCAAAACCGGCATAAAACAGAAAACCCCGTCCGATTCGGACAGGGTTTTTCAAAAGAAAGGCGACGACATACTCTCCCACATAACTGCAGTACCATCTGCGCAGGCGGGCTTAACTTCTCTGTTCGGGATGGGAAGAGGTGAGCCCCGCCGCAATAACCACCTTAAGAAGTTATAATTGCTTTGGGCAATCTTTTTAATTGTTAATTATAAATTATTAATTATCAATCAAACAATATTTTAACATACTGGGATAAAGAAACATAAAAGCTTTTTTTTAGAAAGTTCTCTCCTCCCGATTGCTCGGGAGGAAAAGGGTGTGCATAAGCTTACGGATTATTAGTACTACTCGACTATGACATTACTGCCTTTACATCTGTAGCCTATCAACGTGGTCATCTTCCACGATCCTTAAAAGAAATCTCATCTTGTGGTGGGTTTCGCGCTTATATGCTTTCAGCGCTTATCCCTTCCAAACGTAGCTACTCTGCGGTGCCCCTGGCGGGACAACAGATACACTAGAGGTTTGTCCAATTCGGTCCTCTCGTACTAGAATCAGATCCACTCAAATTTCTAACGCCCGCAGTAGATAGAGACCGAACTGTCTCACGACGTTCTGAACCCAGCTCGCGTGCCACTTTAATGGGCGAACAGCCCAACCCTTGGGACCTTCTCCAGCCCCAGGATGTGACGAGCCGACATCGAGGTGCCAAACCCCCCCGTCGATATGAGCTCTTGGGGGAGATCAGCCTGTTATCCCCGGCGTACCTTTTATCCTTTGAGCGATGGCCCTTCCATGCGGAACCACCGGATCACTATGCTCTACTTTCGTACCTGATCGACCTGTATGTCTCTCAGTCAAGCTCCCTTATGCCATTGCACTCTACGCACGGTTACCAAGCGTGCTGAGGGAACCTTTAGAAGCCTCCGTTACTCTTTTGGAGGCGACCACCCCAGTCAAACTACCCACCAAGCACTGTCCCCCACATCGCGGGGTTAGGCCTCAGATAAACAAAGGGTTGTATTTCAACAATGACTCCAAAGCGCCTGGCGACGCCCCTTCACAGTCTCCAACCTATCCTACACATCATTTATCCAAGGTCAATACTAAGCTATAGTAAAGGTGCACAGGGTCTTTTCGTCCCACTGCGGGTAAACGGCATCTTCACCGTTACTACAATTTCACCGAGCTCATGGCTGAGACAGTGTCCAGATCGTTACACCATTCGTGCAGGTCGGAACTTACCCGACAAGGAATTTCGCTACCTTAGGACCGTTATAGTTACGGCCGCCGTTTACTGGGGCTTCAATTCAATGCTTCTCCGAAGATAACATCTCCTCTTAACCTTCCAGCACCGGGCAGGTGTCAGGCCCTATACTTCATCTTGCGATTTTGCAGAGCCCTGTGTTTTTGATAAACAGTCGCCTGGACCTCTTCACTGCGGCCCCGATTGCTCGGGGCGACCTTTCTCCCGAAGTTACAGGTCTATTTTGCCTAATTCCTTAGCCATGAATCTCTCGAGCACCTTAGGATTCTCTCCTCAACTACCTGTGTCGGTTTACGGTACTGGTTCTTACTGCCTGAAGTTTAGAGGTTTTTCTTGGAAGCCCTTAGGCGCACTATCTCTTTGTCCGAAGACTCCGAGTACTATCGTATTTCCCCAAAAGATGTGGATTTGCCTGCATCTCTTATAGGTAGGTACTTCAACGAACTATTCCGTCAGTTCGCGGCGCTTTCATCACTCCGTCACCCCATCACAGCAATAAGAAGTACGGGAATATTAACCCGTTGGCCATCGACTGTCCCTTTCGGGTTCGCCTTAGGTCCAGACTAACCCACAGCTGATTAGCATAGCTGTGGAAACCTTAGTTTTTCGGTGTGCGGGTTTCTCGCCCGCATTATCGTTACTTATGCCTACATTTTCTTTTCTGACCGGTCCAGCATACCTTACGATACACCTTCTGCCCTGTCAGAATGCTCCCCTACCACTTTGCATCACTGCAAAATCCATAGCTTCGGTAATATGCTTATGCCCGATTATTATCCATGCTCGTCCGCTCGACTAGTGAGCTGTTACGCACTCTTTAAATGAATGGCTGCTTCCAAGCCAACATCCTAGCTGTCTGGGCAGACAAACCTCGTTCTTTCAACTTAGCATATATTTGGGGACCTTAGCTGATGGTCTGGGTTCTTTCCCTCTCGGACTTGGACCTTAGCACCCAAGCCCTCACTGCTGGGAAACATTATATAGCATTCGGAGTTTGTCAGGAATTGGTAGGCGGTGAAGCCCCCGCATCCAATCAGTAGCTCTACCTCTATATAACTATCCTCAGCGCTGCACCTAAATGCATTTCGGGGAGTACGAGCTATTTCCGAGTTTGATTGGCCTTTCACCCCTACCCACAGGTCATCCGAAGACTTTTCAACGTCAACCGGTTCGGTCCTCCACTGTGTGTTACCACAGCTTCAACCTGCCCATGGGTAGATCACACGGTTTCGCGTCTAACACTACTGACTAAAGCGCCCTATTCAGACTCGCTTTCGCTGCGGATCCATGGCTTAACCACTTATCCTTGCCAGCAGCGTTAACTCGTAGGCTCATTATGCAAAAGGCACGCCGTCACCCCACGAAAGGGCTCCGACCGCTTGTAAGCGCATGGTTTCAGGATCTATTTCACTCCGTTATTCACGGTTCTTTTCACCTTTCCCTCACGGTACTGGTTCACTATCGGTCTCTCAGGAGTATTTAGCCTTAGCGGATGGTCCCGCCGAATTCAGACAGGGTTTCACGTGCCCCGCCCTACTCAGGATACCGCTATCCATTACGCTCGTTGCCCATACGGGGCTGTCACCCTCTATGGCGCTCCTTTCCAGAAGCTTCCGGTTCCTTGCGCATGAAATATCGCGGTCCTACAACCCCAGCAAGGCCGTAACAATGCTGGTTTGGGCTAATCCGCGTTCGCTCGCCACTACTTACGGAATCACTTTTGTTTTCTTCTCCTCCGCCTACTTAGATGTTTCAGTTCAGCGGGTTTGCCCACCTATCGGTGTGCTATATCTTCAATATAGCGGGTTGCCCCATTCGGATACCTGCGGATCGATCGGTGTGTGCCCGTCCCCGCAGCTTTTCGCAGCTTATCACGTCCTTCATCGCCTCTGAGAGCCTAGGCATTCCCCATGCGCCCTTATTTTGCTTATTGCACCAAATCATAATTTAATATGATCCGTTTTGTTTTGTTTTCCTTATGCTTTCGCTTAAGAAAAACGCTTTCTACTTTCTTATTATTTTCTTATCCCAATATGTCAATGAACTTTAAAGCTTACGCTTCCGTGGAGAATAACGGAGTCGAACCGTTGACCTCCTGCGTGCAAGGCAGGCGCTCTAGCCAGCTGAGCTAATCCCCCATTTTTTTTAAAATTCCAAATTTTTAAATTCCAAATTCCAAAAAATAAGGATTATAACCTCTAGAATTTCCTGAATCAGGTTTTTAGTAGTCCCGGGCAGACTCGAACTGCCGACCCCTACATTATCAGTGTAGTACTCTAACCAGCTGAGCTACGAGACTCTGTCTTCTTGATTCCTTATCATTTTTTTTTAAATTAACAGCAAGAGCAATACAATTTCGGGATTCCGAACCTCTGTCGGCATCTTATTTCCCAAGCGTGCCCAACGGCTAACACTCGGGCTCTAGAAAGGAGGTGTTCCAGCCGCACCTTCCGGTACGGCTACCTTGTTACGACTTAGCCCTAGTTACCAGTTTTACCCTAGGCAGCTCCTTGCGGTCACCGACTTCAGGCACCCCCAGCTTCCATGGCTTGACGGGCGGTGTGTACAAGGCCCGGGAACGTATTCACCGGATCATGGCTGATATCCGATTACTAGCGATTCCAGCTTCACGGAGTCGAGTTGCAGACTCCGATCCGAACTGTGACCGGCTTTATAGATTCGCTCCCCCTCGCGGGGTGGCTGCTCTCTGTACCGGCCATTGTAGCACGTGTGTAGCCCAAGGCGTAAGGGCCGTGATGATTTGACGTCATCCCCACCTTCCTCACAGTTTGCACTGGCAGTCTTGTTAGAGTTCCCGACACTACTCGCTGGCAACTAACAACAGGGGTTGCGCTCGTTATAGGACTTAACCTGACACCTCACGGCACGAGCTGACGACAACCATGCAGCACCTTGTAAACTGTCTTGCGAAAGATCTGTTTCCAAATCGGTCAGTCTGCATTTAAGCCTTGGTAAGGTTCCTCGCGTATCATCGAATTAAACCACATGCTCCACCGCTTGTGCGGGCCCCCGTCAATTCCTTTGAGTTTCAAACTTGCGTTCGTACTCCCCAGGTGGGATACTTATCACTTTCGCTTAGCCACTGAACTTGCGCCCAACAGCTAGTATCCATCGTTTACGGCGTGGACTACCAGGGTATCTAATCCTGTTCGCTACCCACGCTTTCGTCCATCAGCGTCAATCCACCGGTAGCAACCTGCCTTCGCAATTGGTATTCCATGTAATCTCTAAGCATTTCACCGCTACACTACATATTCTAGTTGCTTCCCAGTAATTCAAGTCCTGCAGTATCAATGGCCGTTCCACCGTTGAGCGATGGGCTTTCACCACTGACTTACAAGACCGCCTACGGACCCTTTAAACCCAATGATTCCGGATAACGCTTGGATCCTCCGTATTACCGCGGCTGCTGGCACGGAGTTAGCCGATCCTTATTCTTACGGTACCGTCAAGCTCCCTCACGAGGGAGTGTTTCTTCCCGTACAAAAGCAGTTTACAATCCATAGGACCGTCATCCTGCACGCGGCATGGCTGGTTCAGGCTTGCGCCCATTGACCAATATTCCTCACTGCTGCCTCCCGTAGGAGTCTGGTCCGTGTCTCAGTACCAGTGTGGGGGATCTCCCTCTCAGGACCCCTACCCATCGTCGCCTTGGTAAGCCGTTACCTTACCAACTAGCTAATGGGACGCATGCTCATCTTTCACCGTTGTGACTTTAATTGGAAAAGGATGCCCTTATCCAATGCTATGAGGCATTAATCCAAATTTCTCTGGGCTATTCCTCTGTGAAAGGCAGATTGCATACGCGTTACGCACCCGTGCGCCGGTCTCAGGTTCCGAAGAACCCTACCCCTCGACTTGCATGTGTTAAGCCTGCCGCTAGCGTTCATCCTGAGCCAGGATCAAACTCTTCATCGTATATTTTAATATTATATATTCGACGCTTTCTATCGGTTCTTTTTCGAATCTCTCGATTCTACTGCTCTTATTTCTTTTGTCCCGCTGTTAAGCGGGACGGCTGTCAATTCAATATGTCTACGAACGTGTCTTTTATTCCTTCATCGCTTGTTTCTCAAAGCGGGTGCAAAACTAAAAATTCTTTTTGTTTCCTGCAAGCAAAACCCGAAAAATTTTGAAACTTTTTTTTTCGCTTCCTTTCTCCGTTTTCCTTCCAATCTTCCAATGAACTTTCCGTGTTTTGCGGGGTGCAAATGTAAAAAGCTTTTTCAATTCCCGCAAGCTTTTCCGAATCTTTTTTTGAAAATTTCTTTCCTTTCGATTCTTGCCTGCTATCGGAATTTCTAAGAGCGTTTTTCGCTGTTGCGGGTGCAAAAGTAGAACCTTTTTCCGCTTTTCCAAGCTTTTTATCACGCTTTTTTTTGCTTTTTTTTGATCTTTTTCTTAACTAACTGGTAACAGCTTCTTTACAGATCAATTATTTTTTATTGCTTGTAAGGTTTTTCTTCCTTTGACTGTGTTTTTCTTATTTTACCCATCGTTTAGATTCTCTTTTCTGAGGATTTTTTATTCTTTACAACCGTTTTCCGCTCTTTTATTATGGTTCTGAGAACATCTTTATCCAAAAGCTTTCTTCTGAAATCTGGATTTCTAGCCCCGATAGAAGCGGAAATCCTTTTTGGGGCGGGGTTCGCCCCAAAAAGATTGAAGCGGATAGCGGGAAATTGCTCCTAATTATTAAAATTCAAATCTTAAAATTCCAAATGCCCAAAAGGCTTCTCCCGATTCCGAAACTTCGGGACGTTCAGCCGAACAAGCTGTACTTACATATAATATGTATAAAAAAAACAAACCCGACAGGTTTTATAAACCTGTCCGACTGGAAATGAGAATTACTCTTATATATAATAGAGCAAAAAGCTATACTATATATAATAGAGTAAACTTCTACATATATATTGTATGTATTTTTGTAATCATGTATATTTGCATTCAAAAAATTATAAACAATGATCAAGATTACTTTACCCGATGGGTCAATTAGAGAGTTCGCTTCGGGCGTAACTCCAATGGAGGTCGCTAAAAACATTAGCGAAGGTTTTGCTAGAAACGTGATTTCAGCATCTTTTAATGGTACAACTATTGAAACCGAAACTCCATTGACGACCGACGGTAATCTTATACTATATACATGGAATGATGCAGAAGGTAAAAAAGCCTTTTGGCATTCGACTTCTCACGTAATGGCACAAGCTCTTGAGGAATTGTATCCAGGAATTAAATTAACTCTTGGGCCTGCAATTGCAAATGGTTTCTATTATGATGTAGATTTTGAAGATCAAAAAATTTCTGAAGCTGATTTCAAAAAGATTGAAGATCGTATTCTTGAAATTGCAAGAGGAAAATTTGATTTCAAAATGCGTCCTGTAACTAAAGCGGAAGCTTTGGAAATGTATAAAGACAATGTTTACAAAACAGAATTGATCTCGAACCTTGAAGACGGAACTATCACTTTCTGCGACCATGCTACTTTTACTGATTTATGCCGTGGTGGACATATCCCAAACACTGGAATTATCAAAGCCGTAAAAATCATGAGTGTTGCCGGTGCTTACTGGAGAGGTGACGAGAAAAACAAACAGTTGACTCGTGTTTATGGAACTTCATTCCCTAAACAAAAAGATTTAACCGAATATCTTGAATTACTAGAAGAAGCGAAGCGTCGTGATCACCGTAAATTAGGAAAAGAACTTGAATTGTTCGCTTTCTCTCAAAAGGTTGGCCAAGGGTTACCTTTATGGTTACCTAAAGGAGCAGCTTTAAGAGATCGTTTAGAGCAATTCTTAAAAAGAGCACAAAAGAAGGCTGGTTACGAGCAAGTTGTTAGTCCACATATTGGTCAAAAGGAACTTTATGTAACTTCTGGTCACTATGCCAAATATGGTGCTGATAGCTTCCAACCAATTCATACGCCCGCTGAAGGTGAAGAGTTTTTATTGAAACCAATGAACTGTCCTCACCACTGCGAGATTTATAATGTAAGACCTTGGTCATACAAAGATTTACCTAAGCGTTATGCTGAATTCGGTACCGTTTACAGATATGAGCAATCTGGAGAATTACATGGTTTAACTCGTGTTAGAGGTTTTACTCAGGATGATGCGCATATTTTTTGTACCCCAGAGCAATTGGATGAAGAGTTCAAAAAAGTAATTGACCTTGTATTGTATGTATTTGGTTCTTTAGGCTTTGAAAACTTTACTGCTCAAATCTCATTGAGAGATCAAGAGGATAGAGAAAAATATATTGGTACTGATGAAAACTGGGAAAAGGCAGAAAATGCAATTATCAACGCAGCAAAAGACAAAGGCCTTAATACTGTTGTAGAATATGGCGAAGCTGCATTTTATGGTCCGAAACTGGATTTCATGGTAAAGGATGCTTTAGGAAGACAATGGCAGTTAGGAACAATTCAGGTAGATTACAATTTACCTGAGCGTTTTGATTTGACATACAAAGGAGCTGATAATGAATTACATCGCCCTGTTATGATTCACAGAGCTCCTTTTGGATCTATGGAACGATTTATAGCAATTTTACTAGAACACACAGCAGGAAATTTCCCACTTTGGCTTATGCCTGAACAGGCTATTATCTTGTCTTTGAGCGAGAAATACGAAAATTATGCTAAAAAAGTTTTAGATTTGCTAGAAAATCACGAAATTCGCGCCCTAATTGACAACCGAAATGAAACTATCGGTAAGAAAATTAGAGATGCAGAAATGCAAAAGATTCCATTTATGCTTATCGTTGGGGAGGAAGAAGAGAAAAACGGTACTATTTCTATTCGTCGTCACGGTCAGGAAGGAAAAGGAAACATCACAGTTTCTATCGAAGAATTTGCTTCGATTGTAGACGAAGAAATAAAAAAGACATTAAAAGTATTTACAGTTTAACTTAAATTAGAAAGTCATAGCAATAAAAAGTAACAGAGGTTTTCAACCTCGAGTAGAGAAAAAAGATGCGCACAGAATAAACAATCTTATTCGTGTTCCTGAAGTACGTCTTGTAGGTGAAAACATTGAACCTGGGGTTTTTAAAATCGCTGACGCGTTACGTTTAGCTGATCAATTTGAATTGGATTTAGTTGAAATTTCGCCAAATGCTGAACCGCCGGTTTGCAAAATCATGGATTACAAGAAATTTGTTTACGAGCAAAAGAAAAGAGACAAGGCTTTAAAAGCTAAATCTTCTCAAGTGGTTGTAAAGGAGATTCGATTTGGTCCTCAGACAGACGAGCATGATTATGAATTTAAAAGAAAGAACGCTGAAAAATTCTTGAAAGAAGGAGCTAAATTAAAAGCTTTCGTTTTCTTTAAAGGACGTTCTATCATTTATAAAGATCAAGGTCAGATTCTATTATTACGTCTTGCTCAAGATTTAGAGGAACATGGTAAAGTTGAAGCTATGCCTGTTTTAGAAGGAAAGAGAATGATTATGTTCATTGCTCCTAAGAAGAAAAAATAGTCTCAGTTTACAGTTTCAATATTCAGTTTGAACCTGAAACTGTAAAACCTGAAACAAAAAACATAAGTAAGTAAGAATAAATTAAAACACTAGGAAAAATGCCTAAAATGAAAACAAAATCTAGCGCTAAGAAACGTTTTAAAGTTACTGGCTCTGGAAAAATTAAAAGAAAGCATGCTTTTAAAAGTCACATCTTGACTAAAAAATCTAAAAAACGTAAATTAGCTTTGACACACTCAGCGCTAGTTCACCAAACAGATATGAGAAGCATTAAACAACAATTAAGAATTATCTAATTAGTCAAAAGTTAGAAAGTCATAAAGTTTAAAAGTCAATTCCTGACTTTAGACATTTGACTTTAAGACATCAGACTAGAGATTTCTTTAGGTTAAAAAATTATTTATATAACCTTGGAGTATGGCTTTAAGTTCCTTTGATTCAATTCAGGACGCCTGCTACAAAAAAACATTAAAATTATGCCAAGATCGGTAAATTCAGTTGCTAAAAGAGCAAGAAGAAAAAAAATAATGAAGCAAGCCAAAGGTTTCTTTGGAAGACGTAAAAACGTTTGGACAGTTGCTAAGAATGCAGTAGAGAAAGCGATGAGCTACGCTTACCGCGATAGAAAACAAAACAAAAGAAATTTCCGTTCATTATGGATTCAACGTATCAACGCTGGAGCTAGATTAGAAGGAATGTCTTATTCTCAATTCATGGGGAAAGTTAAAGCTAACGGAATCGAATTGAACAGAAAAGTTCTTGCAGATTTAGCTATGAACCACCCAGAAGCTTTCAAAGCTATTCTTAATAAAGTAAAATAAAACGTTTTATAAACTCAATTTAAGATTACTTACTTATTATAAAAAAACCATTCGTTTATTCGAATGGTTTTTTGTTTTTATTATCTTTCGATCCCTACAGCATAAAGAAATGAAGAAACTCTTTGCAATTTTATTTATAATACATATCGTTTTTATGAAAGCTCAAGAGAGAAAATTGGACAAATATTCTATCAAGACCATAATCGGGCGAATTGATAAACGTGATGTAAACTGTCTCTCCGAAATCAAACGAGCAAAAATTGATTTTAAAAAACAAGAAGTCCTCTACGAACTAATCCCCGAAGGATATCTTGACAGCGATTATAATAGGCATTATTCTCATTTAATAGGTTTGCTAAAAGAAAAAGGAATTAACTTTTCAGAATCTCGTGATTTAGATCCATCTTGGATTTTAGATGATGAAACTAAATATCCATTACTATCAAATTGTTATTGCAAAGCATCTAATGAACTACTGAAGGAAAAATACGGGCAAAACTTCATTAAAAACATTACCAAAACTGCAGACAGTTTGTATGTAATGAGCAGAATAGAAATTCCTTTTGAATATCCATTTGGAGTGGATGATTATTGTTTGGTCTATCCAAAAGCCGGAGACTTTGTAGAGCAAAAGATTGAAATTCAAAAAGACTTTTTCTCTTCTTTTATATTCCCAAAAAATTTCATTCAAAGCAGTGAAAGAAGAGATTTTTATGCTAAAACTACATTTACAATCAACAGAAACAATACAATATCTAAAATTTCTGTAAAGATTAAATTTAAAAATTCAAAGAATGAAGAGTTTAATAACTTCTTAATTAATCAAATTAGTGAATTTGTTAAACATGCAAATTGGCAAGCTGCAGTTAGTGATGGTATAAAAGTAAATTGTAACTTTAATATAACCTTCTACAATTAAAAATTTTCACTAAAAAAAGTAGAGGATTTTAAAATCTAATAACAAGCAAAATATGAAGGACACTATTATAAATCATATTCAAAAGTTTATCGATCTTGAACCTTCGGAAATTGATATTCTAGAATCATGCTTTTTTTCTTCGCAAATTAAAAGGAAAGATCATGTTTTACAGGAAGGTCAAATTTGCAATACCATGTATTTTATTGTAAAAGGCTGCATGCGACAATATATTATTAATCCGAAAGGAACAGAACAAACCTTGCAATTTGGAGTTGAAAATTGGTGGATCACTGATTATTTAAGTTATCACAACCATACTCCTTCTCATTTTTACATTCAAGCTGTTGAAACAACTGAAGTTATTGCTCTTGAAAAATCTGTTCTAGAATCTGTTTTAATTCAAATTCCTAAACTGGAAAAGTACTTTAGAATTGTGGCTCAAAAAGCTTTTGGCGCTGCACAAATGCGCATTAAATTTCTATTTACAATGTCTGCGGAAGAAAGGTACCACCATTTCCACAACCAACAGCCAGACTTTGTACAGCGTGTTCCACAATACATGCTTGCCTCCTATTTAGATTTTTCTGCAGAATTTATGAGCAAAATTAGAGCTGGAAAAGTCTAATCTGAATTTCTTGAAGTAGTTCAAGTTTTTAGGAGTATACATTACTGACCTTTGTAATGAACTTTTAAACGCATAAAAAATGAAATCAAGAATTGTTATCCCGAATGTTGCTCCAGAAGCTTATAATGCTTTACTAAATTTAGAAAAATATATTTCTTCAACTGCATTAACGCCTGTTCATAAAGAACTAATCAAAATTCGCGCTTCTCAAATTAATGGTTGTGCTTACTGCATTAATATGCATACAGCAGACGCAAGGAAATATGGAATATCTGAACAAAGAATTTATTTAATAAGCGCTTGGCGTGAAGCTGATGTTTACAGCGAAGAAGAAAAAGCAATCTTAGCTTTAACAGAACAAGTAACTTTAATTAACAACCACGTTTCTGACGAAGTTTACGAAAATGCCGCAAAATTCTTTGATGAAAAATACCTTGCTGAAATCATTTTAGCGATTATCACAATTAACTCTTGGAATAGACTTGCAATTACAACTGGATTACGAGCTGTATAATTTTATAAGGATAAAAATTACAACCTTTTTAAACTTTAACACCTCCTCACTTTGAGGGGGTGTTTGTATGTTGTTGTAAATGAATAGTCAAATAATAAAAAACATCCTTTTAATGTAAAAACAGGTATTTATACTCTTTCACAGGAACAGAGTTTTTTTATTTTTGGCGCATGATACCAAAAAGAATACAATTTTTACTATATACACTTCTAATTTTCACTGTCTTTTTTGCCTGCAAAAACAAAAAAAAGGATACGGCAAAAATTACAAGTAACAAGATTAAAATAGAAAAGCTAATACATGAAGCTGATTCATTTTACAAGAATAAACAGTTAGATAGCGCCTTTTACTTTTACAACAAAGCGAGAACGAAATGCGATCCAAACGAGGATGCCAAAAACTATGTTTATTGCATGTATTATATGTCCGAAATTCAACAGGACCACGAAGATTTTATTGGAAGTATTACTAGTGCAACAGAAGCAATCCCCTATTTAAATAAAATAAAAGACCCCAATTATGTATGGAATATTTATAGTGTTTTAGGGAGAAACTATTACTACACTTATGACTACCCAACTGCTATTTCCTATTATTCTAAAGCATTTATTTTAAATACAGACAGAATAAACAAACTTGAAGCAAAAAATAATATAGCCGCAATTTATATTAAACAACACGAATACAATAAGGCACTTCAATTATTTTTGTCCATAAGCAACGAAAGAGTTGTACAGCAAAACCCAATATATTATTCAAAAACACTGGATTATATTGGCATTTGTTATCTCAAACTCAAGAATCCAAAAGCTTTGGATTTTTTTAAAAAGAGCATACAAATAAAATCTAAAGTAAAATATATTGATGGTTTAGGCAAAACGTATTATAATCTTGTTGAATATTATGATAACAATAAGCCTTTATCGATGATGTATGCCAAATTGAGTTATGAAAACTACACATTGTCTGGCAATACCGATGATCGTTTGCTTGCTTTGAAATTCATCATAGAGAACACTAGTTCAGCTACAGAGTCTAAAGAAAAATCTCTTCTTTATATAAAAGTGGTTGATAGCATCTATGAAGTAAGGCAAAAAGCAAAAAATCAATTTGCGAAAATGAAATATGATTCTAAAACAGAAAAAGAGGAAAATTTAAAGCTTAAGGCCCAAAAAATTAAAAATGAACTTCAATTAGAAAAACAGAAAAGTAAAAATATTATTTCGTACATCATAATTATAATAGCATTAGGATTAATTGTATTGGTTTATTTTTATTTAACTGCACGCACAAATCGCCAAAAAATTGAGGCTACCTATAGAAGTGAAACCCGAATTTCAAAAAAATTACATGACGAGCTAGCCAATGATGTCTACCATACGCTTGTATTTGCCGAAAACAGAAATCTATCTATCGGAGAAAACAGAAGCCATTTACTTAAAAAGTTAGACGATATTTATTCCAGAACAAGAGATGTATCTAAGGAAAACAATTCGGTTTTTAGCAATCAAAATTTCGCAATTTCGTTAAAAGAGATGATTTCTGGATTTAATACCTCTAGTCTAAACCTATTGATTAATGGTCTAAATGAGGTTTCATGGTATCAACTTGATAAAACTAAAAAAACATCAGTTTACAGAGCCATCCAAGAATTACTTGTAAACATGAAAAAACATAGTGACGCTACTTTAGTCGCAATAACTTTTAAAGAGATAAACAATAGCATTGTAATCAATTATACAGATAACGGAAAAGGAATTGATTCCAATAAAATGGTTTTAAAAAATGGCTTGCATAATATTGAGAATCAAATTCACGCCATCAAAGGTGAAGTTGAAATTCATTCAGAATCTGGAAAAGGTTTTAAAGTTCTAATTAAATTTCCTGTATCATGATTCAGAACTTAATTCCTTTTTTTCGAAAAAGAATTCTTTTTTTATTGCCCATTATTTGTTTCATTGTGGTAACCATTTTTTCAGTACAGTATTCTGAAGCAGAAAAACAGCAAAAAAAACGCATTAAAGATAATCGCTCTGCTGAGATAAAAAAAATATTGGACAAAGGAATCATTATGTGGGATTCTGAAAAAAATGACAGTGCCTATTTTTATTTTAATAAAGCTCAATCATTATGCGAGCCAAAAGAGGATTATGCCGATTATTATGTAGAATCGCTAAATTATATTACAGAAATCTTACAGAGACATGGCGATTATTATGAAGTAGAAACTACACTTGTAAAAGCTTTACCATACTTAGATAAAACAACAAGTGCAAAGTATGCCATTAATACTTATACATTTATGGCCTATAATTATCATTATATTTATGACAATGAAAAAGCATTATTTTATCACAAAAAAGCTTTAAAAAAGGCCGTCTCTACATTTAGAAAATCACGTATAATATCTGAAATTGCTTTTGTTTACACAGAACAAGGAAAATATCAAGAGGCGATAGATCTCCTAGGGCCTATAGCATGGCTGAATATCGAAGACAAGATTACTCCTTCAAATACAGCTTATCAGCGTACAGCTAAATTATATAATTTGGGACTTTCTTATCTCTATCTCGGAAATCATAAGCAAGAAACTTTTGACTGTTTTAATGAAAGTCTAAAAGTAGCTCTTACTTTAAATGACGACTACGAATTAATTACCAACTATTATGCTTTTTATAAATATTATCAAAAATACAATAATCCTGAGCTGAAAAAACTTAATATTGAAAAGGCTTATTATTATGCTAAAAAAACAAAATCAAAACCTAACGAGATTACAATGCTAGGTCATCTAATTGAGGCCGATAATGCAGCAAATTCAAAAAAGCATTTTAAAGTTTACAGCAGAATGCTTGACAGTCTTATAGTAAGCCGCAAAAAATCAAAAAATCAATTTGCAAACTTAATATACGATTCCAAAAAAGACAAAGCGGAAAACTTAGAGCTTAAAAATCAAAAAGCGCAAAAAGAATTACAATTACAGAGACAAAAAAACAGAAGCTATATCTCTTATGTTATAATTTCTATTAGCATTTTAAGCTTAGTTTTTATATTTTTTTACGTCACTACGAAAGGAAAAAAAGAAAGTAACAATGAAGTTTTTAAGAATGAAATGCGCATTTCTGAAAAATTACATTTTGAACTTGAAAAAGACATTGACAAAATTTTACAGTTTACCGAAAACTTTGAACTCGAAAAAGAAAACAACAAAGAAGAATTTCTATCTCATTTAAATAATATCTATTTAAAAACCAGAAATATCTCTCGAGCAAATAGTGAAATAGTTACCGATGAAAATTTTGAAAAGGCGCTTAAAGAAATGATTTCTGGATATTCTAATCAAAAACTGAACATAATAATAAATGGCCTCAATACTTATTCGTGGTGCAAAATTGATCGAGTTAAAAAAATCACTGTTTTTCGTGTTCTTCAAGAAATTTTCGAAAATATGAAAACATCAAACAATTCTTCACTAGCAAGCATAACATTCAAAAGAGATGACAAAAACATCTTAATAACATACGCTGATAATAGTAATACAGAAACCGAAGTCGACGACAGTTTTATTAAAAGATTTGCTAACATTGACAATCGACTAAAATCGGTAAAAGGGAGTTACGATGTTTCATTAAATCCAAATCAAGGATTTAAATTTTTTATAAAACTGCCACTGTAAACCTATCTAATTCTAAAATCTTCAAATGAATATTTCTTCTTTTGTCAAAATTTTGTTTCTGCTATCTGTTTCACTTTTTCTAATCACTTCTTGTGAAAAGAAAAAGAAAACTGTAGCACAAAATATTGATAACTCAGCTGAAATAAAAAGGCTGATAGATAAGGGATCTTATTATTTTGACCTTTTTAAAAATGATAGTGCCATTTATTGTTTCGATAAATCTATCTCACTATGCAAGCCTATAGAAAAATATGTAGATCACTATGTATACGCATTAACGCTTAAAGCAAATATTTTACAGAATAATGGCGACTATTATGGCAGTGAAGAAGAGATTACAAAAACGTTGCCTTATTTAAAAAAGACCTCAAAACCTAAATTTACCTATAACGTTTATACAATTACCGCTTACAATTATTCCGCTAATTATGATTATAAAAATGCTCTTTTATATCATCAAAAAGCACTCGAGCTTGCTAAAACGCCTTTCAAAAAGTCAGTTATAAAAGCAGATATAGCAATTTTATATTTGAACCAAAAAAAATATAATGAGGCAATACAGCTATTAGAAACACTGCTTCAAAAAAAAGTAAAACACGAAAAAGATACTACACGAACTATAAATCATTATTCTCTTTTACTTAATAATTTGGGGTATTGCTATATGCAGACCAAAAACCCTAAAGCTCTAGGCTGTTTAGAAAAAAGTCTAGAACTGATACTTCCTTTTAATGACTATTTTGAGTTAGTAGGAACATATAATATACTTGCAGATTATCACATAAGAAATAAAAACTATAAACTCGCTAAATTTTACGCAGAAAAAGCTTATTACTGCGCCATAAAAGGAAAAGCTTCAAGTATGAAAGCTTATTGTTTAGCCATATTAGTAAGCTTGAACGAAGGCAAAGCTTCAAAAAAATATTCTCAACTATACATTAATCTTATTGACAGCATTACTACTGCACGAAAAATCCACAAAAATCAATCTTCTAATATAAAATATAATTTCAATCGGGATAAAGAAGAAAACTTAGAGCTCAAAACTCAAAAAGCAGGAGATGAGCTTGAAATACAGAGACAAAAAAATAGAAGCTATATCTCTTATATAGTAATTTCTATTAGCATTATAAGTTTAGTGTTTATATATTTTTATATCACCACAAGAGGAAAAAAAGAAAGCGACGAGGAAGTTTTTAAGAACGAAATACGCATTTCCGAGAAATTAAAGAATGAACTTGAAAAAGATATTCATGAAACGTTAGCATTTGCTGGAAACAAAAATCTCGAAAACCTTGAAAATAAAAGTGAATTTCTAAATAAACTCAATCGGATTTATTGCAAAACACGCAATATCTCTCGAGAAAATAGTGAAATCGTTACCAACGAAAACTTTGAACAACACCTTAGAGAAATGATTTCAGGTCATACCGACCAAAAGCTAAATATAATTGTAAATGGTTTAAATACTTTTTCTTGGATCAAAATCAATCGGGTAAAAAAGATCACAGTTTCTCGCGTGTTACAGGAAATTCTCGATCAAATGAAAATGTTGAATAATGCGTCTCTTGCGAGCATAACGTTTAAAAAAGAAGAAAAAAATATCCAAATAACGTATGTCGATAATGGTAATAAAATCAATCTAGAAAATATTATTTTACAAAAAAGACTACAAAATGTGGAAAACCGTATTAAAACAATAAAAGGAACTCTTAATTTTGACAAACAATCAGAAAGTAGTTTTAAAATAAATTTCAAATTTCCAATATAAGAGAATATATGTTTAAAAAAGTTTTAGTTGCCGAAGATTTAGACAGTATCAGCATCGCAGTTGTTCAAGTACTTGAAGAATTACAGGTTCCCGTAATTCATCATGTAAAATATTGCGACGAAGGCTTGCTTAAAGTTAAAAAGGCATTAGCTGATAATGAACCTTATGATTTACTAATTACAGATTTATCTTTTAAGTCTGATCATAGAAAAGTAGATTTAACTTGTGGAGATGAACTTATTGAGGCTATAAACAAAGTGCAACCAAAACTTAAAAAAATTGTTTTTTCTATAGAAGACAAAAGTTACCGTATTAAAACACTTTTTAATGATTTAGGTATTAACGCTTATGTTAGCAAAGGAAGAAATAGTATCCAAGAACTTAGAAATGCTATTGAAAGTACATTTAATAATGAAGAAAAAATACTTTCATCAGATTTGTCTTTTAATTTTAATGATAAAGCATTAATTGAAATCGAGTCCTATGATATTTCAATTTTACAGCTCTTATCTAAAGGATATATTTTAGAAAGCATTTCTAAAGAGTTTAAAGATTTATCTATTACTCCTAACGGAACAAGCAGTATCGAAAAAAGAATCAATAAGCTGAAAATCTATTTTAAAGCCAACAATAATGTGCATTTAATTGCAATTGCAAAAGATTTCGGTCTAGTGTAATTTTTATGGCGCTTTACGGATTTCCGTAAGGATTACACTTATTATACCGCTAAATTTGTGATAATCTATTAATTTACTATGATACCAAGAAGTAAAGCGAGTATTATATTCTCTAAAATTAATACTACTCAAAATAAAATAATTATGAAAACAATGTTACTTTGCCTTTTTTTATCCATAAGCTTTGCATTTGTTTCTGAAAAAACGGGCTGGCTAGAAATTGATTGGAAAATAATATGCATTCCCGCCTTATTAGTTTTGCAAATCATAATCATTGGAACAGCCTTAAAAAATAGATACAAAAAACATTAAATCATTTTAAGAAAGGCTTGATTATTGCTGAAAGAGAAGATTCACATCTTAGCTTCATTACATTTTACATGAAAAAAAAATTCAGCCTTGTCTTCCTATTTGTTGTTTTTATATCTTTTGCGCAAACCAAAGTGCTATCATGGAATATCCAAAACTTTGGAAAATCTAAATCTGATATCCATTTAAGTTATATTGTCAAAACAATATCCAATTACGATATCATTGCAATTCAAGAAGTTGTAGCCGGAAATGGTGGCGCTCAAACGGTTGCTAAACTTGCAACATTACTTAATCAAAAGGGAAGTAAATGGGATTATGCAATAAGCGATCCAACTTCTGGCAGCAGTTACAAAACCGAACGGTATGCCTTTATTTGGAAAACGCACAAAGCAAAATTGCGAACTAAACCTTGGCTAGAGAAAAAATATAGTTTAGAAATTGATCGTGAACCATATTTTGCCACGTTTGAAATTAGCAAAAAGACCATCACGCTTGTCAATTTCCATGCTATAACGCAGAAAAAACAACCCGAAACGGAAATCAAATATTTCAAGTTTTTACCAAATGAATACCCTGATTTAAATTTAGTCTTCTTGGGCGACTTTAATTGTCCCGAAAAACACTCTGTTTTTAATCCGTTGAAAAAAATGGGATATGATTCGGTATTAAAAAATCAGAAAACAACTTTAAAGCATACCTGCAAAAACAACCTTTGCCTTGCGTCAGAATTTGACAATATACTTTATAAGACCTCTAATTTAAAAGTGAGCAATTCGGGAGTTATTAAATTCTATGAAAATTTTGATTCTTTACCCAATGCTAGAAAAATATCAGATCATATTCCAATTTGGTTTGAGTTTTCTTTAAACTAATTTATGTTTTTAGTTTCTTTTTTCTCGCTGCAGGAAACAAAACATTATTTAAAATCAGCCTATATCCTGGCGAATTCGGATGCAAATCTAAAACCGTTGGCGGATCTCCAACTTGATGTTGAAAATCTTCTGGATCATGCCCACCAAAAAAAGTAAACATCCCCTTGCCTTTTTCTCCATGAATATATCTTGACTCACCATTTACTTCGCATGTTCCCATAATTAAAACATTCGATTTTACTAATGAAGCATCAAATGAAGTAGTTTGCCCCATAAAGCCTTTTACCAATTGCGTATGATTTTGGCATAACATACTCGGAATTGGATCCCATTTTGCAGAAAATTCCATTAAAGTAAAATAGTCCTTATCCATCATTACTCGTCTTTTCGTGGTCATATCAATATCTGAAAACTCGTAAACTTCTGGTCTTCTTTCTAAAGTAAAATTTTTAAAAGCAAAAGAATTATTATAATTTAATTTGGATTGATAATTCGATTCACTTGGATCACCATCAAACATAGTTTCGCAGATATCAACTCCATCTGCTGCAAGCGCAATATCAAAACTATCTGTTGCAGAGCACATTGCAAACATAAAACCTCCTCCAATTACAAAATCTCTAATTTTTTTTGCAACAGCACCTTTTTCTTGAGATACTTTTGCATAACCCAATTTTGCAGCCAGAGCTTCAGCATCTTTTTTTTGATCAATATACCAAGGTGTATTTTTGTATGCTGCATAAAATTTTCCGTATTGTCCAGTAAAATCTTCATGATGCAAGTGAAGCCAATCGTACATTAATAACTGATCGCTTAAAACTTCTTCATCATAGATTGGAGTAAAAGGAATTTCGGCATAAGTTAAAACTAAAGTTACAGCATCATCCCAAGGCTGTTTTCCTTTTGGAGTATAAACAGCAATTTTAGGCGCTTTTTCTAAAATTACAGATTCCATATTTTGAGAAGGGCTTGAAATTTCGTTTAAAATCGAAGCTTGCTCACTATCTGAAATCACTTCAAAACTTACGCCTCTAATTTTACACTCTTTTCTAATTTCATCAGCATCGGGAAGTAAAAAGGAACCTCCGCGATAATTTAAAAGCCAACTTGCCTTATAGTCTCTGCTCAAACACCAGTATGTAATTCCGTACGCTTTTAAATGATTTTGTTGCGTTGTTTCATCCATCGGAAGTAAGATAAACGAAGCTTTAGCATTAAAAGAAATTAATACTATAAAAAAGTAGAACAAACTTTTATTCATCAGAAAATTATTTTAGTAAAGATATAAAAGCCATTTGCAAAAAAAGAACACTTAGAACCTTTTCTAAGCTAATAGAATGTTAAATAAAAAGTCAAGAAAATTTACGTCTCAAACAATAAAAACAGGTAAAAACACCTATAATTAGGAAGAATATTCTCTATACATTTGCTATCCCAGGTTCATAAAACTAATCGCTGTAAAAAATAACCAACTATGAAGTTTAATGAAAGTAATAACCAACAAAAGGGTTTAAATATTATTCAGAAAATAGGATTATGTGTTCTTGTCATTACAATCATATTATATTACGTATTGTCAATTCAATTTTTGACAGCGTAATTTTTTTAAATTGTTAAAACTGCCAAGTCATTTTGGATAGCATAAACAACCAGACCGGCAATATTACGCGATTCTGTTTTAAGCAATAAATTATTTCTATGTCCTTCAATGGTTCTTGGGCTCAAAAAAAGATGTTCTGCAATTTCTGCAGTAGTTTTCTGCTGACAAATTAATTGCAAAATTTCAATCTCACGAGGCGAAAGGAAATTCGTTTCTAGACCGCCTTTTGTATTTTTAGGAGAAACTATTGTTTCCTGAATTGTTTTTAAAACATTCTCATTATAATAGAATCCTTTTTTTGCTACCTCGTTAATTGTATGAATTAAATCTTTGGGAGTTGTATTTTTAATTAAGTACGCTACTGCTCCAACTTGAATCATATTGGCAATAAAAGATTTGGTATCGTAACTGGTCAATGCAATAATCTTAATTTCAGGAAATAGTTTTCTAATGATTTTAGTGGCTTCGACTCCGTTTAAGATAGGCATCTTTAAGTCCATTATGATGATATCTGGTTTTATTTCTCTTTCATTTAATTGAGAAACAAGTTCGTCTCCATTTGAGGCCTCGAAAATAACGTCAATATTTTCTTCCCTCTGTAGTAAAAAAGAAATTCCTTTTCGAAACAAAATTTCATCATCGACTAGAGCAATTTTAATAGCAGCATTCATCTTATTTGATTTTGGTCGTTTATTTGGTTTTTCGAAATTACAAAATATGATTTAGAAAAAGTCTAAATACGTTGTTTTATTGACTAAAAACCTTAATAAAATGGCTATTTTGGTCTAGAAAGTAAATTGCACAGCTATTCCGTTATTAATTTCAGAGTTAATTTCAATGGTTCCGTTCAAAAATGATATTCGGCTATCAATATTTTTCATCCCTAAGCCTTTTTGATTTTCGACATTTGAATTATCAAAACCAACACCATTATCTTCATAATCGCAAGTATTTATTCCACCTTTATTGGTAAACGAAATCCAAATTTCTGTTGCTTTTCCATGACGCAACGAATTATTCATAAGTTCCTGAAGGATTCTAAAAACATGTAAATGCCGATCGATATCATTATCATCAAAATCAATCCCATTTTTATAATGTGTTTTTACCGACTTGCTGCTTTCAAACTCTTCGCACAATTCTTCAACACCTGCATTTAAACCAAATTTTTCAAAAACTGGCGGCAATAGATTATGAGCAATTTTTCTAGAATTTTCTAAAGCCTTTGTAGTTAAATTAATTATATTTTCAGTAATCTCTGCAGTTTCCGCTTCAGTAAGATTAGGAGCTGTAAGCAAATGACTGTTCAAGGAGACAATATTTAATTTTGAACTAATATCGTCATGAAGATCTTGTGCTATTCTTTTTCGCTCTTCCTCTTGCGTTACGATAATAGCATGCAATTGCTCTTTCTGATAACGGAGAATTAAATCTATTTTCTCTAATTCTTTTTGAATGATCTTTTTTCTAGAAAAATAAAAGAATATAATTAAAGCCACTGCAACAATTATAAAAAACAAAGAGATATATAATATTATGGCTACGAGTTCTTTTTCAGGAATATGACCTGTATTCATATCTGATTATTTAAATTATACTTTTACAAATTAGCTTTGCAAACTTTCTTTTTTTGAAAAACTTACTTTCCATTCAAACAAAATAATCAAGTAATAGATTATTAACAAAAATGCATTTAATTGCCAGCTCAAATATCTTAAATCTGCACTTAATCCAGTAGAAAGATTACCAATTAAAAATAATACTGTACTAGCTAAAAGATAAAAAACTATACTTGCAGTTATGTAATAATACTTTTTGTTTTCTGTGAGCATATTATAAAAATGAAGTAGTGCAAAAACTACAATAAGTAATGATGTTAAAGTAATACCAAATAGATTAAACTTTAAAAATTGACTTGAATCCATTATAAATTGTACGGATAAAATCAACAAAGCAATTATTAAACTACTCTTGACAAATGTTTTTTGCGCTTTAATTTCAAATAACGAATTATAAAAAAGCCCCAGTATGATCATTTGCCCTATAAAAAAGATATTGACGAGAAATAAATTACTCATTCCTAAATGATACACCAACTCCATTGAAAATTGCAACAAAGTAGAAAAAGCCAGATAAGAAACAAAAAAAACATTAGCTTTTCCCTCTCGGAAAAAGCTAAATGAATATAATATAAGATTAATCAATAAAATCAAATAACTTGAATATATTAAAAAATCATCCATTCTAAAACTTATTTAATTAATATGGAGGACTTGGACGGGCACCATCGTATACTACTTCTTCAGGAGCTTCGTCACCGCTTACTCCATCTTTTGTACCATATACATTAACCCATTTGTCAGCTTCTTTATCGTATTTAGCACCACAAAAAAGCAATGTTTTTTCTTTCTGTTCGTTTATTCCTAGATACGCCCAAACAGCTTCTGTATCTAGTTCTAGCACTTTTTTCAAACTTTCTCTTGGCACTAAAAAAGCTTTTACTTTTTTCTTAGAGTCTTCAATCTCTGTATCATCCTGATACCTTTTTTCCCACTCGTTTGCAGTATTTACAGAAACCTGAATAGGTTCTGGAAAAGTTTCTTCATTCATAATTTAAATTTGTTAATTGGTTAATAAAAAATTTAATTGTTTATAATTGGTTTCGCTAAACTACTGATTTTTATTAGACAATTAACATAAAAACATAAAAAAAGCCTTAATAATAAGGCTTTTTAACTTTTAAAATGGAACATCACTATCGTCGTCGTCGTCATTTAAATTACTTCCAAAAGCTTCGTTAGCCGAAGGCAGATTACTAGTGATAAACGGATTATCATCATGATTCATTTTTGATGGCAAATCATCATAACTACCCGAAAATTCATCAAGATTATCAAATTTTCCTAAATGTCCTAAAAATTTAAGACGAATGTTTTCGATCCCCCCGTTACGGTGTTTCGCGATCATAATTTCAGCCTGACCTGCAGTAGGTGAAGCCTCTTCATCATCCCATTCTTCAATTTTGTAATATTCCGGTCGGTATAAAAACGAAACGATATCGGCATCCTGCTCAATTGCTCCAGATTCACGAAGATCCGAAAGCAAAGGTCTTTTACTAGATCCACGTGTTTCAACGGCACGCGACAACTGAGAAAGTGCGATAACCGGAACGTTAAGTTCTTTTGCCAATGCTTTTAAGTTTCGAGAAATTGTTGAAATCTCCTGCTCACGATTTCCTCCTCCTTTAGCATTTCCTCCAGCAGTCATCAGCTGCAAATAGTCAATAATGATGATTTTAATACCGTGTTGCGACGCTAAACGACGGCATTTTGCTCTTAAATCGAAAATAGAAAGTGAGGGTGTATCATCAATAAACAAAGGTGCTTTTTCTAAGTCCTTTACTTTAGTGCTCAACATTGTCCATTCATGGGCCTCCAATTTACCGGTACGCAATTTTTCTGACGACAATCCTGTTTCAGACGAAATTAACCTGGTAATCAACTGTACAGATGCCATCTCTAGAGAGAATAATGCTACTCCGTGCCCATACTGGATCGCAATATTTCGAGCCATAGAAAGTACGAATGCCGTTTTTCCCATCGCTGGTCTGGCTGCAATAATAATTAAATCACTTGGCTGCCATCCAGAAGTTAATTTATCCAGATTGTGAAAACCAGTTTCTACACCACTTAATCCCTCTTTTTTAGAGATCTCCTCAATTTTCTTTTTAGCTTGTAATACTAAACTTTGTGCTGTTTCAGAACTACGCTTAATATTTCCTTGTGTTACTTCGTATAATTTAGATTCGGCTTTATCTAACAAATCAAAAACATCAGCACTTTCATCATATGATTCTTCAATAATTTCTGAAGAAATCCTAATCAAACTTCTTTGAATAAATTTTTGAAGAATGATACGAGAGTGGAATTCGATATGCGCAGAAGATGCTATTTTTTGAGTAAGCTGAATTAAATAAAAATCACCTCCAGCTATATCCAATTTTCCGTTTTTCTTTAACTGAGTTGAAACGGTTAAGATATCGATTGGCTGCGTTTCGGTAAAAAGTTGTAAAATCGCTTCAAAAATATGTTTGTGTGCATCTTTATAAAAAGCGTCTGGTTGCAAAATATCAATTACATCATCTACCCCTTTTTTATCAATCATCATTGCACCCAGCACAGCCTCTTCTAACTCAATAGCTTGTGGTGGCAATTTTCCTTTTTCTAAATTGATAATTGTAGTTTTGTCGACCTTTACAGGGTTTAAGTTTTTGAAATTTTCCATATAGCGAAAGTAGCAAAATTTAAAAAAATTCTACTATCGAGTTATAACTATTCTGTTGTTTATAAATTTGTTTTTTTGTTCATAACCAAAAAAAAATCCGAAACCGCAGGGCTTCGGATTTTTAAATATCAAATATGAATTTACTCTTTAAACTCGCCCATATTACTGTATTTGTCCATTCTCTGGGCAATTAAATCGGCTGTTGATAAGTCTTTCAATTCGTTATATCCTTTTGTAATATATTCCGCTACTGTTTTAAAAGTAGTTTCTCTGTCATAATGCGCTCCACCTAGCGGTTCTGGAATTACATCATCAACTAATTTTTGTTTTTTCATATCAGAAGAAGTCAATTTTAATGCTTCAGCTGCACGCTCTTTGTATTCCCAGCTTTTCCATAAAATAGAAGAGCAAGATTCTGGAGAAATTACAGAATACCAAGTATTTTCCAACATATAAACACGATCTCCAACACCAATTCCTAAAGCTCCACCTGAAGCACCTTCACCCACAATAATGGTAATGATAGGCACTTGCAAACGTACCATTTCGAATATATTTCTAGCAATAGCTTCACCTTGTCCTCTTTCCTCTGCTTCTAGTCCTGGATAAGCGCCTGGAGTATCTACTAAAGTAAGAACTGGAATTCCGAATTTTTCTGCCATTTTCATCAAACGCAAAGCTTTACGGTATCCTTCTGGATTAGCCATACCAAAATTACGGTATTGACGTGTTTTAGTATTAAAACCTTTTTGCTGACCGATAATCATAAACGACTGTCCGTTTATTTTACCAAGTCCGCCAACCATTGCTTTATCATCTTTAAAGCTTCTGTCTCCATGAAGTTCTAAGAAAGTATCTCCGCAAATTGCTTTGATATAATCTAAAGTATAAGGTCTATTTGGGTGTCTTGACAATTGTACCCTTTGCCAAGCCGTAAGGTTTTTGTATATATCTTTCTTCGTTTGTTCTAATTTCTTGTTGATTTCCTTGCACGTTGGCGTCACGTCAACGTCAGATTCTTTTCCAATAATAACGCACTTTTCTAACTGTTCTTCAAGTTCTTTAATTGGAAGCTCAAAATCTAAATATTCCATGGATTTTTGAATTTTGTTTGTAAATCGAACCGCAAATATAAAAATATTATATCATTGGCGAAGTTAATTTGTTATTTAAAGTATAAAATGCAATTTAAAAATAAGGAAACTATTACAAGTTTTCTTTCTTGTTCTGATAATGTTTGAAAACACCGTTGAGAATCACTGTAATGATAATTATAACTGCTCCGATATAAAATTCGACACTCATTTTCTCCTTTCCTCCCAAGATAAAATAAGCCAAAACGATCCCATAAACTGGCTCTAAATTAGTGGTTAACATTACGGTATAAGGCGTTAATTTCTGCATAACTTTTACAGAAGCTGTAAATGCATAAGCTGTACAGATCGAGGCCAAAATCAATAATAACACCCAATTATTTAAAGACATTTCGAAGAAATCTGCTGTAAATTTTCCTTGAAATAAAAAATAAATCGTGATAAAGAAAACGCCCGCTCCAAATTCGTAAAATGTAATCACCGAAGGTTCGTGATCTGATATTAATTTTCCATTCATTAAAGTAAATAAAACCCCTAAAATGATGGCTGCTAAGGCATAATAAACACCCGTAAGATATTTTATTTCTACTTGAAGGATCAATCCTAAACCTGCAATAATAACAAGTCCGAAGAAAACTTCATACCAAAGCACTTTTCTTCCATAAAACAAAGGTTCTAATAAAGAAGCAAAAAAAGCTCCTAAAGAAAATATGGAAAGTGTAATGGAAACATTAGAAACATGAATTGCCTTAAAGAAGAAAATCCAATGCAAGGCTATTAATAATCCGACGAAAATCAATTTAAAAAATTCTTTTATCGGAACCTGAAAAGATTGTTTTTTAACTACTATAAATCCACCAAGAAAAATCATGGCGATTAACATTCTATACCAAACCAGATTATCGGCATCAATTGTAATTAAAGCGCCCAAAATAGCTGTAAAACCCCAGATAAAAACAATTAAGTGAAGATTTAAATAACTTTTTAAATTATCGTTTCGCATTACGTAATAAGTAAACTGCTAAAATCCCGAAAACAATATTCGGAAACCAAACAGCTAATAAAGGTGAGAAGGTAGATTTTTCGGCAAGTGTGCCAAAGATTTTATCAAAAAACACAAATGAAAAGGCAATTGCAATTCCAATAGCAAGGTTCATTCCCATTCCGCCACGGCGTTTCATAGAAGAAACAGAAACCGCAATGATCGTCAAAATAAATGCTGATACAGGAATACTGTATTTCTTATAAAGAACAACCAAATACGTATTAATATTTCCTGAACCTCTTTTTCTTTCCTTTTCAATAAAATCAATCAGTTTGCCTAAAGTCAGCGTTTCGGCAATATAAACTACCGGCGTTAAATCGGCCAATTCGAATTTAAAAGGAACATTTTTTTCAGGAGACTTTTCAATTACATCATTCAATTCCCCTACCGTTCTTTTAGTATAATCATATAAAACGTAAATCTTCTTTTTAGGATCCCATTTAATACGGCTTGCCGTAATTTTATAAGTCAATTTTTCTTTTTCAAAATGCTCTAAAGAAAAATTGAAAGCCGTTTTAGATTCTTCATTAAAACTGTTTACAAAAATAAAATCGTGATCGTTAATTTGTCTGAAAACATTCGTGTTTTCCCCTCGCATGAGTTCCTTTCCGTTTCCTTTCAGATACGTGTATCTAAAATTATTATAACCTTCACTCGCCGCAGGAACAATAAAAAATCCCATCAGCAAAACAAAAATTGAAACGATCGTTGCACCAATAATATAAGGACGCAAGAAACGGGTAAATGAAATTCCGGAACTTAAAATTGCGATAATTTCTGTATTATTGGCCAGTTTTGAAGTAAACCAAATCACCGATAAAAACAAGAATATCGGAAACAGCGAATTGATAAAGTAAATCGTAAAATTGTAATAATAGAAAGCAATATCTCCAAACGGAATCTTGTTTTCCAGCATTTTATTTACTTTTTCAGAAACGTCAATTACGATTCCGATTGGCGCAAATAAAAGAAGCATCACAGAAAACGTTCCGAGGTATCTTTTTAAAATGTATTTATCTATTATTGAAAGCATAGAATATTTTTGTTTCAAGTTTTAAAAGTTTCACGTTCCATGTTTCAAGTTTCAGGTTGCGCTAAGCAACTTGAAACTTGAAACATGGAACGTGAAACTCTTTTTATAGTCTTTGGCTCATATTTTTAACCATCATTTCTTTCCATGGTCTAAAATCTCCGGCTAAGATATGTTTTCTAGCTTCACGAACCAACCACATATAAAAACCAAGATTATGAATGGTTGCAATTTGTTTTCCTAAATATTCATTTGCAGCAAACAAGTGGCGTAAATAAGCTTTTGTATATTCTGTATCCACAAAAGTATGTCCCATTTCGTCAATTGGAGAAAAATCTGCTTCCCATTTTTTGTTCTTAATATTGATTGTCCCGTTGGCTGTAAACAACATACCGTTTCTTGCATTACGAGTTGGCATAACGCAATCAAACATATCAATACCTAACGCGATATTTTCTAAAATATTAATTGGAGTACCAACTCCCATTAAATAACGAGGTTTATCTTCTGGAAGAATTTCGCAAACCACTTCGGTCATTGCGTACATTTCTTCAGCTGGTTCTCCAACTGAAAGTCCACCAATTGCATTTCCTTGCTGACCAGCATTTGCAATGTATTCAGCTGATTGGCGACGCAAATCTTTATATGTACTTCCCTGAACTATAGGAAAAAACGTTTGTTCATAACCGTATTTATAAGGAACTTTTTCCAAATGATTGATACAACGATCCAACCAACGGTGCGTCATGTGCATAGAACGCTGTGCATAACGATAATCGCAAGGATAAGGCGTACATTCATCAAATGCCATGATAATGTCGGCACCAATAGTACGCTGAATTTCCATTACATTTTCTGGTGTAAAAAAGTGGTAAGAACCGTCAATATGCGATTTAAATTTCACTCCTTCTTCTTTAATTTTTCTGTTTGAAGAAAGAGAATACACTTGATATCCTCCAGAATCAGTTAAAATATTACGATCCCAGTTCATAAATTTATGAAGACCGCCCGCTTTCTCTAAAATTTCGGTCTGCGGACGCAGGTATAAATGATAGGTATTTCCTAGAATAATATCTGGATTTATCTCTTCTTTAAGTTCACGCTGATGCACTCCTTTTACAGACGCAACAGTACCAACAGGCATAAAAATAGGAGTTTCTATAACTCCGTGATCTGTAGTAATACTACCCGCTCTAGCTTTAGACTGCGGATCTTTTTGTAATAAATCAAACTTCATCTGTTTCTTTTTTCAGAGCGCAAAGATAGTTTAATTTCAGGGAAATTTTATTAATTAGAAAATTTGTCAATTAGAAAATTAGCTAATGTTTTCTTAATTTCAGATTCTACGTTTTGGAATTCTTATTTTCACATTTGAAATTAGATTTATTTGGACGTTCTCCGTGACGGCGGATGGGGCTATCCGCTATATCTTTTGCTCAAAAGCATTCACTTTAAATTTAAGAAGAAGCACTATTCGTAAAGGATGTCGCTCCTATCCCTAACGCTAACGGTTTTTTCAAGAAAATTTATCGTTATAAGAATGTAAAAAGTACAACGATCAGATTATTAAAGTATAACAGTTTCAGTAATTCTTTTTTGTAACTTTAATATTTAACTAAAAATTTAGAATCATGATAAACGCAGATGAGAAATTAGACCAAATCAAGGATGACCAAATCGAAAAAAACCTTGAAAACATGAATTATAATGCAAACGAAGACATCTACAATCAAGAAGAAAGATTAGAAGACATTGACCCACAAGATATTTCTGGAGAAAGAATAATCAATAATGACAATCACGAATGGAAACAAAACAGTGATAAAATTGGAAATGATTTGGATGTTCCAGGATCTGAGTTAGACGATCAACAAGAAGAAGTAGGTTCTGAAGACGAAGAAAATAATTATTATAGCGAAGGTGACACCGAATAGAAAATAGAAGAACCTAACTTTTCTTAAATATAAAATCTTGCAAAACGCAAGATTTTTTTATTTTCAAAATTAAAATTGTAAAAAATACACTTATAAAAATTCAAAAAGCAAAACAGCCGTTATATTTTTTTACATAATGCAAAAAAAAGAGCAAAATTTAA
Source organism: Flavobacterium anhuiense (assembly GCF_050990855.1). Lineage (GTDB taxonomy): Bacteria > Bacteroidota > Bacteroidia > Flavobacteriales > Flavobacteriaceae > Flavobacterium > Flavobacterium anhuiense_C. Next base: position 51,620 of record NZ_CP158861.1, read on the forward strand.
CAATTGCAATAAAACTAAAGCAAAAAATCATTTGTCTGCCCACAAAATAACGTTTACTTTTGCTTCAGTTTAACTTTTACATATAAAATGAAGCCTAACACACAACAATTAAGCGATTTAACGATCCAAGTAAGAAGAGATATTCTTAGAATGGTACATGCTGTAAACTCTGGACACCCAGGTGGTTCTTTAGGTTGTACTGAATTTTTGGTTACACTATATCAAAATATAATGGACCGCAAAGAAGGTTTTGATATGGACGGAATTGGAGAAGATTTATTTTTCCTTTCAAATGGTCATATCTCACCAGTATTTTATAGCGTTTTAGCACGCAGCGGATATTTCCCTATTTCAGAACTTGCAACTTTTAGATTATTAGATTCTCGTTTACAAGGACATCCTACAACTCACGAAGGCTTACCTGGAGTTCGTATTGCATCTGGTTCATTAGGACAAGGTTTATCTGTAGCTCTTGGAGCGGCGCAAGCTAAAAAATTAAACGGCGACAAACACATCATTTATACTTTACACGGAGACGGAGAACTGCAAGAAGGTCAAAACTGGGAAGCAATTATGTACGCATCTGCAAAAAAAGTAGACAACTTAATCGCAACAGTTGACGTAAACGGAAAACAAATTGACGGAACAACTGACGAAGTTTTACCAATGGGAAGCCTTAAAGCAAAATTTGAAGCTTTTGACTGGGATGTTTTAGAAATCAAAGAAGGAAACAACATCGATGCCATCATCGCTGGATTGACTGATGCTAAATCAAGAACAGGAAAAGGAAAACCGGTTTGTATTTTATTATATACTGAGATGGGTAATGGTGTAGATTTCATGATGCACACACACGCTTGGCATGGTAAAGCTCCAAACAATGAGCAATTAGAAAATGCATTAGCTCAAAACTACTCTAAAGATCAAGTTGATTACTAAAAAACAGCTTTAAGCTTTAAGCCATAAGCAATACGCTTATTGCCTAATGCCTATTGCATACAGCAAAAATAGAAATGAAAAAATATACAAATACAGGAAGTAAAGACACTCGTTCTGGTTTTGGAGCGGGAATGACTGAATTAGGTCAAAAAAACGAAAACGTTGTTGCATTATGTGCTGACTTAATTGGATCATTAAAATTTGATGAATTCAAGAAAAATCACCCAGAGCGTTTTTTCCAAATTGGAATCGCTGAAGCAAACATGATCGGAATCGCTGCAGGTTTAACCATTGGTGGCAAAATTCCTTTCACAGGAACTTTCGCAAACTTTTCTACAGGTAGAGTTTACGACCAAATCCGTCAATCGGTTGCTTATTCAGATAAGAATGTAAAAATCTGTGCTTCTCACGCTGGTTTAACTTTAGGAGAAGACGGAGCGACGCACCAAATCTTAGAAGATATTGGTTTAATGAAAATGTTGCCAGGAATGACTGTAATCAACACTTGCGATTACAACCAAACTAAAGCTGCAACTTTGGCATTAGCAGACCACCATGGTCCAGCTTATTTACGTTTCGGTCGTCCAGTTGTTGCTAACTTTACTCCTGCTGACGAACCTTTCGTAATTGGAAAAGCTATTATGTTAAACGAAGGAACAGACGTTACCATCATTGCAACAGGACACTTAGTTTGGGAAGCGCTTATTGCTGCTGAAAAATTAGAAGAAAAAGGAATTTCTGCTGAAGTAATTAACATTCATACTATTAAACCTCTTGACGAAGAAGCTATTTTAAAATCTGTTGCTAAAACAAAATGTGTAGTGACTGCAGAAGAGCACAACTACCTTGGAGGTCTTGGAGAAAGCGTTTCTGGCGTATTAGCTTTAAACAATCCAACTCCACAAGAATTTGTAGCAGTTAAAGATAGTTTCGGAGAATCTGGAACTCCAGAACAATTAATGGAAAAATACAAACTAAACAATCAAGCAATTGTTGAAGCTGTAGAAAGAGTTATCAAAAGAAAATAATTTTCAGTTTTCTTACTTTATAAAAAAAGCCTTGGAATTAAATTTTCAAGGCTTTTTTTTAGTTACTGTCTTTTAATATCCATATAGCTAAATTAGTTTTTCTTACACAGAGTCAAAGCTTTAATCAAGTCTCAAAGCGATCACAAATTGCAACTTAAAAAATAAAAAAGCCTCGAAATATTCATTTCGAGGCTTTATATTTATAATACGTTTTTTAATTCTTTTGATAAGGATATGATTTATCAAGATGAATTCTTAATCGTCCCGGCGTTGTATAATCTTCAGGAACAAATTTACGAGGATTTGTTATCGATTCTGGCTTAGTAGGATCTGTCAGTTCTCCTGTTGGTCTACTTGGAATACCCCAAAGCTCTGTTTCATCTACATTTGGTGTATCAGGATTATCACCAATTGGATCATAAGGATAATACAAAGCAATACCTGTTACTGGAGCCCCTGTTGGTTTTTCAATCTCTAATCTGGTAGTATAACCATCTCCATCATCATCGTGATCTAGAAAATCTGGAATACCATCTTTATCCGTATCGTCTGGATTAACAGCTGGAGGATTAGGATACAATGTTGTACTTCTATAATCACGAACATAACCATCGCCATCAAGATCTTCTTGATAATCAAAAACACCATCAGGATTTGCAATCAGTTCACCAGCACTACTATATCCATTGTTTTCATGATCCATTCTCCTAAAATCATATAATTTGATAGTAAAAATCAATGGAGAATAAGCCGGAATAGAACCAGAAGAAGATCCACCAGCATAATAACCTAAGCCTGATGGAATAAATAAAACTCCAGCTCCAAAATCGTTGTAAGTAGCAGATCCATCCTCATTATAAGTAGTTGTTCCTGTTTTAAACTGAGGAAAAATTTCGCTCCAACCCAAAATTGTCCCGTACAAATCTAAACTAGTTTTTGGATAAACTACCTGCTCAAATAATGTAGTTGTCAAGTATGATGGTACAGTTTCTGTTGCTGCAACACGCTTCAAGTACTCTCCTCTATAAGCTGTCACCACCCCATCTGTATTCATAGGAGAAGCGCCAACCCCTTCTCTTAGCACCAAATAATACATTTTATAAGTTATTCCGTGCACATAGGGTATTTCTCTTAAAATTAGCTTAGGAAAACTAGGGCTATTGAGATATGACATTATAGAAGGCTGCGTTGCTGGATCGGTTATCTTCGTAAAAGTAACATCCATATCCGCAGAAACTGTAATATAATTAGTTTTCAAATATTCTTCAATATCTGCATTGTCCGTATTAAATTGCTCTTGATAATCTCTTAATGGAACAGTCTCTCCATCATCATCATTATTACTTTTATTACAAGAAACGATAGCAATACCAGCAAGTAACAAAACAAAATAATATTTAAATTTATTCATTATTATCATAATTTTAGGTGCGCAAGATACAATATTGATTTATTTTTGTAAAGAATTTAACTTGGAATTTAGAAAAATTATGAGAATAGATAAGTACTTGTGGTGCGTACGATATTACAAGACCAGAAACATGGTTACTGAAGCTTGTAAAAAGAATCAGATCACTGTAAATGGGCAAGTTGCAAAACCTTCAAAAGAAGTTTTTCCTACAGACCGAATTACCTTTAGAAAAGATCAAATTACACAGATTATAACGGTTTTAGATATTCCGCAAAACCGTGTTGGAGCAAAGTTGGTAGATATCTATCAAAAAAACGAAACTCCGCCAGAAGCTTTTGCTCATTTAGAAATGCTAAAACTATCTAAAGAACATTCTAGAAGAACTGGAGCCGGGCGTCCAACTAAAAAAGACAGAAGAGACATTGACGATTATGGAGATGATTTTTATGATGATGAAGAAGAAGATGAAATTTAAAAAATTGCAAATTCCAAAATTGTACACCTAACCTTTATAATTCTCTTTTTCAAATTGGAATTTGGAATTTGAGATTTGGAATTTTTAAAATTGGAGTTTTAAATTATTTATCTTAGCAAAAAAAATTACATTATGAGCAATAATATTATCTTAACCCACCAAGAAATCGAACATAAAATAAAACGTATCGCTTACCAAATTTACGAGACTTTTGTAGACGAAGAAGAAGTTATTATTGCAGGAATTGCTTCTAACGGATTTGTTTTTGCCGAAAAAGTTGCTTCAGCACTTAGCAGCATTTCTACCTTAAAGGTTTCGATCTGCGAAGTCAAAATAAACAAACAAAATCCGCAAGAAGCGATACAAACTTCATTAAGCCCTGAAGAATACAAAAACAAAGGATTAGTTCTAGTTGACGATGTTTTGAACTCAGGAACTACATTAATCTATGCTGTTCGTCATTTCTTAGACGTTCCGCTTAAGAAATTCAAAACAGCAGTACTTGTTGACCGAAATCATAAAAAATATCCAGTAAAAGCAGATTTCAAAGGAATTTCGCTTTCAACTTCTTTATTAGAACATGTTCAAGTTGTTTTCAATTCTGAAAATGGCGATTACGCTTCTTTAAGCTAATATTTCTAAAATATCCTGAACCGTTTCTTCGACAGATTTATCATCAACTGAAACCTTATGTTTCGCTTGATTGTAATAAAAACTTCTGTCGAATAAATGTTTCGCGATAAACTCTTTCATTTCTTCCTCATTCATATTTGCAATCAAAGGGCGTTTGCTTTTATTATGCACCAATCTATTATATAAGGTATCAATAGATGCTTTTAAATATATAGACACAACATCATCTTCTTTTAATAATTCATGATTATTAGCATAACATGGAGTACCTCCGCCAAGACCGATAATATTATTTTCTGAAGATTGCAGCAATTCAACGAACATTTCGTGTTCTAATTTTCGAAAATACACTTCTCCATGCTTCTCAAAAATCTCATTTATGGATAAATTTGCTCTTTCTTCGATACATTTATCTAAATCTAAGAACGGAATATTTGTAATTTTTGACAAATTTTGGGCAATCGTAGACTTTCCGCAGCCCATATAACCTAACAACACAATTTTTTTCATATTAATAAAACCTTATAAACTAAGCATTTGGAAACTTTTCCAAAAAAAAGACAAATTTATGATAAAATAGCTTGGAAACTTCAAAAAAAACTCCTTATATTTGCACCCGCATTCAAGAAATTAAATGACTCGATAGCTCAGTCGGTAGAGCACATCACTTTTAATGATGGGGTCCTGGGTTCGAGCCCCAGTCGGGTCACAAATTTTGTGATTAACAAATTAAATTTCTTGAAAGCAATGACTCGATAGCTCAGTCGGTAGAGCACATCACTTTTAATGATGGGGTCCTGGGTTCGAGCCCCAGTCGGGTCACAAAAGGTCGGGTAATTTATTTTACTCGACCTTTTTTCTTTTAAGGCCATGTGGAGAAACGGTAGACTCGCCATCTTGAGGGGGTGGTGCTCGCAAGGGCGTGAGGGTTCAAATCCCTCCATGGTCACTATAGAATTTAAAAAGCCCGAGAACGTATATTCTCAGGCTTTTTTTTTATGCTCCACAAATCATTTCTGTTTTTTTTTATATAAAAAGCATCTTAATAGATTATTTCTCTATAATACACATCTGGACTTTCTTTTCTATTACTTTTTTTGACGATCCAGTTACCAGACTTATCTCTTTTATATGAATAATTCTGTTTATCTTCATTCCACACATTAGATTTACTTGTCGTGAATTTTTCTACAGCCGTATTCTTTAAGCTATCTACATCATATTGCTTATTAAAATATTCTTTTCTCCATGTAGTTTTTGTATTATCGCTATTATATTTATAGACTTCCAATCTACGATTTTCATTGATGGCTACTGTTCTATCTTTTTGAATTTCTTTCCAAGTACTATTCGTTACTTTTTTTACAATATTCCCCATTTCATCATATTTGTTAAGACAGCCAAAATAAACCGTATCAGATTTAATTTTTCTTAACTCATCAATTAACTTATTATCAATTTTATCTTTAAAATAAATAAACTTTTGCACAAATTTTTCTCCAAGAAAGTTTTCGCTTGCATTTAACACCAATTGATCAGCACGAAATTTGTAAACATGACCATTGGCATCTACTTTAATAGAATCGTTTCCAATAATTTGATAACAAGTTTGATTAATGCCTTTTGGATTACCCCGCAAAGTATCATCTTGAAAAACTAACATTTTAGGCTTGTCATAAACTTTCCCTACGATTAATGAATCTAAAGAATTATCAAATTTTTCTAGCGCAACATATATTTCTTCTTTTGAGTTTTGACAACTAGCCAAAGTCACCACAAAAAGTAAGGGGATTAAGAATCTATTCATTCGATTTTTTACTATTAAAAATTTACTTTATACAAAACCTTCTATTTTCTTCTATTTAAAAAAAGGCAATTTACACAGCTAATATAAAACTATTTTTGAGCTATAATAATGCCCTTCTCTTTAAAGTATACTCAATCTTTCTAGAAGGATTCTTTTTCGTTATCGAATTCATTAAAAAAGACAAAAACATATTTCACTACAAAACAAACACTTACAGCTATAATTAAAATTTATTGAAAAATTCATTAAAAAAAGGCTTGTCAACCTAAAATAAGTCCTTATATTTGCACCCTCATTGAAGAAATGAAGACTCGATAGCTCAGTCGGTAGAGCACATCACTTTTAATGATGGGGTCCTGGGTTCGAGCCCCAGTCGGGTCACAAAAGGTCAAGTAATTTTTTTACTTGGCCTTTTTTGTTTTAGAGTTGTTGCTTTTTAGAATTAGCATCTATATGCACAATTAACAACAAAATAAACTACATTAGCTTAATGTACTAATTAAGCATTTATGAAAACCAAAGCTTTATTACTCCTCATTTTCTGCATTCTGTTTTTCTCTTGTCAAGAAAAAACAAAAAGCATCGAAAAAAAGGCGACTAACATCATTATTGATAAAAACAATTCTCAAATCAATAAAAAAAGGATCGCACCAGAAAGAGATACAATAACTATCGAATACCTTAACAAACACAATCCGTACGATTTTGAATCCCAATTAAGCAATGGATATCATTTAGAATTTAAATATTTTCAAGAAGACAAAAACAGTCCAATTGAAATGTGCTTAAACCTAAAAAAAGGGACAAAAACCATTGATACATTAAATATTATGGGATATGGCGCTCCTCATAAAAATTTAGGATACATTGGCGCAGACTACAACGAATATTTTGCTTTTGTAAATTCATTTGGAAGTGGAAATCCACACGATTTTAAACTTATTGAAAAACGAAATGGCATAGTAATAAAATCAGGATTTATTGTAGATAGTTTTAAAAACCCAGAACTTCTTTTATACGCAAAAGGTTACGATTCTTTGATGCTCTACGATCTTAAGAAGAAGAAAGATTATTTTTTAGAAGATCTAAACCAATCAAAAATAATTGATTGCATGGTAAGCGAACTAAATCAAGTTGTGAAAATAAAAAAAGCCACTGCAAAATATATTTTTATAGAAATTGAAAATCATGAAAATAAAATAATCACAAAAAAATACGCTCGCTAGAAATAAACATTAAAGTTAAAACTTCGTATTAAATTTCACCAACTTTTATTAGAAAATAAAATCACTTACAAAATAAAAACTTTCTTAAATTCGTTGACAAATAATTAAATCACTAATCCCAAATTAGTATTATGAAAAACCTACTATTAGCATCATTAATGATGATGACTTGCTCTATCTGGGCACAATCTGCAACCGGCTATTTCGACAAAGCCATGAAAAAGGCTGAAGCTGGAAACACCAAAGGCGCCATCGCCGATTACACGAAAGCCATTAGTATGAATTCTAAATTTGTCGAAGCGTATCAGAACCGAGGCGTTGCAAAATTTAAATTGAACGACCTGAAAGGCGCTCAAGCAGATTTTAGCAAAACAATCGAATTGGACAATATGAACGCCGATGCTTTTACCGGCAGAGCCAATGTTAACTACAAATTGCAAAACTACCAAGGAACAATTGACGATTGCACTTCTTCCTTAGGATTAAATCCGAAAGATTATATTGCTTACAATTTAAGAGGTTTGGCCTACAACAAAATCGGCGACAAAAAGAATTCTTGCAAAGATTTTACAAAGGCAATTGAACTAGGAAGTCAAAGCGCTGCAAAAAACAAAGCTACTTTCTGCAAATAATAAAAAACTAAAAAAAGAAGAACAGTCTGTCAAAATTTTAATTTGGCGGACTGTTTCGTTTTTATCAAAGTAATATATTTCTTAAGAAAAATATACCTGATTTTAGGTAAAAAATATATTCTGAATACGTAAACCTCTAATTCTCTATCTTTTTAATGTAGTTTTAAGGTCGAATCTAAGATTTTATTTTACATTTGTTGACCTAATTGTGAAAAATGATAAACAATATTAAAACTGTTTTCAGCATTAAAGATCTTGAGAACTTATCTGGAATAAAAGCGCATACCATACGCATCTGGGAAAAGAGATACAATATCCTTGAACCCATGCGAACCGATACTAATATTAGATTTTACAATCTCCAAAATTTGCAGAAACTTTTAAATATAACGTTACTGCACGAATACGGCTATAAGATTTCTAAAATTGCAACCTATCCTGAAGAAAGGATTCCACAATTGGTACGTGAAATAATTTCGAAGAAAAACTCTCAAAACTACGCCATTACTTCTTTTAAAATGGCGATGATGAATTTTGACCAAGAATTATTCTTCAACACATTTGATTGGCTTATTACAGAGAAAACATTTAAAGAAGTTTTTAAAGAACATTTTTTACCTCTTTTAAAAGAGTTGGGATTATTATGGCAATCTGAAACAATCACTCCTGCAAATGAACATTTCATGAGTCATTTGATCAAGCAGAAAATATTGATTTACACCGAAAGTCTTCAAATTAGAAAACCAATCAAAACCGACCGAATTTTTGTTTTATCACTTCCGTTAAATGAAATTCACCAAATCGGATTGTTATACCTGCAATACGAAATTTTGGATAAAGGCTACAAAACCATTTATCTAGGCGAAAGCATGCCAATCGAAAATTTGCAGGATTTAACCAAACATTTTGAAAACATTACGTTCATTTCTTTCATGACCGTTCAACCTGACAGAAGCGTAATTAATCAATACGTAAAATCCATGGGACAGAAATTATTGCAAAAAAACAACGAGATCTGGCTGATGGGAAAAATGGTTGAATACATAGACGAGAAAGTCTTAACAGACAGAATAAGAATTTTCGATTCGATGGAAGAAACTATTAACATGCTTTAATTTATTTTTGTTTAAGTTTTTCTTATATTTGTTAAACAAATGAGAAAAACTATCCAAATAATAGGCTCAGGCTTCTCTTCTTTGGCGGCCGCATGTTACCTTGCTCAACAAGGAAACAATGTTACTATTTACGAAAAGAACAGTGCAATTGGCGGTCGTGCCAGACAATTCAAAGAAGATGGCTTTACTTTTGACATGGGACCAAGCTGGTACTGGATGCCAGATGTTTTTGAACGCTTTTTTCAAGATTTCAACAAAAAACCTTCTGATTATTACGAACTGATAAAATTAAATCCAGCCTACCGAGTTTATTTCGGCATAGATGATTTTATCAGTATTTACGATAATCTGGAAGAAATAAAATATACTTTTGAAACTATCGAAAAAGGAAGCGGTCAACAACTGCAAAACTTTATTGATCAAGCCAAAAGCAATTATGATATTGCCATTAAAGATTTAGTATATCGTCCAGGAGTTTCTCCACTAGAATTAATTACAAAAGAAACTGCCTTAAAACTCAATCAATTTTTTAAGAATGTAAGTACCGATATCAGGACGAATTTCAAGAATGAAAGATTAATTCAGATTCTCGAATTTCCGGTTTTGTTTCTCGGAGCAAAACCGAGTAAAACGCCTTCGTTTTACAATTTCATGAATTACGCCGATTTCGGTTTGGGAACTTGGCATCCTAAAACCGGAATGTTTGATGTCATTCGAGGAATCGAAAAATTGGCATTAGAACTTGGCGTTACTATAAAAACCAACTCACCAATCGATAAAATAATTGTCGAAAATAAAACAGCAAAAGGAATTGTCATTAATGGCGAAATTTTAAAAGCTGACGTTGTTTTAAGCGGTGCTGATTATCATCATTCTGAAACTTTACTCGAAAAAGAACACCGAATGTATTCTGAGAAATATTGGGATAGTAGAGTTTTTGCCCCTTCTTCTCTCCTATTTTTTGTGGGTTTCAATAAAAAAATAGAAAACATTTCGCATCACGCTTTATTTTTTGATGTCGATTTCAATCAGCATGCTGCCGATATCTATGACAATCCAAAATGGCCAAATGCTCCGTTATTTTATGCCAATTTCCCATCTAAAACAGATGCGACCGCAGCGCCTGACGGAATGGAATCTGGATTTTTCTTGATTCCGCTTGCACCTGGAATTGAAGATAACGAAACTTTACGAGAAGAATATTTCCAAAAGATAATTGCTCGTTTTGAGCAACTTACGCAACAAAAAATAAAAAATAGCATTATCTTTAAGAAATCATTCTGCAAAAATGACTTTGTAGCCGATTATAACGCTTACAAAGGAAATGCTTACGGAATGGCCAATACCCTATTGCAAACGGCTTTTTTAAGACCAAAATTAAAAAGCAAAAAAGTCAAGAATCTATATTTTACAGGACAATTAACTGTTCCTGGTCCAGGTGTTCCGCCTGCTTTAATTTCAGGAAAACTCGCAGCTGAATTAATTCAAAAATCTTTTAGATCTTAAAAAATGAAATCACTATTCGACGCCGTTTCTTTCAAATGCAGCAAACTGGTAACCAAAAATTACAGTACTTCATTTTCGCTTGCCGTAAAAATGCTTTCACCAAGTATTCGCGATGCTATTTACAGCATTTACGGATTTGTTCGTTTTGCTGACGAAATTGTAGATTCTTTTCATGATTATGAAAAAGAATATTTAATTGAAGATTTCGAAAAAGAATATTACAAAGCAATGCAATTGGGCATTAGCTTAAATCCGATATTGAATTCGTTTCAGCAAACCGTAAAAGAATACAATATTACAGACGACTTGGTCCAAGCATTTTTAAAAAGTATGAAAATGGATTTGATAAAATCCAATTATCAAACACAATCTGAATACATTGACTACATATATGGTTCTGCCGATGTTGTAGGTTTAATGTGTTTGAAAGTTTTTGTTTCTGGAAAAGAGCACAAATACGAACAATTGAAAAATGAAGCCATGCGTCTGGGGTCTGCTTTTCAGAAAGTAAATTTCTTGAGAGATTTAAAAGATGATAATACAATTCTGAATCGAACTTATTTTCCAGGTGTAAATCTGAATAATTTCAACGAAGATTCAAAAAACCAAATCATTAAAGAAATTGAAGAAGATTTTAGAATTGCTTACCAAGGAATTGTAAAACTGCCAATCGAAGCTAAATTTGGGGTTTATACCGCCTATATTTACTATAAAAAATTACTTCAAAAGCTAAAAAACACGCCATATTATGAAATTGGAAATTCCAGAATTCGAGTTTCTAATTATACAAAAGCGGGACTTTTAGCGCAGTCTTTTGTGACATATAAATTGAAGTTAGTATAAGTTTGTCATTCTGAGGAACGAAGAATGACAAAACAAAAATCATTTGAGTCAAACTTTTATAATTTAAAGCTAAACTCAAAACCAATAAAACGATAATTTTAAAACCTCAACATTTATAAATGATTTCCTTTTTGATCTTTTTAGGCGTTTTTCTGTTTATGGAATGTGTGACGTGGTTAACACACAAATACGTGATGCATGGATTTATGTGGTATTTTCATGCCGATCACCATCAGCCAAAATACGAAAACACCTTTGAGCGCAACGATATTTTCTTCGTCATTTTTGCCACTCCAAGTATAATTTTATTCTATTTTGGCGTTCATGGCGGATTCAACTATTTGTTTTTCATTGCTTGCGGCATCACACTTTATGGCGTTTGCTACTTTTTAATTCACGATGTCTTGATACATCAGCGTTTTAAATGGTTTAAAAATACCAAAAACAAATACCTCATCGGACTTAGAAAAGCCCATAAAATTCATCACAAACACCTCAACAAAGAAAAAGGAGAATGTTTCGGAATGTTGTTCGTACCCTTTAAATATTATAAAATGTAAAATATTTTGGGCGTTTTCCACTGCGGCGGATCGGATGTCTCAAGAAACATTTGTGATTATGAAATTATATAAGATAGTTACCGTACAAAATATCAATGCAAGCGTAGAAGATTGCTGGGATTTTTTCTCGAGTCCGAAAAATCTGCAAACCATTACACTAGACAATATGAATTTCCAAATTCAAGATTACGACGGCAAACGCATGTATCACGGACAAATAATTACCTACACTTTAAAACCGCTTTTCGGAATCAAAGTCTCTTGGGTTACCGAAATCACAGCTTGCCAAGAAAACGAGTATTTTGTGGACATTCAACAATCTGGACCTTATAAATTGTGGCATCACAAGCATTTTTTTGAGCCAACACCAGATGGCGGAACCAAAATGACCGACATTGTTCATTATGCTTTACCTTTCGGAATACTCGGAAGAATCATAAATCGTTTAATCGTAAAAAACAAACTGAAAAGTATTTTCGATTACCGATATAACAAAATCGAAGAATTATTTAATTCGAAAAAGTAAGCCACAGATTTCACAGATTAACACAGATTAGCAATTCTTTATAATTCTATAATTGTGGCAAAAAACATAAAATTTAAACACATAGAAAAATAGTCCCGAAGCGTCGCGGTAGATTGAGAAGAAAGGCGTTTCAATCACATAAATACATATAGCTATGTGCTAGAAACGAGTTTCTTTCTTTTTCCTTATTTAATCAAAAGAAAATCTTGGTACTATGTGTTTAACAAAACAGTCCAGAGAATAAAAAAATCATTTGAAATCCATTAATCTGGCAAAAAAACCAACAACAATGACAAAACAAAAAGTTACTTTATTCTGGTTTAGACGCGATTTGCGTCTAGAAGACAATACAGGATTATTTCACGCCTTACAATCTGATTTTCCTGTAATTCCTTTATTCATTTTTGACGATGATATTTTAGAACATCTTCCAAAAAACGATGCCAGAGTAACTTTTATTTACGATTCATTAGAAAAAATAAACTCAGAATTAAACAAACTAGATTCTTCCATTTTAATCAAAAAAGGAAAAACAAAAGACGTTTGGAAATCTCTTATCGAAGAATTTGACATTCAAAGCGTTTTCTTCAATAAAGATTATGAACCTTTTGCCATTAAACGTGATATTGCAATTTCATCATTATTAAAAGAGAATAACATCGAATCTTTCTCTTTTAAAGACCATGTAATTTTCGAAGAAAAGGAAATCACAAAAGCAGACGGACTTCCGTACACGGTTTACACACCTTACAAAAACAAATGGTTGGAGAAATATCATCTTTCAGGATCAGCTCCAGAATACGATTCGACGCCATTTCAATCTAATTTCGCGAAAAATAAATTCAAATTTCCAGATTTAACCGAAATAGGTTTTGAAAGAAGCGCCATAAAAGTCCTTCCGCATAATTTAACACAAATTACAAACTATAAAGAAACCAGAGATTTTCCAGCTTTAGACAGCACATCATATCTTTCTCCCCATTTACGTTTCGGAACGGTAAGCATCCGAAAATTGGTAAATTGGGCAAATAGAAAAAATCAGACGTTTTTAAGCGAATTAATCTGGAGAGAATTCTTTATTCAAATTCTATTCAGTTTTCCGAATTGTGTGAATCATAATTTCAAGTCTAATTATGATGGAATTCAATGGCGAAATAACGAAGATGATTTCAAACGCTGGTGTTCTGGAACAACAGGATATCCGATGGTCGATGCAGGAATGCGTCAGTTAAACGAAACTGGATACATGCACAATCGCGTGCGTATGGTTGTCGCGAGTTTTCTTTGCAAACATTTACTAATCAACTGGCAATGGGGCGAAGCGTATTTCGCAGAAAAACTATTAGATTTTGAATTGGCGTCCAACGTAGGAAACTGGCAATGGGCAGCAGGAACAGGTTGTGACGCTGCGCCTTATTTCAGAGTTTTCAATCCCGAAATTCAACAAAAGAAATTTGACGAAAAAGGAGAATACATCCGCAAATGGATTCCTGAATTTGATTTTGGTTATAGTGAGCCAATGGTAGATCATGCTTTTGCAAGAGATCGGGCGATTGCGACTTATAAAAAGGGAATTGTTAAATGAAATTCCAAATTTTTAAATTCCAAATTCCAATTACGCGCAATATTGTCATTGCGAGGAACGAAGGATCACACACGGAACTCTACAAAGATTGGCAATTCACTTAGCGGAGCTTCTTGTGTGATCCTTCGTTCCTCAGGAGGGCAAACGTTGTGGCTACTTTGTGGTGAAACTTGAAACTTGAAACAATCTAAAAAATCCCAAATCCCAATTATACTTCAATTGGAATTTGGAATTTTCAACATTGTAATTTTGACCTTTTTATTGGAATTTGGAATTTAAAAATTTGGAATTTTCTACAACTAGTATTTCAAATAATTATCCACCACAATTTTAGCTTTCAAATCAAACATTAAATTGTACAAACCGAAGAAAGTACGGTTCATGTAAATAAAGTGCTTAGAACCACGATTTCCGTTCATTTTTTTAAGATTTGTATCTTCTGAGAAACGTTTTCCTAATTCGGCAATTGCGTTGAAGAATTTTTCATCGGCAAAATCGAAAGTTTCGTTTTGGAAAGGTTTCGTAAAAAGTGACAATAAATCATGAAACATTTCGGTGAAATATTCAATTTCTGCCGGAGTATCATCTTTACGAAGAATCTCTAATTCGAATAATTTTTCGTTAAAAAGCTTTTCGTCAGTAATTACATTTTTATTGATCAATTCGAAATAAGGCGTATAAAAATCTTCTGGAATTTGTTTCATACAACCAAAATCTAAAGCAATCAATTGATTTTGATCGTCAACCAGAAAATTTCCCGGATGCGGATCTGCGTGTACTTTTCTTAAAACATGAATTTGATACATATAGAAATCCCAAAGCGCTTGGCCTAATTGATCACCAACTGCTTGATCAGTATTTTTAGCAGTGAATTCTGAAAGGTGAATTCCCGTCATCCAATCCATCGTAATGATTTTTTCTGATGAAAACTCTGGATAGTAATTCGGGAAATTGATGTTTTCGATTTTGCTGCAAGCATCAACGACTTCTTGGCTTTGTTTCAATTCTAACAAATAGTTTGTTTCTTCAATCAATTTGTCTTCAACTTCCTTGAAATATTTATCAGAATCTTTTCCTTGCAGATTAAACATGCGAATTGCAATGGGTTTTACCAAAGCCAAATCTGAAGAAATGCTATTGGCAACGCCAGGATACTGAATTTTAACGGCTAGTTTTTTATCGCCTTTTTTAGCCAAATGCACTTGACCAATACTCGCTGCATTAACAGAATTCGGATTGAAATCGTCGAAAATTTCATAAGGCGTTTTACCAAAATTGCTCTTGAAAGTTTTTAAAACCAAAGGAGCAGAAAGCGGCGGAACAGAAAATTGCGACAAAGAAAATTTCTCTACATAAGCTTGAGGCAAAAAATTCTTATCCATACTCAGCATTTGAGCTACTTTAAGAGCACTTCCTTTTAAGCTTTTAAGTCCGTCATAAATATCTTCTGCATTATTCTCGTTTAGTTTATCGCGGGTTAAATCGGGATTCACTATTTTCTCAGCATAATGCTTTACGTAGTTTACACCGATTTTAGCACCAGTCTGAACCAATTTTCCCGCTCTTTCTATTTTTGAAGTTGGAATATAGTCTATCGTTTTCATTGTCTGCTGTGTACTTTTTCTTTAAACAAAAATTTTCCGAAATCAATCAAATGATTCATCGGCGCTACATTCATTAACTCAAATGAAGCATTAACCGACTTTTCGATAAAAATATCGGTTTTCTCAAAAGCAGGAGACTCATCTTCCATCCAGAATTTAATTGTCATCATCAGCTGCAACCAAGACGATTCTTGAATGGCTTTTTCCTGAAACTTCTGAAATTTTTCTTGTTCTAGTCTATAATCATCCGTTAAGATTTCTGAAACATATTCTTTAAAACTATTTCGAAGCGTTGTTAACTGCACCAAATTCTTAATTGGATTTTTATCTATTTTAAGCGATTGCAAAACATAACTTCTATTGGCAGTTAGGATTTCGAAGAAAGTAAAATAAAAGCTCAGCATTTTATTCTTCATATCATATCCTTGATATTCTTCATTTTTGTGAAGAAGATTAACCGTGTTTTCAAAAAACAGTCGGAATATTTCTTTTTCTAAACCTTCTAATGTTCCAAAGAAAGCATAAAACTCAGCTTCAGTAAAATCATTTTCTTTGGCAAAATGATAAACCGATTTTGGTTTTTGTCCTTTTTCCAGAACCTCTTCCATATATTTTGAAACGATATCATCTTTGGTAATTACCTTTTTTTTAGTCGCCATTTTATTAAAATTTAGAATTTGCCATAAAGGTAAACATTGTTTAAGTACCTTTACTTATCCTTAAACACTACACACTGTTAAATATATTATAAACTATTATGGCTCAAAATGTTCTATTAACAGGCGGAACCGGTTTCATCGGAAAATATTTGACTGATATTCTGATCGAAGCAGGTTTTTCTGTATCTATTTTGAGTCGTTCTAATAGAGAAGATACTGCAAGAGTTAACTACTATAAGTGGGATCCAAAGAAGAACTACATTGATAAAAATGCGATACTAAATGCCGACTATATTATTCATCTTGCTGGTGAAGGAATTGTCGAGAAAAGATGGACTAAAAGACGCAAAAGAGCGATCGTAGAAAGCCGTGTGCATCCAGTTGAAATGATTCACTCTATTTTAGAAAAAAACAATAAAAAATTGGAAGGATTTGTTTCTGCCTCAGGAATAGGAATTTACGGCGCTATTACAAGCCATAAAATCTGTACAGAAAATACGCCTCCTGCTAATGATTTTTTAGGCACAACTTGTCAGAAATGGGAAAATGCTACAGATAAAATTGGTGCTTTAGGCATTCGCACAGTCAAAATTAGAACCGGAATTGTTTTGGGTAAAAATGAAGGTTTCTTAAAAAAAATGATCCCCACTTTTAAGTCAGGTTTTGGCGCGGTACTAGGTTCTGGCAAACAATACCTGCCTTGGATTCATATTGAAGATTTGTGTCAGATTTATTTAAAAAGCATTGAAGACACCAAACTCGAAGGTGCCTACAATGCTTGTGTAACTGACAATACAACAAATGCCCGATTTTCTAAAATTATGGCCAAACTATACGATTATAGTATCTGGCTGCCAAAAGTTCCACCTTTCGTTTTAAAGATTTTGCTGGGGCAAATGAGTATAGCGGTCTTAACAGGACAGCGTGTTTCTTCTGAGAAAATACAAAAAACGGGATTTGAATTTCAATTTACCGATTTAGAAAAAACGCTTATAAATTGCATCAAGTAACTTTTACTTTAACGTTAGCATTGCCTCATCGCTTCGTACCACACCAGTTAATTCTGTATTGGCGGTTTTGGCAATTTTACCCGCAATAGTAGTTGGAATATTAATATTAAAATCGGATACTGCAATTGGAAAGTCTGAAATAACTTGAATTCCTTCTGGAACTCTTTTAATTAAAGCGTTTACAATAATTTCCTTCGATTTTCCACGTAAATTAAGTTTGCCTTTTATCTGATATTGCTTTTCTACTTCGTTAATATCTTTCAAATCAAATTTTTCAATCTTTCCTTTAAACACAGCTTTAGGATAGCGATTGCTTTGCATGTAATTTTCATTGAAATGCTCTTGCATCAAATCTAATTTAAAACGAAAATCTTTGATAACAACAGTACAGATAAAAGTACTTGTTTTAGGCTCTAAAAGTATGGCAACTTGTCTATTTACGGCTCTCACTTCTTCAAACAAAGGAACAGACGCTTCAAAGTTTATTGTCCCCGTATTCGTAAAAAATTTGTCTTGGGCAATGACAGAAAAGGCGGTAAAAAGTAAAAATAATAAAGTAGTTGTTTTCATAATCGTCTGCATTTAAACAATTATGTCATTCGATTTATCCTGATTAAGAGAAAATAAAAAAATCAGATCTGATTAATCTTAAAAATCGAACGGCAATACTCAGTGAAAAAATTCTGTAACCCAATAATTACACTTAAAGTTACGAAATTTCTTAATGCGAAGTTCTCAGACTAATGCTAAAAAATTGTGAATATTTATTATTTGAAAAATGAGAATTGTAAAATGTAAAATGCACTAAAAAATTACATTTTTACTTCTGTACAAATCTCAATCAAGAACCCATTTAAATCTCTTGCATATGCAACGATCTGCCCCCAAGGTTTTTCTACAGGTTCTGAAACTATAACGGCACCAAAAGAAGTTGCTTTCTGAAGAACCTCTGGTACATTTTCTGCTATAAAACCAATTTCGATTGCAAAAGGCTTGTCTTCTAAACTGCTTTCGACAAAACCGTCAGGCAAGTTTTTTGCCGCTAATTTCTTTGAAGCGAACGAAAGCGTTGTTTCGCCAGTAATTAATTCGCCATAATCATTATCTGGCGAAACAAATTTTCTCGAAAAACCAAATGCATTCTCGTAGAATGAAATTGTTTCTTCGACATTCTCAACATATAATATTGTGTATCCAAACTTGACCATATCTTCTCCTATTTAATGTGTATTAAATAAATATAAGAAAATTTAGCTAATTTCTAAAAGAACATTATATTTTTCTAGGCTTGCCAAATCTTCTATAGAATTGATATTAGCTAATTTTTCATGTTCCGCCACCTCTTTTCGAACTTCAATATGTTTTATGGCTTTTCTAAAACGGCGTATTTCTTCTAAGTTAGATAAAATCAGTCCTGGAACCTGAACGCTTTTTCCTTCTTTATCTTTCGCAACCATTGTAAAATAAGATGAATTACAATGTTTGATTACTCCTGTCTGAATATTTTCTGCTTCTACACGAATTCCGACTACCATAGAACTTCTTCCAACGTAATTTACAGAAGCTTTCATGGTTACTAATTCTCCAACTTCAATTGGCTTAAGAAAGTTTACCGTATCTACAGAAGCAGTTACGCAATAGTTTCCGCTAAATTTTGATGCCGATGCAAAGGCGATTTGATCTAATAATTGTAAAATATATCCTCCGTGAATTTTCCCGCTAAAGTTGGTATGCGAAGGCAACATTAATTCTGATATACTAACTTTTGATGATGAAACGGGCTTAAAATCTGTACTCATGTTTTTGTTTTTGGTATTTTTTTGATTAGTTGTATTCTTTCTATTTTTCTAAACACATAGAAACATAGATTTTATTTTTCTTTAAAAGATATTAGAACGAAACTAGTTTCTAACACATAGTTCTGCGATTTTTTTTTTTTTGCCACTGATTAAAAGATTTTAAAGGATTTCAATCTGCAGCTTTTTTCAACTAAATCTATCCTCTTTCCTCTTTTCTCTTTTCTCTTTCCTCTTTCCTCTTTTCTCTTTCCTCTTTTCTCTTTCCTCTTTTCTCTTTTTACTCTAATTCAATAACTCATTTTCATCTGAACTCGCTGCTCTTGCAATAATATTTTCTGGGAGCGCTTTCTTGGCTTTTGCTCCCATTTTTTTCAATCTTTCTACGCTCGAAATTAAGTTTCCTTTTCCGTCCACCAATTTGTTCATGGCGTTTTCGTATTCTGTCTTGGTGTCTTTTATTTTATTTCCAATTCGGACTAAGTCAGAAACGAAACCTTCAAATTTATCATACAGCGCACCAGCTTGTCTGGCAATCTCTAAGGCATTTTCCTGTTGTTTTTGATTGGTCCACATGCTATCAATTGTTCTTAAGGTTGCCAAAAGCGTACTTGGCGTTACAATTACAATATTTCGATCAAATGCTTTTGTGTACAAAGAAGGATCTTCGTTTAACGCAATGGCAAAAGCCGGCTCCATCGGAATGAAAAGCAAGACAAAATCGGGACTTTCCATTTGATACAAGTCATGATAGTTTTTACTGCCTAATTGATCAACGTGTCTTTTTATAGAAATAACGTGTTCTTTTAGCAATTCAATTTTCAAAAGCTCTGATTCTTCATTGACCCATTTTTCATAAGCCGAAAGCGAAACTTTCGAATCGACAATCATTTTTTTCCCGTCAGGAAGATTAATGACAACATCAGGCAACACACGATTTCCTTCACTATTGGTAAAAGTTTGCTGTACTTCATATTCCCTTCCTTTTTCTAATCCCGATTTTTCTAAAACGCGTTCCAGAACCAATTCGCCCCAATTTCCTTGCATTTTATTGTCGCCTTTTAATGCTTTGGTTAGATTTAAGGTTTCTTTACTCATTTGCGCGTTCATTTCGCTCAAACCAATAATCTGCTGACGAAGCGCCGCATGATAGTCGATACTTTCTTTGTGAGTTTGTTCTACTTTTTGTTCAAACACCAAAATCTTATCCTGTAAAGGCGTCAGGATGTTTTTCATGTTTACGGTATTTTGTTCAGTGAACTTAGCCGATTTTTCTTCTAAGATTTTATTGGCAAGGTTTTCAAATTCTTTGGTAAATTTTTCCTGAAGCTCGTTGATTTCGCTTTTTTGTTCTTTATGGCGTTCCCATAAATTTTCAAAATCAACTTCTTTTTTAGAAAGCTGAATGGCCAGACTGTCTTTTTCTGTTCGAATGTTTTCTTTTTCCGAAATATTGAGTTGCAACTGTTTTTGAAAATTATTTTTTTCGTTTTCAAATTGTTCTTTCAGCATTTGCAACTGGCCATTTAAAGCATTTACTCTCTCCTCAGAAATGGCTTTTTCTGACTGAAATTTTGATGCAGAAAGCATTCTGCCTACGTATATGCCAATAAAAAGCGCGACAACAAAGCCTAATAAAAACGGTATATAATCAGACATATCTAAGTTTATTTTACGTAAAAGTACGCAATAATACGTAGAGCATAGTTTTTAAATTAGAAATTTCACTAATTCATTCTCAATTCAAACTAAACCAACATTTTATTTAAAAAAAAATTAAACCTCAACGCAACCTTTTTTTGAAACCCCTATCTACTAAAATATAAACCTATTAAAATAATTTATGAAAAAATTAATGCTTGGCTTATTTGTAGCCTTCGGATTCAGCGCCTGTTCTCTAAATGATGGAAATAACTATGTAGATTGCGGTTCTAATACAGTTGTAAATTTTACTGGTTTCCCTTTCTCTTGCAATTATAGCGAAAAGACTCTTCAAAATAATCCAGCAGCAATTGTTATTGGGTCTCAAGAATTAATGAATAAATATTTCACCAAACATGATAACAACTGTCCTGTTGCAAGCAATCCTGATATTGATTTTACAAAAGAGTATTTAGTTGGAATTTTTGCTGGTGCGAAACCAACAAGCGGTTACGATATTGTAATTAGCTCTATCGTTGAAAACAACTGCGAAATTGTTGTGAACTATTACGAAAAAGCTCCTGTAACAGGAGAGACAGTAACTCCTAGTCCAACATATCCTACTGATTTTGTTTTGATTCCGAAAACAACAAAAGGAATGATTTTCAACAAAACAACAGAAAGTGCAGACAATATTGTTATTGGAAGCTTCAATAACAAATGTTTAAGTTCAGACTGCCAGAAATTCTTCCAAATCAATGATTACAACACTTTAAAATTCTTAAATGTTGCCGCAAACCAATACGAATTTGGACAATACAGATATACGCCAACAATTAAAAGAGGAGAATATACTTTGTTATTAAAAAGCGTTCCTGCTGAGATTTTAGCCTTAAAAGGACAAACCAAAGTATACGGTACTCCTGATTCTGGAGATCAAGGCGGCGTTTATTTTGAATTGCGTCAAGGAGCAAGCTTAACTAAAGTTTATATCGACAACAATGATACAGAAGATCAGAATTCTGAAATAAAACTTTTCAAAAAAACGATTCAAGAAAAAATTACCAGCTTAAAATAATTCAATCATGAAGAAACTCTTTTTATCTTTTATTGTCTGTTTTCTTTTTACATCAATGATTTCTATTAATGCTTCTAAAGAAGAAGCCACAGGATCGTTAATAAACACTTGGATTTGGGAAAAATCTGTTGGAGGTTCTGATAACCCTTATGTAGCAACACCAAAAACAATCGGATTTACCAAGAAAATTATCTTTACTCAAGACGGAAGGGTTATTACATATAAAAACAATGTAGAGATAAGAAACAGCGCTTATCAGATAGAAAAAGGAAAGGGATTTTTGGACCAGTCAGAACATGATCTTATTACGTTCGAGGGCAAAACTTATGTAATAGAAAACCTTGACAATCAAAACCTAACCATTGTAAGCAATAGTCAAGATGGTGCTCGAACTATTTTCAAAAGATAGTTTTGTAAGCTATTTAAAACTATTTTTGCAAAATCAAATTTGAACCATTTCTTGAAAGACGAGTTAGAAAAATATATCAAACTGTGCATAAAAAATGACAGAGAGGGACAGCTGAAAATTTATCAGTTGTTCTCTCCTGTTTTATATGGTATCTGTTTGAAATATATGAAGAACGAAGATGACGCGAAAGATGTTTTTCAAGAAGCTTTTGTAATTGTGTTTCAGAAAATAAGCCAATACAAATTTGAAGGAAGTTTTGAAGGCTGGCTGAAACGGATTTTTATAAACAAACTCATTGAGGCTTTAAACAAAAAGAAAAAAGAAAGTTTCTTTTTAGACGTTTTTGATCCTGACACCGATTTTATAGAAGAAGAGGAATTAGAAGTGATTCCGATAGAACAGGAAAAACTGCTGGAGTACATTCGAGATTTACCAGATCAATATCGGACGGTTTTTAACTTGTATGTATTTGAAAAAATGAAACACAGAGAAATCGCCGAACTCTTACAGATCTCCGAAGGGACTTCAAAATCAAATCTAAATCGCGCCAAACATATATTACAAAAGCGAATTTTGAGCATAAAAAATTTTAAAACAGCATGAAGAAGCACAAAATAGAAGATATTTTTTCATCAATGGAAGACCTTTCGAGTGTTCCGCCTCCAGAATTATGGAGTCAGATTGAAGAAAAATTAGACAAACCAAAAAAGAAGAAGAGAGTTGTTCTTTGGTGGTCGGCTGCTGCATGCTTATTATTAGGGTTGCTTCTGCCTTCAATATTACATTTTACTGGTTCATCTGAAAATAGAAATCTTAACAATGGCGGTTTAGAAAACAGCACTAATAGCGTAGTTCTTGACAAAAAAACAAATGATCCTTCTAACAGCAAAAATTTAGATCAAAATAAAACTAATAGCAAAATAGCTGATTCTTTAAACGAAAATTCGAACACAAAAAATCAGTTTAATACGCAATCGGGAATTCAAGTTCCAGAAACTTCTGTAGCAGAGGCAAATTCTAAAAACAAAAACAATAAAAAGGATTCTAGATACAATATAACAAATCCGGCTAATACTCCGAATCAATCTGTTGCGTTCCAGAATTATGGTTCATCAAAAGATAAGTCTGTTGCAAAATCTTACAATTCTTCTGCTAAATCTATTTTAGAAAATACGAATTCGAAAACTTCAAATAAAGGAATTTCTGAAGAAAAAATTGCATTTGGAAATCAAAGCAAATTTAATTCGACAGCTAAAAAACAACTTTCAAATTCTATTTTTGACGAACAACTGGCAACTAAAAACAACCAAAATCTTGCTTTCAATAGCCAAAGGTCTTCAACAAATAATAGTTCTTCATTAAATCACGATAGCTATAAATCTAGTGTTGCTGTTTCAGTAAATAATGAAAACAAACGCACCGATAAAGCAGTTATCATAAAAGATGATTTAAAGCTTACTAAAAGTTTGAGCAAAGTAGATTCAATGCAGTTGGCGGAACTTCAGAATCTAGAAAAAGGAATTTTATCTCCAGAAAAGAAAAAAGAAGAAAAAGAGAAAAAAGACAATCTGATCGACAAAAAAGAACGTTGGGCGGTTGCCGTTTTTGCAGGTGTAGCAAGTTCTGAAAATACCAAAAACGAAAAAACGCTGGGCAATGTAAACGATTCTAAACAATCTAATTCTTATGGTGTAAAAACAAAATACAGCATTAACAAAAAATGGGCTGTAGGTTCTGGTTTAAAAATTAATGAATTGGGACAAAGTGTTGCCAATGTATCTTACGTAAGCGCAAAAAGCAATGCGTTTTTTAATCCTGGCAATTCTTTTGCCGATAGTCCCGTTGCTACAACAAATTCATCAAGTCAGGAATACCTTTTAATTTCAAACAGCACAAAAGAAGCAATGAAAAATGAAAACGTACAAACGGGTAAACTGGATCAAAATTTACGATATGTTGAGGTGCCGCTTGAGGTTTCTTATGCTGTTTTTAATAAAAATAAGGCTAGCATTAATTTAAATACGGGAGGTTTTGTAGGAAAGCTGATTTCCAACAATGTGAATTTGGACGGACATTCTATTGGAGAAAACATGAATGCCAACGATTACGTTTATGGTTCTACTTTGAGCAGTACGGTTCAGTACCGCGTATATAAAAAAACTAATGTTTTTGTTGAGCCTGCTATGAATTATTATATCAATCCATTGAATAGCCAATCTTTTAATCAATTCCAATGGGGATTAAATTTTGGCCTAAATGTTTCTTTCTAAATTGGATTTACCGTAATTTTCAAGAATACTTGAGAATTGATTTTTATGGATTTTACTACTGCGTCGGCTGATTTATCATTAAGCAAAGAAATGATCTATGATAAGGCTGAAATGCTTCTGACCTCTTTACAAAAAGAAAGCGAAAGTGAAGAATATAGCGCTTATCGTTTTTTGCTAAACAGTAAACACATTTGTTATCGAGAAGCCAAAATAACTCCAACCAAAACGGGACAGTTTGTTACTTTATGGAAACGAAATCAGACGGGAAGCATTGCACCTTTTGATTATTCTGACACTATTAATCTTGTGATTGTTTCTGTT
Organism: Flavobacterium anhuiense; assembly: GCF_050990855.1. Classification (GTDB taxonomy): domain Bacteria; phylum Bacteroidota; class Bacteroidia; order Flavobacteriales; family Flavobacteriaceae; genus Flavobacterium; species Flavobacterium anhuiense_C. The sequence goes on from NZ_CP158861.1 coordinate 76,694, forward strand.
CGAAAAGATCAAAATTGGGGACACTTTATTTTTCCAAAGAAAATCTTATTGGAGAAAGGTATTTTTTCTACCCAAAATAAAGAAGGAATCAGAGCGACAAGAGTATATCCGCCTTGGGATCAAACGACAAGCAAGCAAGCTCAGAAAACTCAGAAATGGCAATTGGATTATTTCTTTCTTTTTACCAATCCAGATCAAATTAATTTAAACGAAATCAGAAAAATATTGGCATAAAAAAAGGCAGTTTTAAATAACTACCTTTTTTACTTTTATAAAAAATCTATTTCTTGATGACTTTGTCTTTGAAAATGACTTTATTATTTTCTGTAACCGTATAAAAATATACTCCAGAAACAAAATTACCAACAGCGACAACTGCAGTACTAACTTCAGATTCATTTTTAACGTTAATTGGGTTTCCAATTGCACGACCACTAAAGTCATATAGTCTAATTTTCAAATCCCTTCCCTGCGTTGTTTTGATGTCGAAATTTAAAATATCTGTTGCAGGGTTTGGATATGCTTTTACAAAATACTGGTTCTTTCCAAAATCAGGAATAGAAAGCACGTCCTGTTTCAATTCGAAACGAGCAATAACTGGTCCGTGATCTGAAGTTGTAGTTGTATAATTTGCAATATCGTTTCTTGGATCATACACTGAGATTGAATTGGCAATATAATCATCATTCAATTCGCTTGAAATTAAAATATGGTCTAAAAACCCTCCTGAACTTAAGAAACTAAAAGCTCCAGCCTTGCTGATATCCAATGTTAAGGCATTATAATTAACGGTATCATCTACAAATTTCTTGTAAGACGAAGCTGTATTTGCGTTACCAACCCAAGCTTTTACATCATCATTAAAATCTCCCAAAAGAATTAAATTTGCGTCCGGATATTCTGCATCTAATGCATCTTTTAAATAATCAATATCATACTTTCGCTGATTGTATTTTGAAATATCAGTTCCGCTATTTGCACGTGCGTGAAGATCGATCAGGTTAATTTCTTTTTTAATTCCGCCAACATTAGCTTCAACCTGAACTAAATAAGGAAGACGTCCAGATGAGAAAAAACTATCATCATTCGCTTGTGGAGTATCTGTTCCTGGATAACCTGGCAATACTACAGTATTGGCGCGTACTTGATCATACAACTCTTTAAATAATACTTTTGTACTTTTTACACTAGTTGTTTGCGTATTGTAAATCACTACCAATTTTTGAGGTGGAAAATAGGGATCTAAAGCCTGAAATGAGTAGGACCAAGAAGTGGAGATTGTTTTGTCAAATGTTTTTCCGTTAATGCTAATTTTTTGAATTAAAGCATCTAATGCTGGCTCATCTGAAACTTCCTGTACTACATAAACGTCTGCATTTAATTTGTTCATTACTTTGGCGACGTTTTCTATTTGCAAAGCATCATTTGTTGGCCCAAATTCAACACCACTTTTATCTTTAACATCAGTTCCAAAAAACTCTAGGTTATAAGACACTACATCATAAGTATCTGCTTTTAATATAGAAGTTCCTGTAAATGATCCGATTTCTTTATTCAAAGACGTTCCTGTAATGGTTAATACACCAGAAATAGTCGGTTTTTTTTCTGTTGGAGCAAATCTCGCATAAATTGTTTTTCCTGCTAATGCATCGGCAGAAGAGACAATAATGCTTGATGCAAATGAAATATTATCTAATGATAATTCATAAGAAGCTGGAGCTGCAATTGTAATATCGCCGTAGCCTGCTGCATTAAAAACAAAAGACTGACTAGCAGAAACCGAGTTTGGACTTACATCCGCAAAATCTAAACGTGGGTTAGAATCTACAAATTTTGATTCATCGATAATAGCGAAATCATCAAAAGACCATTCCGCAGCATTATCCAGTCCACCAGAAGTTGTTTCGTAAACCCAAGCCAAATAAGTATGATCTGTTTTATACGCTGCTAAATTTATAAACTCAGATTTTGCATAACTTCCTGTAGTTTCTGGAAATTTACCATTTAATGGTGTCCATGTTGCGGTATTAGGATTGCTTACTCCGTCATAGTTTGTAGAAACTACTAATTTTAAAGATGGTCCATCATAATATTGACGAGAGTAGAAAGATAATAACGGAATTTGAGTAAAACCATCTAAACGTAATCGTGGAGAAATTAACCAATCTTTGCTAGCTCCTGCATCTGAATATCCGTTCATCAAAACCGCTCCGGTTCCAGAGTTAACATTGCGCGCTTGATTAGTGTAAGTCCACTGGTTTAGAGATCCTGCTTCATTGTATTGTTGCCATTTACTGTTTACAAAAACATTGGCATCGTCAAAATTTTGTACAAAAGGATTTACTCCAAAAGCAGTCAAGCTAACTGTTTTTGCCACACCTCCTGTTGTTTCATGAGCTATTGAACCCGTAAAACTTCCAACTGAAGTTGGTACGATTTTTACATAAACTGTAGGCGTTGCATTAGAAGCAAAATCAGCAGGAACAAATGATAAGGTTGATGAAAATGCAGCATTATCTTTTGAAATAGTAAAACCTCCTGCGGCAGTAACTATTACATTGGCAGTAAGATCGGAAGCTCCTATTTGGTAGCTTTTTATTAAGGGATCAAAATTTGGTTCAGTACCTCCCAAATTCAATACAGCAACAGATGGAGTTATAGCAGGAGGCATCACACTTAGTGTTGTCACATCTACTTTATTAACCGATGCCTGAACATTTCCAACAACATCTTCTGAGACAGAAAAAACAGAAAATGCTGTACTTAAAGGCAATCCTGTAAAACTTTTTACATATTCTTGATCGGAATTTGTCACGTCAAAAACTCCTGATTGTAAAGCTGCAGCTCCATTTGCGTCCTGTCCTGCCTTTATTTGTGCAACCGTTGGTTCTGCACTACCTGCTGGAAGCAAAACATAATATGTTTTTCCTATTTCATTTATTTTACTAACAAAATCAAAACTTAATCCTAAAATATTCGCTGCTTTCGGATAACCAGAACTATAAACTGGAGCAAGAATATCTTTGTCAATCGTAATATTATCTATTGCATAAGATTGGCGAGAACCTGAAGAACCTGAAGCTAATCTTGCAATCCATCTTATTTGAACCACTGCTTGGTTATCACAGTCACTTGGCAACGTAACACCAATTCTTTTAACAGCATTATCTAACGGGGTAGTAACTGCTGTAATTTGTGGTGTTGTACTATTATTAATATAAGCTGTAGAAGGCAAAGTGATAAAAGGTCCAGTAACTCCAACTCGATATTGTAAAGCCATTTCCTGAAGACGATAATTGGCTGTTCCATCATAAGGATTTCGTATAACCATAGCATCGTATTCAACTCTAACACCTGTCACACCAGTACTCGAGAATGCAAAACCAATTGCAAAATCTGCGCTAGTAGTATTTAGAAAACCTATCTTACCATCGAAGTTATGAATATTTCCACTAGTAGTATTTGCTGTACTGCTAGCTATTAAAGCTCTATCGCCAGACAATGCTGTACTATAAGTTGATGTGTTCTGACTTGAACTTACCAACCAACCTTGAAAACCAGCTGGATAAGTAGTAGAGTTTGCGGCCAATCCTGTAAATTTTTGATCGATAGGCAGTGCCTGCACCGCTGGCATTGTCTGGGCAAAAAGATCTCCAGAAAAGCAAGCAAAAAAACATAAAAGAGCCAAAAGATGGCGCGAAAAGTAATTGTTTTTCATACGTTAAAGAATAGAGTTTTTAGAGTTCAAATTTATAGTCTTTAAAGTTAAGCGAATATTACAAAATCATAAACTTAATACCTGCATATTTATCAATTTAATTCAATAAAGCTTAACATTAACTTAAAGATAATAAAATAAAATCAACAAAAAAGACTTAGTACAAAACATTATTCAAAACATACGATAGATCAAAAACCTTTAAAAACCTTGCATTTCCTACAAATCCAGTATATTTTTAAACAAAAAAAGCAGTAAGCTTTCGCTTACTGCCTTTTCATTAGTGATGTTATTTACTCTAAAAAATATTAGACTGCGGTATAACCTCCATCGGCTATAATATAACTTCCTGTCGTGAAAGAAGATTTTTCAGAACTTAAAAAAATAACCAATTCGGCAATTTCTTCTGCTGTTCCTAATCGGTTCATGGCAGATTTTGCCGCAACGGCCTGCATCATTTCTTTATTCAAATTATCTTTCAAAAGTGCTGTTTCAATATAACCAGGTCCAACAGCATTACAGCGAATATTTTTTTGTGCATATTCAACCGCTATATTTTTCGTTAAACCAACAACGGCATGTTTAGAAGCTGTGTAAGCTGGACTAAGTGGAGCGGCAACTTGTCCATGAATTGAAGCTATGTTTACAATGCTCCCTCCACCGTTTTTCTCCATTTGTTCCAATTGGTAACGGCAGGCATAAAAAACACCATTTAAATTTAACCCAATCACTTTATCCCAAGCTTCGGGATCGTATTCTCTAGTTGGTTTAGCCGGACCTCCCATTCCTGCATTATTACATGCAATATCCAGTCTGCCATATTTTGAAACCGCAACCTCAACCATATGTTTATTGTCACTGGCACTCGACGAATCACCTTTTACAAAAAAAGCTTCTCCGCCTTTGTCTTTTATATTTTTTACGGTTTCTTCACCGTGCTCTACATTTATATCAGATACTACTACTTTTGCTCCTTCTCGAGCGTATGCTTCTGCCACTGCACGTCCAATTCCTGAACCGCCGCCAGATACAAAAGCTACTTTATTTTCTAAAAGTGCCATTTTATATATGTTTTTAAATTGATTCTTCTAATTTACGAAGATCCTGAGCATTAGCGAAGCTTTTAAAAGAGTTTAAAATAACATTAACGCTTACCGCTAATGTTATGTTATTTGATATTAAATTGACGAGATTTTGCTTAAAATTTCGTATTGTATTATTCCTCTTCATCCAACTTCATATTTCCGCGATCCTCATGATTATCTGGATGTGAGTTCGGATATCGATTAGGAGTGATGTCAGAATTATGATCTTTATTCTCGACCGTTTTCTTGGCTTCTTCTTCTGTTTCTACGCCACGGTTTGCATTTGGATTTTGCAGATTTGTTTGGTGGAGTTTTTCTTTAATATCCTCATTTTCATTTCGGGCTCTTTCCACAATCTTTTTATCGCCATCTGCATCTGTAACCAATTCCTTATTTAGTTTTGCATCTTTTAGTTCTTTATCATGCGAAACGTTTTTTCCTTTAGATTCATCAATATTCTTCTGCGTTCCGTTTATCTTTTTTGTTCCTAAGTCATTCGTTTCCATAGCAATATTATTTTAGATTTAAATTATAATATTACGAATTCTAAGTTCAATAAAATTATGACTTAAATGTGCTTTTCTTTTATAATTGCCACCTATTCTTAATTTTATTACCTTTATCTAAAGCAACTTAAAGAATTAATCATTATGAATTTCTTCAAAATGAAAACCACTTGGTCAAATTCCGAGTTTATCTTGATCAAACTTTGTATGGCTTCAATTTATATTATGGTTGGAAGTTATTTTCACGATTTTTTCGAAAACTATTATTCTATTTTAATAGTCATTTTTATTGTTACCGTAATTTGGTTTGTCTACCAATGGATAAAAAAAATAAAATCGCAAAACCCGTAACTAGGTTTTAATTTTAAGAAACTATCTTTGCAAAAAATTAAAAATGCACCGACACTTCCTTCTTTTTAAACCTTACGGCTACTTAAGCCAATTTATTTATGAACTAAAAAGAAAGAAAAAGCTTTTGGGCGAATTGCACAATTTTCCTGAAGAAACAATGGCAATTGGAAGACTCGACGAAGATTCTGAAGGCTTGCTTTTACTGACAACTGACGGAAAAGTTAGCGAACAAATAAGAAGCAAAAAAGTGGACAAAGAATATTATGTTCAAGTTGACGGCGTGATTACTCCAGAAGCCATCGAACAATTGCAAAAAGGTGTCGAAATTGGTTTTGATGGCGGAAAGTATAAAACCAAACCTTGTACTGCTTTTATCATTACCGAAATTCCTGATTTTGGACCAAGAGCAAAAAAAATTAGAGACGAACGTCATGGCCCTACTTCTTGGGCATCTATTACCATAAACGAGGGAAAGTTTCGCCAAGTTCGAAAAATGACTGCTGCTGTTGGTTTTCCTACCCTACGTCTGGTTCGCGTTCGAATAGGAAATGTATATTTGCAAAATCTAAAAGCAGGCGAAGTTCTTGAAGTTTCTGATTTTCAATTAGATAATTAGATAATGTGGCAATTAGATAATTTGCGATAACTCATAACTTATAATTCATAACTCAAAAAGATGTTAAACATAGTTCTTGTAGAACCAGAAATACCAAATAATACTGGAAATATTGGCAGATTGTGCGTTGGCACAGAAAGCCGTCTTCATTTAATTCACCCTTTTGGATTTGTCATTAACGACAAAAACTTAAAACGTTCAGGATTGGATTATTGGGTTCATCTTGATGTTACCGAATATCAAAATGTAGAAGAATGGATTGCACAAATTCCAGATCAATCACGTGTATTTTTAATGAGTTCGCATTCTGATAAATCATATTTGGAAAATGAATTTCAAGATGGCGATTGGCTGGTTTTCGGAAAAGAAAGCGTTGGTTTAAGCAAAGAATTTATGGCTAGATTCGAAAATCATTTAACAATTCCGATGTCTCCGCTTATTCGCAGTTTTAATATTGCCAATTCAGTTGCTTTTGTGGTTGGTGAAGCGAAGAGACAAATTGGGTTGAAGAAAGTTTAATCGTTTATTTGTTTAACTGTTTAATCGGAAAAGATGTAGCGGACAGTTGCTCTATCTCCTGCAAGATTTTCAAAACCTTGTAGGTCTGAATTATTTTTGATCGTTTTATGTAAAATAGCTACAAGGTTTTTTTGAAAACCTTGCAGGAGCGCCGAGAATTCTAACTTACAATAAACTTCCCTTTTTCAGCATCAAAAATAATATGTTCGTCTTTGAACAAATTGCTGAAACTTCCGTTTGAAATTAAATTACAAGGCTCATCTTGCACTATACTTTCTGGCGTCATCATAATCATTTCGTCACTTAACTGAATCGCCAAATCGATATCATGCGTTGAAAATAAAATGCATTTTTGAGTTTCCTGAGTCAGTTTTTTCAATAATTTGAATAAGGAAACTTTATGAAGCAAATCAAGATGCGTTGTTGGTTCGTCCAAAATAATTAAGGGCGTGTCCTGAGCCAAAGCTCGTGCGATTAACACTTTTTGCAATTGCCCATCACTGATTTGAAAATGCTTTTTTTGAGCTAAATGTTCAATTTGGGTCAGACTCATTGCTTCATGAACTTTAGCAATATCTTCATCAGATAATTTATCTACCCAATTGGTGTAAGGCTGGCGGCCTAAGGCAACCAATTCGAAAACGGAAAGATTGCTTGGCGGCAGTTTTTCAGTTAGAACTAGACTTAAATTCTGCGCTAATTCTAAAGGACTATAATCTGAAATCTTTCTTTCGTTCAAATAAACATTTCCTGACAATGGCTTTTGGATTCCAGTAATCGTTCTTAGCAGAGTCGACTTCCCTATTCCGTTGGCTCCTATTAAAGTGATGAGTTTTCCTGAAGCTAAATTTAGATTTAAATTGGCAGCAATAGTTGCAACACCTTTCTTGGATTTGTATCCAATATTTAGATTTGAAGTCTTTAAGATGTCGTTCATTTTTTTAAGATTCTAAGTTACTGAGGTGCTAAGGTTCTAAGTTTTTCCTTTTGCCACAGATTAAAGGATTAAAATGATTTAAAAAAAATCTGTGCTAATCTGTATAATCTGTGGCAAAATAATTTATTAAAAATTTCTTTTTCTCACTAAAAGCCAAATGACAACTGGCGCACCAATTATAGAGGTAACCGCATTTATAGGAAGTGTTACATCAAAACCTGGCATTTGAGAAACAATATCGCAAAACAACATTATGATCGATCCGAAAAATAAAGTGCTCCAAAATAAAACCGTATGATTGCTCGTCTGAAAAGTCAGTTTGGCAATATGCGGCACTGCTAAACCCACAAAAGCAATTGGACCAGCAAAAGCTGTAATCGCGCCAGACAAAATACTGGTTGCAAAAATGATCACTAATCTTGCCTGCTTAAAATTCAACCCCATACTTTTAGCGTAATTTTCGCCAAGAAGCAAGGCATTTAAAGATTTTATACTTTTAGCGCTTAAAAGCAAACCGATTCCAACGCAAATCGTTAAAATTATAATTGTTGTCCAAGAAAGATTTCCTAAATTTCCCATTGACCAAAAAGTAAATTTCTGAAGCTGTTCTGCTGTACTAAAATAAGTAAGCACACTTACAATAGCAGTCGTAAAACTTCCGAACATCAGACCAACAATCAAAATTGCCATTGTATCTCGTAATCGTTGTGAAACAACTAAAACTAAAAAAAGAACCAACGTACTTCCTAAAGTCGATGCCAAGACAATTCCGTAAGAAGACAAAGCGATTGCACTTAAAAAAGAAGGAAGAAACCCTGCACCTAAAATCACAAAAGCAACACCCAAACTTGCGCCAGAACTCAGTCCTAAAACATAAGGTCCTGCAAGCGGATTTCTAAATAAAGTTTGCATCAAAAGTCCGCTTATCGAAAGTCCTGTTCCGACTAAAACTGCGGTGATCGCCTTTGGCAAACGATAATTAATAATAATATATTCCCAAGTTGATTTTGTCGCATGCCCACCTGTTAGACTCGCAAAAACATCTTTTAACGGAATGGTGACCGATCCTAAACTAATGCTCGCAAAAAACATTAATAAAAGACTTAATGCCAGAACGACAAATAAAATGGTATTTCGTGTTTTGTTCACCAAAATTAATTCAATTTAGAAGCAAATGTAAATTCGTAACTCGCCAATAAATCAGGGTGAAAAATCTTGATATAATCTTTCAAAACTAAATCTGGACGGCTTGGCGCTAATTCGTAATAAACTGTTCCGCCCGTTGCTCCTACTTTACCTTCAAAATTGTAAATAGTTTTATTTTTAAAAGCATCGAATTCAGCATAATGCGGATTTGCTTTTTGCAATTCGTCCAAACTTTTAAAAGATCCCGAAGCGATCCAAACATTCGCATCTTTTGCCTTATCCAGCACTTTTTCAAAAGACAAGCCTTCACTTCCTGTTCCTTCCAAATCGGCCCATAAATAATTAGATTTTGCATCTTTCATGAACTGCGCTACCCAGCTATTTCCTTTCGCAACATACCAAACATCTTCATACATTGAGCCATATAAAACTTTTGAAGTGGCAGGTTTATCAGCAACTAATTTTTTCGCCTGATTGTAGCTTTCCACAATTTTATCAAACAATTCTTTTGCTTTTTCTTCTTTACCGAATAAAGTGCCATACAGTTTAATCCACTCTGCTTTTCCTAGCGGAGACTGTTCCATCCAATCGCCTTGAATTAAAACATTCAATCCGCTTTTTTTAAGATTATCTAACATCGGATTATTATTATCAACACCAAACGTTACGATCAAGTTTGGGGCTAATTCTATTAATTGTTCGATGTTCAGTTTTTCATTTTGTCCAACGTTTTTCACAGAACCTTTGTCAATTAATGCTCTGGTTTTTTCCGAAGATATGTAATCTGTATGCGGAAATCCGATCAATTTATTCTCTACTTCCAACATTTCTAAAAAAGGAATATTGGTGGTTGAAGTTACAACAATAGTTTCTAGAGGAACTTTTATCGAAATATATTGCTTTAAACTATCAGGAATTTGTGCGTCTTTTTCTTTTAAAATGTAAGTAAATTTTCCTTTAGCATTTGGCCACGGATTGCTCACATTTACAATCGAATAGCCATCATTTTTTATGATAGAAAGTCCAGTTGCAAATTCAATACTTTCTTTGGCAGGAGCAGATTTTACAGTATCTTGCGCTTCATTCTTTTTACAGCTAATTACTAAAAGAAGTAAAAAAACGACTGGTAATTTATGGAAAAAATATTTCATATTTTATGTTTTGTGTGGCCACAAAGGTAAATGAATTTCTATTTTTTTTGTTTACCTTTATTCGTACAAATTTAAACAAATAGCCTTTTATTTGATGAATGTACCAAAAACAAAAATCTGCTCCAGTTGCGAAACCGCTTTTTCATGCGGCGACACTTCACCCGAAAATAAGTGCTGGTGTAATGATTATCCACCTATTTTCAATCTCTCAGATGGAGGCGACTGCCTTTGTCCTGTGTGTTTTAAGGAAGCTTGCGAAGATAAAATCGATGCTTATGTCGAAACCGTAACTCCGAAAAAAGCGCTTAAAAATAAGGCTATGTTTTTACCTAAAAACGACAATTTAATTGAAGGAATCGATTATTATATCGAAAATGGCAACTATGTTTTTAAAGCTTGGTTTCATCTAAAAAGAGGAACCTGTTGTGGAAATAACTGCCGACATTGCCCCTATTAATTGTTATGAGTTATAAATTATGAATTATGTGTTGGTCTTCATAATTAATTTATAACTTGCCCAAACTCATAATTCATAATTCAAAACTTATAATTAATAAAAATGCTTTATTTAATCACTGGCGGCGAGCGATCTGGAAAAAGCGGATACGCTCAGAAACTAGCTTTAGAACTTTCTGATTCTCCTTTATATGTAGCAACAGCCAGAAAATGGGATACTGATTTTCAAAACCGAATTGATCGCCATCAAAAAGAAAGAGATGAACATTGGACCAATGTTGAAAAAGAAAAATATTTAAGTGAAATTGATTTCTCGGGTAAAACGGCATTAATTGATTGTGTAACGCTTTGGCTGACCAATTTCTTTATCGACACAAAAAATGATGTGGAGCTAAGTTTAGAAGAAGCTAAAAAAGAATTTCTTGCAATCGCGAAACATGAAAATGCCAATATTATCATTGTAACAAACGAAATCGGAATGGGTGTTCATGCTGAAACACATATCGGTAGAAAATTTGTCGAACTTCAAGGCTGGATGAATCAATTTCTTGCTGCGAATGCTGATCAAGTTGTGCTGATGGTTTCTGGAATTCCAGTTAAAATCAAGGGATAAATTCCAATATAAAAACTTCAAATTCCAATAATTTAAAAGCAAATCCCAAGTTTTAAACTCCAAATTCCAAAGCTATGCTTTATCTTTACTAGAATTTTTCCGTTTTCAGATTTGGAATTTGGAGTTTAAAAAATTTGGAATTTAAAAAAATGAGCCATTTAGACGACATATTAAAATCCCGACGAGATACCCGACATTTTACAACTGATGAAGTTCCAGACGAAGTAATCGAAAAAGCTTTACAGGCTGGACATTGGGCGCCTTCTGTTGGGTTGACAGATGCTACGCGATATTACCTCATTAAATCAAATGAAGTTAAAACGTCTATTAAAAAGCTTTTTTTAGATTATAATAAAAAAGCCGAAGAGCTTACAGACAATCCCGAACAAAAAGAACTTTATAGATCGCTTAAACTTGAAGCTATCGAAGAAGCTCCAATTGGACTTATCATTGCTTATGATCGTTCGGTTCTAAATCAATTTACAATTGGAACCATTGGCAGTAATGAAGCCGTAAAATTCAGTTCGGTTTGTGCAGCACAAAACATCTGGCTTTCGCTTACAGAACAAGGTTACGGAATGGGCTGGGTTTCGATTTTAAATTATTACCAGTTTAAAAAAATCCTTGATTTACCCGAAAATATAGAACCGCTGGGTTATTTCTGCATCGGAAAACCAGCAACCAACTACAACAATCAGCCAATGCTACAGCAATTGCATTGGAAACAAAAATCGGAAGCTCCTGTTTGTAACGAAATCAAAGAAATCCATCAAATAAAAATTCCTGATTTTGATTTAAAATCAGAAAATAAAATTGAAAGCAAATCTGATTTCGATAGACTTTTACAAGAAAAAATAGATTCAAAAACAAAACCTGTCGGATCTTTGGGAACTTTAGAATCTTTAGCTTTTCAAATGGCAACAGTTTTTGAAACTTTAAATCCGAAAATCATCAAACCTAATATCGTTGTTTTTGCTGCCGATCACGGAATTGCCAATCATGGCGTGAGCGATTACCCGCAAGACGTCACACGTCAAATGGTCAATAATTTTTTAGAGGGCGGCGCGGCAATCAACGTTTTCTGCAAACAGAATAATATCGAATTGTCTATTGTAGATGCTGGAGTCAATTATGATTTCCCAACAAGTGCCAAATTAATCGATGCCAAAATTGCCAAAGGCACGCAATCATTTCTGCACGTTCCTGCCATGAGCGAATCTGAAGTCCAATTGTGTTTGGACAAAGGAAAATCAATCGTTCAAAATATTGCAAGATCAGGTTCCAACTGTATTGGTTTTGGCGAAATGGGCATCGGAAATACTTCAACCGCTTCTGTTTTAATGAGTATTCTAACCGATTTCCCTATCGAAGATTGTATTGGAAAAGGAACCGGAGTCGAAAATGAAAAACTGCTCTTGAAACAAAACTTGCTTAAAAAAGCAGTCGATAATTATTCTGGTCAAGCCGAAATACTATCGCAACTTTCCTATTTCGGAGGTTTTGAAATTCTTCAAATGTCTGGTGCAATGCTTGAAGCTTTTGAAAATAAAATGATAATTCTTGTTGATGGTTTTATTTGTACAGTTGCCTATTTAATTGCTTATAAAATAAATCCGAACATCAAACAAAATGCTGTTTTCTGTCATTGCTCTGCTGAAAAAGCACATTCAGAATTGCTTACTTATTTAGGAGCAAAACCTATTTTAAATTTAGATTTACGTTTGGGAGAAGGTACTGGCTGTGCTGTAGCCTTCCCTATCTTAAAATCAGCTGAAACTTTTTTGAATGAAATGGCTAGTTTTGAAAGCGCGGGAGTGAGTAGGAAATAACTTTCTTTTTTGTGGTTGATTTTTATAATTTTGAATATCAAATATTAAATTATAAAATAATATATATGCCTTTTACAAAAGTTTATATCCACTGTGTTTGGAGTACAAAAAATAGACTTCCGTTTTTAAATTCAATCGATCTTCGACAAAAAGTCTGGAATCATATAAAAGAGAATGCTTTAAAAAAAGATACTTATCTTGACTTTATTAGCGGATATTCTGATCATTGCCATTGTCTAATTTCATTAGGAAATAATCAAACTATTCAAAAAACAATACAATTACTTAAAGGAGAATCTTCGTATTGGATCAATAAAAATCAATTAACTCAGCAAAAATTTGAATGGCAAGATGATTATTTTGCTGTTTCAGTTTCAGAATCTATTGTTGATAAAGTAAGAGATTATATTAAAAATCAAGAAGAACATCATAAAAAGAAAACTTTTCAGGAAGAATATGATGAATTCATTACGAGATTTGGATTTAAGCATTTATAAAAAAATTGGCTAAAGCCTTTTTAACTATCAATATAATAACCAACATCTAAAGATGTTGGCAATTCATAAGAATTCATTTAACTTTCTTTCAATTGCCTCCAGATTTATCTGGAGGTCATAAATTTGTTTCTAAAAAAGGCTTTAGCCAAATCAACACATTTTAATTACTTAAAGAAAAGATTAAAACGATATTTACCTTAATTGTTTGGCTAAAACCAATTTATTTGTCATTTTTTCACCCTCCAGATAAATCTGGAGGCAACTCAAAAAATTAAATAATATTTATTTTTCAAAAGAAAAAGCTAAATATATTTAGCTTTACAAACATAAAATGATTAGCCAACATCTCTAGATGTTGATTTAATATTAATAACTAAAATGGGCTTTAGCCAAATTCTCATCTATAAAATGAAAAAAGAACTCCATATTTTCTTTACCTGTTTAATGTTTTACACTAGAATTCCATGTCCAAAAAACATTACACATCATCCAGATTATTTAAATAAAGCCACAAGATACTTTCCTTTTATTGGATGGATTGTTGGAAGCATTTCTTTTTTATCTTATTCCCTATTTGCCCAATTTCTTTCTACCGAAACTGCTGTAATCTTGGCTATCATTGCCTCGATTTTAACAACTGGCGCTTTTCACGAAGACGGATTTGCAGATGTTTGCGATGGTTTTGGCGGAGGCTGGACCAAAGAAAAAATCTTAATGATCATGAAAGACAGTGCCATCGGTGCTTACGGAGCAATTGGATTGGTTTTGCTTTTTTTATTAAAATTTAAATTGCTTTCAGAATCTATTGTACTATTTCAAGTTTACGATTCGATGGCAGTTTTTAAAATCCTCCTTTTGTTTATTTCCGCTCATTCATTAAGCCGTTTAGTGGCGATTAGCATTGTTTTCACTCATCAATATTCTCGCGATGATGCTTCGAGCAAAAGCAAACCTATTGCAAAGCAATATACTTGGAAAGAAGTTTTGGGTTCTTTCTTTTTCGGCTTGATTCCGTTGATTTTATTTTCTTATTTCGATTTAAAAATTCTATACGCTATAATTCCTGTTTTTATAGCGAGATATTTTCTAGCACGCTATTTCCAAAAATGGATTGATGGCTATACGGGAGATTGTCTTGGCGCTACCCAACAAGTGTGTGAGGTGGTTTTTTACTTAAGCATTTTATTTTTATGGAAATTTATCTAGTTCGCCACACCGAAACAATCTGCGAAAAAGGAGTCTGTTACGGACAATCTGATGTAGATATTGTAAAACCTTTTGATGAAGTTTTCAGCAGAATCATTTCAGAATTACCTTCAGAAGCTGTTATTTTTTCCAGCCCATTAAAGCGTTGCGTCATTTTAGCCCAACACATTCAAAAAAACATTTCAACCATTTCTTATCAGGAAGATGAACGTTTAAAAGAAATGAATTTTGGCGATTGGGAATTGAAAACATGGAATGAAATTCCGCCAGAAGAATTGAATCCGTGGATGGAAGATTTCGTGAATATCAAAGTTACAAATGGAGAATCTTTCGATGAATTACATGAAAGAGTTGGCTATTTTTTTAATGAAATCTCAACAATAAAAGAACCTATAATTATTGTTGCTCATGCTGGAATTATTAGAAGTATTTTATGTCACCAGACTTCACTTCCTTTAAAAGATGCATTTAATAATAAAGTTGATTTTGGAGAAGTTATCAGAATTAAATTATAAATTCTTGATTTGTTTGACTATTACGCCTTAAAAGTAAAACAAATTTGATTAATCCATATTTTTAACTTTATCTTTGCTGCAAATTAAGGTTGTGTTTTTAATTTTAAAAATACATTAAAAGGGAATCAAGTATAATTCTTGAGCTGTACCCGCAACTGTAAGCTTAGTTCTAAAACGAATGCTTGCTGTAACTACAAACCACTGTCACGCCTTGCGTGGTGGGAAGGTAAACAGCAAGACGCAAGCCAGGAGACCTGCCTTTATAACCAATATCGAGCTCTCGGGAAAAAGAGTGTAGAAATTATGACTTTAAAAAGACTTTTTACTTTTTGCTTATTTGTATTGTGCCAGATTATTTCGGCGCAGAACGATTCTATTAATAGCCTTAAAGAAGTTTTTGTTTCAGACAAAAATTTAAGAGCTTATTCAACTTCACAGTCTGTTTTAAAATTAAATGATTCCATAATCAACAAAAACGAGGCGCTTCTTACCGATTTATTAAATTTTAATTCGATTATATATTTCAAAGAATACGGGCGTGGTATGCTTTCTACAGTTGCTTTTAGAGGAACGACTTCTTCGCAAACAGCAGTAATTTGGAATGGGATAAATATCAATTCTCAAATGAACGGAAGCACCGATTTTAATACTATCGCAGGATCAGATTATAATTCCGTAAGTGTAAAAGCCGGTGGCGGAAGCGTAATTTACGGAAGCGGTGCAGTTGGCGGAACTGTGCATCTAAATAACGATTTGTTGTTTAATAATCGTTTTGAGAATAATTTACGACTAGATTACGGCAGTTTTAATACAATTGGGATTAACTATAAAACTTCTATTTCCAACAAAAAATGGAGCGCCCAAATTGGTCTTTCAAAAAACAGCTCAACAAACGATTATAAATATTTAAACCAATATAATTGGAAAGGCGAACAACGCTGGAATCAAAACGGACAATATGATGTTATTACGTTGAGTGCCAATATGGGTTATAAATTTAATGCTAAAAACATTTTAAAATTATACTCTCAAACTTCTAATACAGATAGGAATACGTCATTAGTTTCAGAATCTGAAATGAAAAGCAAATATGTTAATGGCTTTAATCGGAACTTACTTGAATATGACGGTAATTTTGGAAAGTTTACAACCAATTTAAAAACCGCTTATATTTTTGAAAATTATCAGTATTACGCAGATAATTCAAGCAATATTTACACTTACGGAAAAACAGAAAACTTAATCACTAAAGCAGATTTCGGATACCAAGTCTTGAAATCAGTACAAGTTAATGGAATATTGGATTATAGCCGAACTAAAGGATACGGAAGTGGTTTTGGCGATAATACAAGAGAAATAAGTTCTGCCGCTTTACTGGTTAAACAAGATGCTTCTGCTAATTGGAAAAACGAATTTGGCGTGCGCAAAGAATTTACAGACAACTATAAATCCCCTGTTTTATTTTCAATTGGCTCTTCTTATCAGTTTGGAAAACTATATAATTTGAAGCTGAATGCCTCACGAAACTTCAGAATTCCAACTTTTAATGACTTGTACTGGGAAGAAGGCGGAAATCCTAATTTAAAGCCTGAAAGTTCCTATCAGGCCGAAATTGGAAATGTTTTTACATTTCAAAACTTCCATGTAACTCAGACCTTTTATTACATCAAAATAAAAGATTTGCTCCGATGGGTTCCTGGCACAAATGGCATTTGGATACCACAAAACACAGACAAGGTTGATAGCTATGGAGCTGAAACATTATTGAGCTGGAAAAAAAGTTTTGGTAAAAACAACCTGACTGCAAATGCAACTTACGCTTACACCGTTTCTGAAAATATTGAAACAAAAAAGCAATTATTTTTTGTTCCTTTTCATAAAGCCACAGCTTCTGTCGCCTATTCAAGGAAAAACATTTCTGCCTACTATCAATTTCTTTATAATGGCTTTGTTTATACACAATCAGACAACGATCCTGATAAAATTGTGGATGCCTATAATG
This sequence comes from Flavobacterium anhuiense, assembly GCF_050990855.1. Lineage (GTDB taxonomy): Bacteria > Bacteroidota > Bacteroidia > Flavobacteriales > Flavobacteriaceae > Flavobacterium > Flavobacterium anhuiense_C. The sequence continues at coordinate 93,841 of NZ_CP158861.1, forward strand.
TGTCAAATATTGGGATTGATTACGATTTCAAACTTTTGTCATCTTTTAAAGTTGGGTTTCAGGTCTTAAATCTTTGGAATACATTTTATCAAAGTTTAGAATATAGACCTATGCCAGGAAGAAATTTTAATTTGTACTTAAACCTTAAATTTTAATATAATGAAATTAACTAGATTATTTTTTGCAGCAATTAGCATTTCGCTTCTTGTTTCTTGTTCTAATGACGATGACTCTAATGATCCAAAAGGAGTTTACGATAATGGAATTTTCATCTTAAACGAAGGAAATTCTACTGGTGGAGGTTCTGTTTCTTTCGTTAGTGACGATTTAAATACTTTTACAAAAGATGTATACAATACTGTAAATGGAGCTGATTTTGTTGGAAAATATCTTCAGAATGTATTTTTTGACGGAGACAAAGCCTATATCATTGCTGGCGGTTCTAACGTTATAAATGTAGTAAACCGTTATACATTTAAACTTGAAGCAAAAATTGAAACTGGCTTAATTACTCCAAGATATGGTGTTGTAAAAGACGGAAAAGCGTATGTTACTAACGCAAACACTTATTATTCTGAAAAAAATCCAGCTGGAAATACCGATGATTTTATCGCTGTTATCAATTTGGCGACAAACAAAGTAGAATCTACAATTGCACTAAACGCAACTGCTAATCACATTGAAGTTTACAACAATAACTTGTATGTAACCGAACCATACAACAATGATAAATTATTAGTGGTAAACACTGCAACAAACAAACTTGAAACTCCTGTTACTCTTGGTCTAGGAGCAGATTCAATGGAAATTAAAGATGGTGTTTTGTACACGATTAGAAGTGCTTACGGAGAAAGAAGTGAAATCGTAAAAGTAAAATTATCTGACAATTCTATTAGCAAAATTACCTTTCCTGAATCTCTTGATGGAGTTAAAAACCTAGATATTGAAAACAATAAAATATATTATACTCTAGAGACTGCAGTTTACGCTATAGACTACACTGCAACATCGGCTTCTACAACTCCAATTTTCCAATACAGCTCAACTTCTGAATATGGAAAAATGTATGGTTTTGCAGTAAAAAATAACAGAATCTTTATTGCAGATGGTGGGGATTTTGCTTCAAGCAGTAAAGCTTACATTTATAGTTTAAGCGGAAGCTTAATAAAAGAATTAACTGTTGGTGTAGGTCCAAACGGCTTCTACTTTAACGATTAATTTTATCCTTAGAATTAGTTTTTGTTTTTTATGGAAAAGGCTTTCATTTCTGAAAGCCTTTTCTATTTTTATATTGCATTAGATTAATGTCCCACTGGAGCATTTTGAAAATACATTCCGTGTCTTAATCCGTTTATGATTTTTGAATCTGTTAAATAAGGTGTATTTGGCGCAGAATCATCTAAGACTCTCTTAGCCGTAGCTCCTGTAATTTTTGAAATAGCCAAATTAAGCAAAGGTTCTGAAGTTTCTCCTAAAACACCAAATGTGCTTACTTTTTCGAATTGCTCATAAGTAGGCTGCAAACCTTGTGTATAATCTCCAAAACCTGCAGAATTTGAAATTTTAAAAACCAAAGGCTGCATCGCATATTTATGATTTGGATTGATTCCTTTTTTAGTAAACAAAGTTTCAGAATCATAAATCGTATACGAACCAACATTTTTACCTGTTGTAGTTTCTCCAATCTGCACTACATTGATATAAGGTTTTAATCCGTTAACAACCAATTCGCTTGCAGAAGCTGTACTTTCAGTTGTAATAATATAAACTGTATTTAAATTTAAGCTGTTTAATGCTTTTCCGTCAATATTATTCACAAATCTGTAATTCAAACTTTCCAAATCTTCAGCAGTCATATCTTTCATCCACTTATTGTTAAATTGCGTTTTTGCAAAAATCTGAGTATCGAACTGTCCTGTAATCATACTAGAGAGTCTTATTGAAGAGGTAACAGATCCTCCTCCATTGTATCGTAGATCTAAAACTAAATCTGTTATCCCTTGGGATTTCAATTCGCCAAAAGCTTGATTCAATTTATCATCATAGCCGGGATAAAAACCGTTATACATCAAATAACCAATTTTATGACTTCCAGAAGTAATTACTTTATTGATCAAAATAGGATTTTCTTCTAAAACAGTTTTAGTCAAGTCTACCGATTTTCCATTCAAAGTAAAAGTGCTACCGTTGTAATCGGCCAAGTTTAATGTATAACTATCTTTATTCAACAATAATTCTTCATAATTGGAAACCGTAAGCTTTACTCCATTTACACTTGTAAACAAATCACCACGTTTGATCGCTTTAGTAGAAGCATCTGAATTTGGAATAATATATCGAACAAAACCTACAACATCATTAGATCCATTAGCAACACGGCTTAATCTAAAATCGACGCCATTGTTTTTTGTAACACCACTTAATTCTTGCTCTAGAACAGTGTAATCCTCAACAATCCAGCTAAAACGGTCGATAGCATCACCATTCGGATATTTACTTACAGGCCTATTTAATAAATCTTCAAACAAATCTTCGGGATGAGAATATCCTCCTAAAAACTGATTAAAATCGGGTTGTAAATTACGGCCATCGGCTAGATTTGGAACATCTTGCTGCCATAAGTAAACTTCATTCAGCCCTCTCCAGATAAAATTATTAATCTGCAAGTCTGCTGGGGCTGCAACATCATCCTGATCTTCACAAGACTGCAAAGAAAATGCGAATAAAAAGAGAAAAAGAACGCTCTTTAAAGTTGTTTTCATATCGTGTAGGTTATCTATATTTTGAATAAACGTAAAAGTAGTATCTTTAGTTTTAGCTGCGTCATAAAAGCAGTATTTTTTTACATAAAAAAAATCTCTTTTTTCTTGTAACAAATATAATTGTGCCTCGTCTTGACTATATAAGCTAACGATTAACCATCAGATTAATGAACCAAGTTGTATTTATAGAATTAATAAATCCTTTTAAAGACAAAGTTTTTCGTCTGGCAAAAAGATTGCTTACAAGTACTGAAGAAGCAGAAGATGCTACTCAGGAAGTAATGGTAAAATTATGGAACAAAAAAGACAATCTAGAAAGCTACAATAGTGTTGAAGCACTGGCCATGACGATGACCAAAAACTATTGTCTTGATCAGCTGAAATCTAAAAGAGCTAGCAATCTGCAAATTGTCCATAATAATTTTACCGATCGGCAACCCCAATTAGATAAAAAACTAGAAGACCAAGACAGTTTAGAATGGGTTGAAAAAATTATAAATGAGATGCCCGAACAAATGCAATTATTAATTCAGCTTCGGGATGTTGAACAATATGAATTTGAAGAAATAGCCAAAATCGTAAATATGAACGAAACAGCAATACGAGTGGCCCTTTCTAGAGCAAGAAAAAAAATTAGAGAATCAATGACAAATACACACCTTTATGGAACTAAATAAAATAGAAGATATAATAGAAAAATACTTTCAGGGAGAAACTTCTATTGCTGAGGAAAATCAATTAAAAGAATATTTTTCTTCACCGAATGTTGCGCAGCATTTGGAGCAATACAAACCTATGTTTGGCTATTTCTCTCAAGCAAAAGAACAAAAATCAACGTATGAAATTCCACTACAATCTAAGAAACGAAACGTAGCGTGGTTATCGATTGCGGCATCAGCTGTTCTTTTACTGGGTATCGGAACTTACTTTTTTGTTAGCGAAAAAAACGATACAGCTGTAGTGGCTTCGCAAACAGAATTAGGAACTTACGATGATCCAGAAGAAGCTTTAAAAGCAACTCAAAAGGCTTTGGCTTTATTATCAAACAATGTTAATGTAGGTATTGAAAGTGTACAGTACATTAAAGAATATGAACAATCAAAAAACAAAATTTTTAAACAGTAATTAAAATCAATCAAAATGAAAAATTTCATCATAACTCTAGTTTTTGCATTCGTTACCACCACTTTTTACGCACAAGGCGCTTTTGACAAATTTGATGGTCAAGACGATGTAACCTCTGTAATCGTAAACAAAAAAATGTTTGATCTAATGAGTAAAGTAAAAGTGGATGCTTCTGACAAAGAAACACAACAATACATTGCTCTAATCAAGAAGTTAGATTACTTAAAAGTGTTTACCACTAAAAATCCAAAAATCGAAGCCGACATGAAAGCAACTGCCGACAAGTATGTAAAAACTGCAGGTTTAGAAGAATTAATGCGTGTAAACGATGGCGGGAAAAATGTTAGAATAATGGTTAAATCTGGCGCCTCAGATACTCAGATAAGAGAATTACTAATGTATGTTGACGGTGCAAAAAACGACGAAACTGTTTTATTATCTTTAACTGGTAATTTTGACATCAACGAAATTTCAGTATTAACAGATAAAATGCAGCTTCCTGGCGGTTCTGACTTAAAGAAAGCTTCTAAAGGCAAAAAATAAAAATGAGAACTAATATTTTCATCGTAGCACTTATGGCTCTCCTAACTTTAGGAAGCTGTAATTCTGAACCAACATTGCAAAAGTATTTTGTTGAGAATTCGGAGAAAAAAGATTTTATCGCTCTAGATATTTCGCCAAACATTTTGAATGTTGACAAGGCTAATTTATCAGCAGAACAAAACGAAGCTTTAAATTCGTTTGACAAAATGAATATTCTAGCTTTTAAAGCCGATCAAAATAATCAAGAGCAGTTTGAAACAGAAAGAACGAAAGTAAAAGCCATACTAAAAGATCCGAAATATCAAGAATTGATGAAATTTGGTTCTGGTAAAGACGGTGCTTCTGTAAGTTATGTTGGAAGTGATGATAATATTAAAGAGTTTGTCATTTTTGCCAATAGAAAAGAAAATGGCTTTGCTGTAGTTCGAGTTTTAGGCGAAAACATGAATCCAAACAATATTATGACTTTGATGTCTGTTTTACAAAAATCTAAAATAGACATGGAACAGCTAAAACCTTTAGAACAATTACTTAAAAAATAATATAATCTTACTTTTTTCAATTAAGAAAGCTCCATACCAATTGGAGCTTTTCTTTTTAACAACATTTAAAATTATACTTACTAATTTATTTGGGATATCATTTTACTATTAATCAAATTGATAATATGAATTTTGGCCAAGGCGAATAATTTCAAAATATATTAATCAAAACCGATTCTCAATTAAAAGCTCCGTTACTGGAGCTTTTAATTTTTATAACACTACCTAAAAATTTAGATTGTACCTTAAAATTATGAATTAACAAAAAAATTTTTACATTTACTATCAGTCAACCTAAAACAAACAGAATGAGAACACCAAAAACCATATTAATCTTTTTATTATTAATTTTAAACAGCTGTACAAGTGACAACGCAGAACCAACCAAACATGATTCTGGATACGCAATGACCGCAACTGTTGATGGAATAGAATGGGAAATGAACAATCCATTCAATTCTAATACGGCTACAAAATCTTTATTTAATTATTATCCAACAACAGAATTCATACAATTACAGGGAAGAAAAGGATTAAACGAAATTGTCCTTTTAATCAAAAGAAGTGACCTTAAAAAGGGCGAAATCCCAATAAGATTAGCCACTTATGACGCATCAAAAACTCAAATCGAAATGTATTACACCATTAAAGAAACTTCTCAATATGTAGTTGAAGGCCTATTGGTGATAAACGACATTGATGTAAATGCAAAAATTGTAGCAGGAACATTTGCTTTTAACTGTGCCGCCGAAAACAAACCAATAAGCGCTTCTAATCCTGTCACAACAAAAGTTACTCATGGAATATTTAACTACAAATATGATGTTGCTAATTAATAGCATTAGATCTAAAAATAAAAAAGCTCCAATTTTCATTGGAGCTTTTCTTTTATAATAAAATCTGAGATTATTTACTCAAGTACATTTTTCTTCTAGAGTACAATTCGTAGAATTGATCGTCTTTTAAGTCATCGATAAACAAGATGCTTTCTCCTGTTGACTTCATTTCAGGCCCTAATGCTTTGTTTACGTTCGGGAATTTGCTGAAAGAGAAAACTGGTTGTTTGATTGCAAATCCGTTTAATTGAGGATTGAAATCAAAATCTGTTACTTTATTATGACCTAACATTACTTTTGTAGCGTAGTTTACATAAGGTTCTCCGTAAGCTTTTGCAATAAACGGAACCGTTCTAGAAGCTCTAGGGTTTGCCTCGATAATGTAAACAGTATCATCTTTAATCGCAAATTGAATGTTGATTAATCCAACAGTTTTTAAAGCTCTAGCAATTTTATGTGTATGATCTTTAATTTGCTGCATTACAAATTCCCCTAAGTTGAAAGGAGGCAATGTTGCATTACTATCTCCAGAGTGAACTCCACAAGGCTCGATGTGCTCCATAATTCCGATGATGTAAACATTTCCATCAGCATCACAGATTGCATCAGCTTCAGCTTCGATTGCTCCAGCTAAGTAGTGATCTAGCAATAATTTGTTTCCTGGAATTGCTTTCAACAAATCGATAACATGCTCTTCAAGCTCTTTTTTGTTGATTACAATCTTCATTCCCTGACCTCCTAATACATAAGAAGGACGAATTAAAAGTGGAAAATCTAAAGTATCCGCTAATTTCGAAGCTTCATCAGCTGTTTCAGCGATTCCGAATCTTGGGAAAGGAATGTTTAACTCCGTCAACAAGTCAGAGAAACGTCCTCTGTCTTCTGCTAAGTCAAGTGCATCAAAACTAGTTCCAATGATTTTTACTCCGTATTTAGAAAGTTTGTCTGCCAATTTAAGAGCCGTTTGTCCTCCTAACTGCACGATTACACCTTCTGGTTTTTCGTGTTGGATGATATCATAAATGTGCTCCCAGAAAACTGGCTCGAAGTATAATTTATCAGCTGTATCAAAGTCTGTAGAAACCGTTTCAGGATTACAGTTAATCATGATTGTTTCGTAACCACATTCTTTAGCCGCTAAAACTCCGTGTACACAAGAGTAATCAAACTCGATTCCCTGTCCAATTCTGTTTGGCCCAGAACCTAAAACGATTACTTTCTTTTTCTCTGTTACAATACTTTCGTTGTCAACAAAACGTTCTCCGTTTGCTTTTTCAATTTCAGCTTCAAAAGTTGAGTAATAATATGGAGTCAACGCTTTAAACTCAGCCGCACAAGTATCTACCAATTTAAATACACGGTTGATTTTCTGTTCCATACGTAAAGTGTGAACTTCACTTTCTAAACAACTCATCATGTGAGCCAATTGTCTGTCAGCAAATCCTTTTTGTTTTGCTTCAAGCAACAATTCTTTAGGAAGATCAGCAACTTTGTATTTTGAGATTTCTTTTTCTAAAGTGTAAAGCTCTTCGTATTGTTTCAAGAACCACATGTCGATTCTTGTAATTTCGTGAATTGTGCTCAACGGAATTCCCATTGCAATTGCATCATAGATTACAAAAACACGATCCCAGCTTGCGTGAGTCAGTTTGTCGATAATCAATTCGTAATCTTTGTATCCTTTTCCGTCAGCACCTAAACCATTTCTCTTAATCTCTAAAGATTGAGTTGCTTTATGAAGTGCTTCTTGGAACGAACGTCCGATTCCCATAACCTCACCTACAGATTTCATCTGAAGACCTAAAGTTCTGTCTGAACCTTCAAATTTATCGAAGTTCCAACGTGGTATTTTTACAATTACATAATCTAAAGTTGGTTCGAAAAGAGCCGAAGTCGATTTTGTAATTTGGTTTTGCAATTCATCTAAATTGTATCCTAAAGCTAGTTTAGAAGCGATTTTTGCAATTGGATATCCAGTTGCTTTTGATGCTAAAGCAGAAGAACGAGATACACGAGGGTTGATCTCGATGGCTACGATATCTTCTTTCTCGTCTGGCGAAACTGCGAATTGCACATTACATCCTCCCGCAAAGTTTCCGATGCTTCTCATCATCAAGATTGCGTAGTCACGTAATTTTTGGAAAGTGGTATCCGATAATGTCATCGCTGGCGCTACTGTAATCGAATCTCCTGTGTGGATTCCCATTGGGTCCATATTTTCGATTGAACAGATAATTACCACGTTGTCATTTTTATCTCTTAAAAGCTCCAACTCATATTCTTTCCATCCCATCAAAGCTTTATCAATTAAAACTTCGTGAATTGGAGAAGCTTCAAGTCCGCGAGTCAAAAGCTCATCAAAATCTTCTTTTTTGTAAACCACCGCTGCTCCAGTTCCTCCAAGTGTAAACGAAGGACGAATTACAAGCGGGAAACCAAACTCCTGAGCAATTTCTTTTCCTTCTAAGTAAGAAGTAGCTGTTTTTGCTGGTGCAGTTGGTACATTAATTTTTTCTAAAAGCTGTTTAAACTGTTCTCTATCTTCAGTAATATTAATTGCATTTACGTCAACACCGATTAATCTTACTCCGAAATCTTGCCAGATTCCTTTTTCTTCAGCTTCCAAACACAAGTTCAAAGCTGTTTGTCCTCCCATTGTAGGCAAAACAGCATCAATTTGCGGATGTTCCTTAAGAATTTCAATAATCGATTTTGTCGTTAAAGGTTTCAAATAAACATGATCGGCCATAGATGGGTCGGTCATAATTGTCGCTGGATTCGAGTTAATCAAGATAACCTCAATTCCTTCTTCACGAATCGAACGAGCAGATTGAGATCCTGCATAATCGAATTCGCAAGCTTGGCCAATAACAATAGGTCCTGAACCTATAATTAAAACTGATTTTATTGATGTGTCTTTAGGCATTTTGTATGTATTGTGTAGTTATTTAAGATTTTAAAAAACTGTTCTAGTGTGTTTAAAACTAGAAAGTTGAGAAAATTTTTACCGACAAGGTATAAAAAAAGGCGATACTAAAAAAGTAATCGCCTTATGTATGTTTATACAAACATTATTTTTTGTGTCTAGGCTCGCTAGAAACAGTTAATTTATGTCTTCCTTTTGCTCTTCTACGCGCTAGAACTTTTCTTCCATTCGCAGAAGCCATTCTGTCCATAAATCCGTGCTTATTTCTTCTTTTTCTTTTCGATGGTTGAAATGTTCTTTTGCTCATTGCTTTGTATCTTTAAAAATGGTATCTATTAACTCTTTATTTTGGTTTTGGATATCGTTGTTCAAAAACCGAGTGCAAATATACAAAGACTTTTTTCTCTGGCAAGCACTTTTATAAAAATATTTTTAATTCCTTTTACTATATTTGCAATCACAAATATACATCTATTATGTTTAACAAAAATATTAAACTTATTTTGGCCGGACTTCTAGTAGTGGCGGGCATTTGGCAATTTACAGAAAGCAATATCGGAAATGGTATATTTTTGATTTTATTGACTGCGATTCCGATTTTTCTTTATTTTAAAAACGAATTTATCCTTTTAGCCTTCCTAAAATTAAGAAAACAAGACTTCGAAGGGGCTAATAAATGGTTATCATATATCAAAAATCCAGAAGGAGCATTAGTTAGAAAACAACAAGGATACTTAAATTATTTACAAGGTATCATGTTATCTCAAACCAATATCAACCAAGCAGAAAAACATTTCAAAAAAGCAATCGAACTTGGATTATCAATGGATATGGATTTAGCTGTAGCGAAACTAAACCTTGCAGGAGTTGCAATGTCACGCAGAAGAAAATTGGAAGCAACTAATTTATTAAACGAAGCTAAAAAATTAGACAAGCAAGGAATGCTGAAAGAGCAAATCTCTATGATGAAAGAACAGATGAAGAAAATCTAAACGATTTTAATTTTCAATTTTAAAAATCCCAAATTCCTAAAGAGTTTGGGATTTTTTAATTTTAGATTGTCGAGTTTAGATTTTAGATTCTCATTTTATGATTAGCAGAGATCCTTCGACTTCGCTAGGGAAGACAAAACTATGTGGTTACTTTAATGAGTTACTTGTGGAAATTCTCCGTTTCTCCGAATGACAAACTACGCGGTTAAACTTTACGTTTACTTTACGTTTACTTTGCGCAAATCTTTGTCAAAGTTCGAAACTTTGATAAAAGTCGAAAACTTGAAACCTCAAACTTGAAACTTGAAACTTAAAACCTTTAGTCCTCCAATATAATAGAAGGCAAATTCTCATTCAGCCATTTATACTTATTCAAGATCATAATATGCGTTCCTCCTTTTACTATTATACATTTGTCAATATACTTTATAGGAAAAACATCGTCGTGATCTCCGTGAATATGCACTACATTTTCGTCAATTTTATCGCGATTCCATAGAATTACACTTTCAACGGCCCATTGCAAATAGCCTAAATCGCGAACAGAAAGAAACTTCTCGTACAATTTAATTCTCTTATTAACTTTTTCTCCAAAAGAAAATTTAGCTAGCTTTTCAACATTGAGAATTAATTGCATCGGAATTAGTTTGTACGCTTTTGTGGCCTTCCCTATTTTCATTCTTCTCGGAAACTCCAGATTACTTCTAACACTCGAAATAATAATTACTTTTCGTGTTTTTATATGTTTAGAAATTTCCTGCACTAGAATTCCGCCAAAAGAAACTCCAACCAAAACAGGATTTTCATCTTTTATCTTTTTACTAATTCGAAGGGCATAATCCGACAGAGATTCCTTCGGATTTGGAATTTCCCATTCTAAAAGATGCATTTCAAAAATACCTTCATCCAATTTTATTCTTTCAAAAATAGATGAACTCGCTGCCAAACCTGGCATGAAATAAACTGGAATTTTACTCATAACATTAAAATGAAATTACCAATAGGCTATTTATTCTAAAAAATAAAGTTACTTTTTTTAATATCATGATAATCAAATTTCAGACCTATTTTAAAGCGATTCAAAAAAAATTGTGCTTCGAAACAAAAACTTAAAGTTTACAGCTGCAAAAAATAATTTAATATTGAAAATCAAATGATTACCTTTGCATTTCGAAATATTTTTTGAATTTAAAACTTATAAAGAATTTTCTTTCAATAAAATTTCGAGTCCCAAATTCACTATTTACCAATAACCTAACAAGAAATTACTATGGAAACATCTGTAACTATGGAAATCAAAGACAACACTTTTGCACGCCAATTCGAAACTGTCATCCCTGAAGGTATGTTAGCAGTTGAGTATTCATTTCAAGAAAAAAAAATCTTTTTAACCAAAATCAACAAGCCAGATTCTTACGAGAACGAAGAAGCAATTAATACTTTACTAAAAAATGTATTAGAGTTAAGTTCTGAAAAAAATTACAGAGTAGTCCCTATTCACCCAAAGATTGTTTCGTTTTTCAAAAAAAATCCGCGATATAAAGAATTACTTCCTCCTGGAATTAGAATTTAAAAATACCCAATAAGTCGGAGCCATAAGCCTCCAATTACCATATAGATTAAGAGCATAACCAAACCAGTTATAAGCCCTTTGACCCACCAACTCTTTAGGTCAACATAACCGCTTCCGAAAAATACGGGTGCGGGACCGTGACCATAATGAGTTAAAGTTCCGTAAAGAGATCCGACAAAACCAAGCATAAAAGCTAGTAATAATCCCGGAATTCCGAGCGAAACACCCACTCCAAGCAAGGCTGCGTACATTGCTGCAACGTGCGCAGTTGCACTTGCGAAAAGATAATGACTAAAGAAATACACTAGTATAATAATCGGAAAAGCCATCTGCCAGCTTAATCCGCCAATTTGTGCTTTTACCAAATCACTGAACCACGCTATAAAACCTAATTCGTTAAGCGAACTGGCCATCATTACCAAAACAGAAAACCAAACAATGGTATCCCAAGCTCCTTTTTCGGCTTTAACATCTTCCCAAGTCAAAACTGAAGTTAGAAGCAAAATTACCAATCCGATAAAAGCCGTTGTGGTTGCATCAATAGAAAACAAATCCCCTGTCATCCAAAGAAAAAGAAGAATAAAGAAAGTCAGCAACATCATCCATTCGTCTCTTGTAATAGCGCCCATTTCTTTCAATTTCTGCATGGCAAGCTGTGGAGCATCACCTGTTTTCTTTAATTCTGGCGGATAAATTTTATACAAAACAAAAGGAATTACAAAAAAAGCACATAAACCAGGAACAATCGCTGCTGCTGCCCAAGACATCCAACTGATTTTTATTCCTAAATTAAGCGCAAACTTCTGACACATTGGATTACTTGCCGTTCCCGTTAAAAACATAGAAGAAGCAATTAAATTCATATTATAACTATTTAAAGTTAAATATGCCCCTAATTTCCTGTGCGTTTCCGGCTTATCAGGCATCGAACCAAAACTCATTGACATTGATTTCATAATCGGATAAACGATCCCTCCTCCTCTGGCCGTATTACTCGGTACAGCTGGCGCTAAAACCAAATCTGCCAATCCTAAACCGTAAGCCAGCCCTAAAGAACTTTTTCCGAATATTTTTATGAATAAAAAAGCAATTCTGTTTCCAAGGCCTGTTTTTATGAATCCTCTTGCTATGAAAAACGAAATTCCGATCAGCCAAATTACTTTATCACCAAATCCTTTTAAAGCCAATGTGATCGATTTTCCAGGATCTCCTGGAGCTAAAACCTGAGACATGGCAGTCAATGCAATTGCAATCATACACATAGTTCCCATCGGAGCCGCCTTTAAGATGATCCCCAAAATAGTAGCTACGAAAATGGCAAATAAATGCCATGCTTCTGTCACAACGCCTTCTGGAGCTGGAATAAACCAAATGGCAACTAAAACTGCCAGCGTAATTAAAGTCTGAGGAATTTTTACTTCTTTCATAAAAAACAAAAATTAAGTGAATTAAATTCTAAGCTGTAACTGAATTAAAAACAAATTATCATTGTAGGTTGATGTATCTGGAATACTTTTATCAAATCGATCAATTTCAAACCCCATCTCGATACGGCCTGTGTACGATTTTCCAAATTCTAAACTAACCATTGGCGTGTAAGTGGTACGAACGTTTGAATTAATCTTATAACTTGGATCAAATGTTTCGTAACGACAAGAAATTTCAAGCGCTGTAAGTTTATTGTAATTTATCTCATACCTAAAGTTTGGCAGAAAATAAATACCTCTCATCTGGTAATCGACAACATTATTTGTTCTGTTTTCAACTGGCAAAGAGTAATACAAATTATGGTTTGTTCCCTGTTTGTATTCTATCTGCAAATCAAAACTAAGTTTATCGGTCATTTGGAAATCACTCGTAATATCTGCTCCTAACGCAAAAACATCCTCTTTAAAAACCTTTCCAAAACCTCCATTTAAACCTAAATTAATCTTATATTCTTTTGACAAACCGAAGACCCATCTTGAAGAAAATTGTTTTCCGTTGTCTTTATCCATTTCCGCATTTTTTCCATTTCCATTTAAAACCGAAACCGCATAATTGACCGGAATTTTCCCGATATCGAAAGCTCCTGTTGCCGATGCTCCGATCTGAAAACTTGTCCATCCATTTTTTCCGAATTCATAATACTGATTCGAAAAATCAAAAGACTTTATAATATCAACAGGAACAAGTTCTTCAATACCAAAAGCTGGACGAAACTGCCCTCCTGTCAAGGCTATATATTTATTAAAAGTATATTTACCGTAAGCATTTTCAAGAACTTTCCCTTTAGGGTCTGATTTAAAATCGGCTAAATTGACCAGAATTACAATCTCTGTAGTTTCACTCAATTTGGTATTCAGACCTACACGCATTCTTTTTATATCGAAAGAACTTTGAACAGCATCGCCTGTTGAATGATGAACTCCTAAAACATCTACATTATCCCCAAAACTTTCTATATATCTGGCCTGAAGAAGACCTTTTAATTGAAAATGCGGATATTTTACTTCTTCAGTTACTTTATTATCAGCTTCATGCTTATCAGCTCCCTGATTCAGATCCCCTTGAGCATGTAAAAAAAAGGGCGTAATAAAAAAAAGGCAAAAAATGAACAATAGTAGACTTTTACTCATAGGCTTAAAATAAATGGAATAGTACTATTTATAGCGATTTAAAAACCGGCTTTTATTTTTGAGATCAAAAAAAGTTAACTACTTGTAGTCAACGCGAAATGGGATTACTAAAATAACAAAAAAAGATATTTTATGTAAAAAAAATTGCATTAAAATACTGTTATGAATATTGCAACAAAAAAAAGGCATAAGAATAAAACTTATGCCCTTTGAAATTTATATTTGAAAATACTATTTTTCGATCTCTCTCATAGAATCCATTTTCTTGTGCGCCAAGAAACCAGCAACATCTTCAAAATGTTCTTTTACTCTTTTGTTTCCGAATTCAAAAACTTTAGTAGCCAATCCGTCAAGGAAATCACGGTCGTGAGATACTAAGATTAAAGTTCCGTCAAAATCACGAAGCGCATCTTTAATAATATCCTTGGTTTTCATATCTAAGTGATTCGAAGGCTCATCCAGAATTAACAAGTTTACTGGCTCCAACAATAATTTAATCATTGCCAAACGTGTTTTTTCTCCTCCAGAAAGTACCTTAACTTTTTTCGTAATATCATCACCTTGGAACATGAAAGCTCCTAAAATATTTTTGATTTGAGTTCTAATATCTCCAACGGCAATACTATCAATCGTTTCAAAAATTGTAGCATTTTCATCTAATAAAGCCGCCTGATTTTGAGCAAAATATCCGATTTGAGCATTATGTCCAATTTCAACACTTCCAGAATCAACGCCAATTTCTTTCATAATCGCTTTAATCATAGTCGACTTTCCTTCACCATTTTTTCCAACGAAAGCCACTTTTTGTCCACGCTCGATTACAATGTTTGCATCTTTAAAAACAACGTGATCTCCATACGCTTTAGACATTTCTTTTACAATAACAGGATATTGTCCAGAACGTGCCGCTGGCGGGAATTTTAATCGTAAAGCAGAAGTATCCACTTCATCAACCTGAACAATTTCTAATTTCTCAAGCATTTTTACACGAGACTGAACCGCATCTGTTTTAGAGAATGTTCCTTTGAAACGCTCAATAAAAGCACGGTTTTCAGCAATCATTTTTTGCTGCTCATCGTATGCTTTTTGCTGGTGAATACGACGATCTTTTCTTAATTCTAAGTAATGCGTATATTTTGCTTTGTAATCGTAAATTCTTCCCATCGTAACTTCGATAGTTCTGTTTGTAATATTATCTACAAACGCTCTATCGTGCGAGATTACCACAACCGCTTTCGCTTGATTCAGCAAAAACTCTTCTAACCATTGAATACTTTCAATATCCATATGGTTCGTTGGCTCATCCAGCAAAATCAAATCTGGCTTTCTCAATAAAATTTTAGCCAATTCGATACGCATTCTCCATCCACCAGAAAACTCAGAAGTCTGACGTGTAAAATCTTCACGTTCGAAACCTAAACCAACCAATATTTTTTCAACTTCAGCTTCGTAATTCACTTCTTCAATTGCATAAAACTTCTCACTTAAGTCAGAAACTCTTTCAATTAATTTCATGTATTCATCACTTTCATAATCGGTACGAACAGTCAATTGCTCATTGATATCGTCGATTTCAGCTTTCATTGTAAAAATTTCACTGAAGGCTTTAGACGCTTCTTCCATAACCGTTGCACCATCTTCAGTAAGCAAATGCTGTGGCAAGTAAGCAATTACAGCTTCTTTTGGAGCCGAAATACTTCCTGTAGAAGGTTTGTTTACACCAGCAATTATCTTTAAAAGTGTCGATTTTCCCGCACCATTTTTACCCATAAGGGCAATTTTATCATTTTCATTAATAGCAAAAGAAACATCGCTAAAAAGTGTAGTTCCGCCAAACTGAACCGAAATATCGTTAACTGTAATCATTTGTCTTTGTTAATTTGTTTAAATCGGTTAATCGTTTATCTGACTACCCATTTTTTTCGTGCTGCAAAGATAGATTAATTAGATAATTAGGCAATTTGAAAATTAGATAATTTTGAAAATGTGTCAATTAGATAATTTACTAATTGATAACACCTTAATTACAATAAACGAAACTCAAATGGATTTCTAATATTTTAAAATTTTAACCTTACCTTGTACTATAATTTTAAAAATCAGCAAAATATGAAAACGAAATTAAAACTGACCGTTTACTTATTTGCGGGGTTACTATTTGGACTTTCTGCAAATGCACAAAAAACAGTAATCAAAAAAGAGGCTTTACCCGCAAATGCCCAAACTTTTTTAAAAACACATTTTGGATCAAAAAAACCGAATTATATTTTAGAAGATAAAGAAATTCTTTCTACTGAATATAAAGTTAAGTTTAGCGATGAAATTGAAATTGAAATTGAATTTGATAAAAAAGAAAATTGGAAGGAAGTTGACGGCAATAATGCTAAAATTCCAAAATCGATCGTTCCTAAAAAAATCGCTTCTTATATAAAAACAAATTTTCCAAAAGAAAAAGTTACCAAAATAGAAATCGAAACTTCTGGTTATGAAGTAAAACTTACTAATGGTTTAGAATTAAAATTCAATTTAAAAGAAGATTTCGTTAAGGTGAGCAAATAAATGTGGCAATTAGATAATTAGTCAATTAGATAATTTTAAAAAAACCTTAAACATAAAAATCTGGCGGGTTTGCTATACGAAAATTTTAGCCATAGATTAAAGAATTATCACTGATTATTTTTTAAGGAAAAATCCTTTTTAACCCTATAATCTGTGGCAGAAAAAAACAAACCCGAAAGACAAAAGTCTATCGGGTTTGAAAAAATTATCTAATTGACTAATTTTCTAATTATCTCATTAAAAAACTTAGTCTTTTCTCCATTTTTTAGTTTCTTCGAAAACATGCTCTAAAATAGCCTGTTCTATTTCATCAAAATCGATATTTCTTCTTGACAAAACCAAACGTGCCGTTTCAAACGCTTTTTTAGTTTGATAAGTTGTAAAACCTGCTGCACCACCCCAAGAAAAACTTGGAACAAAATTACGAGGAAAACCAGAACCGAAAATATTAGCGCTTACACCAACCACAGTTCCAGTATTAAACATAGTATTGATTCCGCATTTACTATGATCTCCCATCATTAAACCGCAAAACTGAAGTCCTGTTTTGGCAAAACCTTCTGTTTCATAGCTCCATAATTTTACTTCTTCATAATTATTTTTTAGGTTCGAGTTGTTAGAATCTGCACCGATATTGCACCATTCTCCTAAAACAGAATCACCTAAAAATCCCTCATGTCCTTTATTTGAATTGGCAAAAAGAACAGAATTTTTAACCTCTCCGCCAATTCTAGATCCAGGCCCAACAGTTGTTGCACCATAAACCTTAGCTGACATTTTCACCATTGCATTTTCGCATAAAGCAAATGGCCCGCGAATTACGGTTCCTTCCATAATTTCGGTATTCTTACCTATATATATAGGTCCGTTAGATGCATTTAGAGTTACAAACTCTAATTTTGCCCCTTCTTCAATAAAAATATTTTCCGGAGCAATTACATTAACGCTTTTAGGAATTGGCTGCGATGTACGATCTTCAGTCAAATATTTAAAATCCTGACGAATCGCAGCATCATTTTTAGAGAAAATATCCCAAGTATGCTCAATTGTGATGCAATCTTCATTGTATTGAATAATTTCATACGAATCAAAATCGACTTCTTCCTGATTTTCGCTTGCAAAAAAAGCAATTACATCTTCTCCTTTAAAGATCGCTTGATTTTCTGTTAAATTAGAAACCATCTCCACAAGAGTATCATTTGGCAAATACGCTGCATTGATCATTACGTTTTCTTCCATTTCAACCATTGGGAATTTCTCCGATAAATATTCCTCTGTTATAGTTGTTATAGTAGAACCAAGATATTTTTCCCATTTCTGGCGAATCGTCATAATTCCGACTAAAATATCAGCAACAGGCCTAGTAAAAGTAAAGGGTAATAAAGCATTCCGAACGGGTCCGTCGAAAAGAATGTAGTTCATAAATAATTGAGTGTTTATTAAAAATTAGTTTGGTTACCTGCCCCAAAGTTACAAATATTTTACTGTTTTAATTAATAACCACATTAACGAAAAGTAATATTTAACGCATAAAAAAAGCCTTCCAGAATTTGGAAGGCTTTTATATAATGTAAAACAGCTATTATTTTTTAGCGTGTTTAGCGTATTTAGTTTTGAATTTATCAATACGTCCTGCAGTATCGATAAGTTTAGATTTACCAGTATAAAAAGGGTGAGATGTTCTAGAAATCTCCATTTTTACAACTGGATACTCAACTCCGTCAACTTCAATTGTTTCTTTTGTATCTGCAGTAGATTTAGTGATAAAAACGTCATCATTAGACATGTCTTTAAATGCAACTAATCTGTAATTTTCTGGGTGAACTCCTTTTTTCATCTTTTCTTTTTATTTATTGTTATAGAGCACTTTTATTTTGAAGCTTTTTCATGGTTAGAAAAAGGTATAAACAAACAATACTCTTTTTTGTTTAAAATTTTAATTATTTTTGAGTGTGCAAATTTACAATTCTTTTTTAATAAACAAACAGTTAGCCTACTTTTTTTTAGTTTATTTCGAAAAGCTTTTTTTATATCCGATTATAGTGGGAATTACTATATTTGTGGATTAATTTTAAACAGATCAAAATATGATTAATGAAGTTATAAAAAAGAATGGTGTTACGTATGGTGTAATGATCGGAATTGCATCGGCTTTGGTTACCGCTACAATCTATGCTATTGATTTAAACTTATTTACAGCTTGGTGGATAGGAATACTAGGAATCGTAATAAGCCTTACTATTAGTATTATTTTACTTTCTAAAACTAAGAAAGAATTAAACGGCGTTTTTCCTTTTAAAGATGCTTTTACTACTTATTTTATAGCTGCAGTAATTGGTATTTTAATATCAACAACTTTTAACATTGTACTATTCAATGTAGTTGATCCAGGCGCAAAAGATACTTTGAGCGAAATTATGATTAAATACACTGTTGGCATGATGCAGAAATTTGGCACGCCAGCATCAGCAATTAACGAAACTATTGCTAAAATGAAAGAAAGCAATCCGTATTCTACTTTTGAATTATTAAAAGGATCTGTTTTCGCTATGGTTATCAGCGCAATTTTCGGATTAATTTTCGCAGCATTTTTCAAAAGCAAATCTACACAAGAATAAAAATATAAATGAATTTATCTATACTTATACCGCTTCTAAACGAGGAGGAATCACTTAAAGAGCTCTATACATGGATCATTAAAGTGATGCAATCTAACAATTACTCTTATGAAATCATTTTTGTAGATGATGGTAGTACAGATAATTCTTGGCAGATTATTGAAGGATTCTCTAACGAAAACCCAAATGTAAAAGGGATTCGTTTCATGAAAAACTTTGGAAAATCTCAAGCTTTACATGCTGGTTTTGCAAAAGCAAAAGGTGATGTTATCATTACTATGGATGCCGATTTGCAAGACAGCCCAGATGAAATTCCTGAATTGTATGAAATGATTACAGCTCAGAAATTTGATTTGGTTTCTGGTTGGAAAAAGAAACGTTACGACTCTGTTGTGGCAAAAAATCTTCCTTCAAAATTATTTAATTGGGCGGCTAGAAAAACTTCAGGCGTTGAATTAAACGATTTTAACTGCGGATTGAAAGCTTATAAAAATGTCGTAGTAAAAAACATCGAAGTTTCTGGCGAAATGCACCGTTATATTCCCGTTTTGGCTAAAAATGCCGGTTTCGGAAAAATTGGCGAAAAAGTAGTCATTCACCAAGCTAGAAAATACGGCGAAACTAAATTCGGAATGGAACGTTTTATAAACGGCTTCCTAGATTTGATTACCATTTGGTTTTTATCAAGATTCGGAAAAAGACCTATGCACTTATTTGGCGCAATGGGTTCTTTAATGTTTATCATCGGATTTTTATCTGCAGGATATATTGGCGTTTCTAAACTATACCATATGTATACTGGAATGAAATATAGTTTGGTTACCAATAATCCGTGGTTTTATATCGCTTTAACCACTATGATTCTTGGAACTCAATTATTTTTAGCAGGTTTCTTAGGCGAGATTATTTTAAGAACTAAGAACAACGAAGCTCGTTATAAAGTAGCTCGAGAAGTTAATTTTTAATACAAAACCATTTTTAAAATCTTTTTTTATTTAAGGCACAAAATTATCGAATACAGCACATTTAGACCTTAACAAAAAACTATTTTTAAACAAAAAATAAAACCAAAATACAATGAATATAGCACCAAATATATTAGAAGCTGTAAACGAATGGCTGACACCAACATTTGACCAAGAAACTCAAGCAGCTGTTAAAGAGTTAATGACAACTTCTCCAAAAGAACTTGAAGAGAGTTTTTACAAAAACTTAGAATTCGGAACTGGAGGAATGCGTGGCGTTATGGGTATAGGAAACAACCGCATCAACAAATATACGCTTGGAAAAAACACTCAGGGATTATCTGATTACTTACATAAAGTTTTTCCAAACGAACCGTTAAAAGTAGCTATTGCTTACGATTGCCGCCATAACAGCAATACTTTGGCAAAAGTAGTGGCAGATGTTTTCTCTGCAAACGGAATCCAAGTCTATTTGTTTTCTGATTTAAGACCAACTCCAGAATTATCTTTTGCACTTAAATATTTACAATGCCAGTGCGGAATTGTTTTAACAGCTTCTCACAATCCACCAGAATATAATGGTTATAAAGTATACTGGCAAGATGGCGGACAAATCGTTCCTCCTCAAGACAAAGAAATCGTTAATGTAATCGAGAGTTTAAGCTACGACAAAATCAAATTTAATGCAAACGAAGATTTAATTCAGTACATTGACACTGAAATAGACAAAGCATTTATTAAATCGTCTATCGAAAACGCAAGTTTTAATACTCCAACTGAAGCGAAAGACAATCTTCATATTGTTTTCACTTCATTGCATGGAACTTCTATAAAATCTATTCCAGATACTTTATCGCAAGCTGGATACAAAAATGTTCATATTGTTCCTGAGCAAGCTGTTCCAGACGGGAATTTCCCAACAGTAAAATCCCCAAATCCTGAAGAGCCAGAAGCTTTAACTATGGCTTTGGCTTTGGCAGACAAAACAAATTCTGACATTGTTGTCGGCACTGATCCTGATTGCGACCGTTTAGGAGTTGCCGTTCGCAACAACGATGGCAAAATGATTTTATTGAACGGAAACCAAACTATGGTTTTAATGACTTCTTTCTTATTGAAACAATGGAAAAAAGCAGGTAAACTAAACGGAAAACAATTCGTTGGTTCAACAATTGTTTCTACTCCGATGATGATGGAATTAGCATCAAGCTACGGCGTTGAGTGCAAAGTTGGATTAACTGGTTTCAAATGGATCGCAAAAATGATTGTAGATTTTCCAGAACTGGAATTCATCGGAGGCGGTGAAGAAAGTTTCGGATTTATGGTTGGAGATGCCGTTAGAGATAAAGACGCCGTTGCCGCTACTCTATTAATTTGCGAAGTTGCCGCTCAAGCGAAAGCTGCAGGAAGTTCAGTTTACAAAGAACTTTTACAGCTTTATGTTGAAAACGGTTTTTACAAAGAATTTTTAGTTTCATTAACTAAAAAAGGAATGGAAGGTTTGCAGGAAATCAACCAAATGATGATTAATTTACGCGAAAATCCTTTGAAAGAAATCAACGGACAAAGAGTTATCATGGTCGAGGATTACCAATCTTCTATTGCTTTAAATTTATTAGACGGGTCAGAATCCACAATGGACATTCCAAAATCAAATGTATTGATTTATTACACGGAAGACGGATCTAAAATTTGCGCAAGACCAAGCGGAACTGAACCTAAAATTAAATTCTACATCAGTGTAAATGCAGAAATTGAATCGGTTTCAGATTTTGATGAAGCAGAAAAATTCTTAGACAATAAAATACAAAATATCATTGCAGACATGAAGTTGAACTAACCTTCATTTTTCAATTAACAAATTCAATATCTTTAAACTCTGATTTACAATCTTAAAAAGTAAATCAGAGTTTTTTTTATAAAAAAAACTAAAAAGAAATTGAAAACACCGCAATTGGATTAATTTTGTGCTTTGAAAATTGCTGCTCAACTAATTCCCAAAAAGAGCTACCATATTAAAGAAAACAATATCAAAAAAATAAATGAGTAATTTCAAAAAAATAGTTCCTTTTATATACCCGTATAAAAAATACGCATTCTTAAATATCTTTTTCAATGTTTTGTATGCGCTTTTCAGCACACTCTCGTTTGTGGCTTTAATACCAATGCTTCAGGTATTGTTTGAAAAAGGAGAAAAAATCGAAGTAGAGCCCGTTTATGAAGGTATTTTTAAAATAAAAGAATATGCAGAAGACTATCTGGCTTATTACATTACAACCGCACAAAAAAACCACGAACCTGGTTATGTTCTGTCGGTAATGGTTGCCATAATCATTTCAATCTTTTTACTTAAAAACTTAGCCGATTATTTAGCGATGTTTTTTATCAATTTCCTTCGAAATGGAGTTTTAAAAGATATGCGAAATGCATTGTACAAAAAAACATTAGAACTTCCTTTGGCTTTTTATTCTGAAAAAAGAAAAGGAGACGTAATTTCTAGAATTTCAGCTGATGTAAACGAAGTTCAAAACTCCTTTTTGGCAATATTAGAGCTTATCGTAAAAGAACCTTTAACGATCATCTTTACAATTACCACAATGCTTATCATTAGTGCTAAATTGACTTTGTTTGTTTTCATCTTTATTCCTGTTTCTGGATATATCATTTCATTGATCGGAAAACAGCTTAAAAAACAATCTACTAAAGCTCAAGAAGAACAAGGACGATTCCTTTCTACTATCGAAGAAACAATTGGCGGATTGAAAGTGGTAAAAGGATATAATTCTGAAAATTACTTCAATAAAGTTTTTCAAAATTCGACAGAACGTTTTTTCACATTATCAAATAGTATCGGAAACCGTCAAAACTTAGCTTCTCCCGCAAGTGAATTTATGGGAATTACGGTAATTGCCATTTTACTTTGGTACGGAGGCCAAATGGTTTTGATTGATAAAACTTTAGAAGGCGCTGCATTTATTGCTTATATGGGATTAGCCTATAACATTCTAACTCCCGCAAAAGCCATTTCTAAAGCTTCTTATGGCGTCAAAAGAGGAAATGCCGCAGCAGAACGTGTTCTTGAAATTCTGGAACAAGAAAACACTATTGTTTCTAAAGAAAATGCTGTTGAAAAAACAACTTTTGACGATACTATCAGTGTTCAAAATGTAAACTTCAAATACGAAGAAGAAACGGTTTTAAAAGACTTTTCTCTTCAAATTAAAAAAGGACAAACTGTTGCTTTGGTTGGACAATCTGGAAGTGGAAAAAGTACGATCGCCAATTTACTGACTCGTTTTTATGATGTTAATGACGGTTCTATTTCTATTGACGGAATCAACATTAAAGACATGAATTTGCAGTCGCTTCGCAGCTTGATGGGATTGGTAACGCAGGATAGTATTTTATTTAATGACACTATTAAAGCAAACATTGCTTTAGGAAAGTTAGATGCTACTGATGACGAAATTATCGAAGCTCTTAAAATTGCAAATGCTTACGAGTTTGTAAAAGATCTTCCGCAAGGAATCTATACCAACATCGGAGACAGCGGAAACAAACTTTCTGGCGGACAAAAACAACGTTTATCTATTGCTCGTGCCGTATTGAAGAATCCACCAATCATGATTTTGGACGAAGCAACATCAGCATTGGATACTGAAAGCGAAAAATTTGTTCAGGTTGCACTTGAAAACATGATGCAAAACAGAACTTCAATCGTCATTGCGCACCGTCTTTCTACTATTCAAAAAGCAGATATGATTGTAGTGATGCAAAAAGGAAAAATCGTTGAACAAGGAACTCATGAAGAATTGATCGCACACAACGGAACTTACAATAAATTGGTAACGATGCAGTCTTTCGAATCGTAAGAAACGCATCTAGCCAAATCAACTTACACAGATTAAGGAAATATTAAAACTCAGTTTAATTTCTTTAATCTGTGTTTATTTTTATAACTTTAGGTTAGTTAAAGAATAAATCATTTAATCTCACAAAAATGTATCTTAACAACCCAAACATTACACTTCCTGAAGATCCTAACACCGTTGTTTGGAAATATCTGGACTTATCTAAATTTTTAGATTTACTGCTCTCAAAAAAGCTTTTCATGTCTCGTTCAGACAAATTTGAAGACCAATACGAAGGCACTTTCAGCGAACCCACTTACGAAGAGATTAAAAAGCTAGCCATTGACAATCCTGACTTTTTAAAATATTACAAAACACAACGCGAACAAGTTGCCATAAGCAGTTGGCACATTAACGAATATGAATCTTTTGCCATGTGGCAGATTTTCACTCAAAATAGCGAAGGATTGGCTATTCAATCCACAATTGGGAGATTGCAGAAAGCATTAAAACCTGAAAATAATTTTGACCAATATATTGGCGAAGTAAATTACATCGATTATAAAAAAGAATATATTCCGTTTGATGATTTGTTCTTTCCCTTTTTATTTAAACGAAAAAGCTTTCAATACGAGCGCGAAGTCCGCATTATTACAGACACTTCAAAAAGTGATATTAAATTAAACGACGGATTAAAAATCAATGTTGACATCAACCAGTTAATCGAAAAAATATATATTCACCCAAAATCCGAAAACTGGTACAAAAAATTGGTAATAGAATTGGTTGAACGCCTAGGATTCGGTTTTGAAATCGAAAAATCAGATCTGGAAAGTGATATTCTTATCTAAGGTTCTAAGATGCTAAGATTCTAAGGTGCTGAGTTTTTTTTTGCCACTGATTACACAGATTAAGGGGATTATCCAAAATAGTATAACAGAAAACCGCTTTAAAAATTAAATTTCAAAGCGGTTTTTTATTTTAAAAAAAATCATTTTAATCCTTTTAATCTGTGGCAAAAGCTTACAAGCTTAGCAACTTAGAGTCTTAGCAACTTTAAATAGGTTTATAGCCTTTAACCTCCCATTTCTTAGAGGCTAAATCAATATAATTGTAATGCAAAACATCATTTTTATCAAACTGACCGTTTTGATTTGTATCCTCTATTGTTCTAAAATACAAACGGTTTTTAGATTCAATTAGACTCCAATCTACCAATTCTTGCAAATCGGCAGAAACTTTGGTAAAGTTTTCTCCGCTTATATCGCTTAAGTATAACGTTTTGATATCGCTGGTATCAATTTTCCCATCTTTATTGGTATCTGAATCTGTCAGCGTATAGACCATAACATTATTATGCGTTTTATCAGCAACAGTTTTCAAATAAGTCGCCGTTAAAATTAAAATTGGTTTATCTGACAATGGACGAATGGAATCTGAATCCACTTTTTGGAATTTTAAATTCTGCAAATAACCAGTAATTTCATATTCGCCTAAATTAGAAATCGTAAAACTCACATCATTTACACTCGAAGTACCAAATCTTGCTTTAGATCCTCTTTCCAAAACTCTTAAATCTCCCACCGGATGAATTAAATAATTAGTTCCTTCCATTTGAATTGGCAAATCGGCAATTTCAATTTGAGTGGTATCGGTTTTAGTTATACTTACTTTATTTGAAGCACCGTAGCTTACTTTTGGTTTCTGAACTTCTTCTCGGCAGCTAATTACTGTTCCGATAAGTATTAGGGCGATATATTTAAAATACTTTTTCATCTACATGATTATATACGATTATCAAATATACTATTTTTGATTGTATTTTTGAGTTTTATTGAATTTTACTAGTGCAAGGATATTTACTCCCGCCAAACCAAGATAGCCTGTAAACAAAATCCAATTCTTTTTAAATAATGTTATCAGATATTCAATTTGTCTTTTTCTTTCTTCTTTTAAAAGATCTTCTTCACTCCTATACGAAGGTTGATACCCGCATAAAAAAACTGACAATTTAGGTTCATTTTTCAATTTAGGTTTAGGCATCATGAAAACCATAAACTCATCTTTGTATTGCAAATAATAAGGCATGCCTTCAACTTGTAAAATTTCCAAAACACGGACATACACTTCATATTTCACTTTTTTACCAAAATGAATTTTAATTCCATTTACAGTATCATTTTCCCTCTTTAATTTTCTTAACGCAAGTTCAAGCTCATTTATTTTTTTTCGCTCTAAATCTAAAGAATTATTAAAACAAACCATTCGATAATTTCTTTTTAAAGCTAAAAAATTTCCGATCATAGCAGAGTCCGTAGGAATGTAAAAACTCATCATGCCTTCAACCTTAAAAGCATCCACTTTATAAAAATGATACAAACAAAACAAAGGAATCAAAACCAGAGAAATCATTCCTGGAACGTAAAAAATCTTTTTTCTTTTTTCACGTTTTTCTATCATAACCTCGCATTTAACTTAACGTTAAAAACCCTCGAAGTCATATAATTTGGAATAGCATATTGATTTTTTGAATACACATCGCGAACCCAAGTATTGGTAATCGCGTTTTGATTATTGAAAAGATTAAAGATTTCTAACCCAAGTGACAATTCTTTAAAATTTTTCAGCCATCCTGTTTTTGTATTTTGAGTACTGCTGTCGACAAAAACTTTTGCAAAACCAATATCGGCTCTTCTGTAATCATTCAATCTATTTTGATATAAATATGGATCTGAATAAGCTGGTGCACCACCTGGCAAACCCGTATTATAAACCAAGTTCAAATACACTTTCACACTTGGAATATTTGGCATATAATCTTGAAACAACATTGCAAATTTCAAACGCTGATCTGTCGGGCGAGCAATATAACCTTTGTTCTCGTAGTTTTCTTCCGTTTTCATATATCCAAAACTTACCCAAGATTCAGTTCCCGGCACAAATTCGCCGTTTAATCTAAAATCCAAACCTTGCGCGTATGCTTTTGCATTATTATTGGCAACGTAACGAATACGAACATTGTCTATCGAATACACATTTACATCTGAAAGCGATTTATAATACAATTCTGTTACCCACTTAAAAGGACGGTTCCACATTTTGAAATTATAATCATTTCCTAAAACGACATGAATTGCTTCTTGTGCTTTCACATTTGGATTTACAACGCCGTCTAAATCGCGTAATTCTCTATAAAATGGCGGCTGATGATACAATCCTCCTGAAATCCTGAAAACCATATCACGATCCCAATCTGGTTTTATTGCAAATTGAGCACGCGGACTTACTACAAACTGCGTTTTTCCTTCTTCTATAGCTCCAGAAACATTCCAACCTTGAAAACGCGCACCCAAATGATACCAAATTCGGCTTGAGCCAATTTCCGATTGCTTATTCCATTGTGCATAACCAGAAAATCTATTTATAGTATTAAAATTTGTGGCACGAATATTTTGATAAGGCAAAAGCGGCCCTGTATAAGGCGTATAAGGCTGATTATTTTTAGGCAAAATAACCAAAGGCGGATTTATAGAAAATCCAGCAGAATCTATTACTTCCCACTCCACTACTCGATCTCGAATAGATTCTCTAGTATATTTTAAACCAAACTCCAATTGGCTTTCCTTCCAGTCTTTAATTCCTTTAAGTTCAATGTTTGCAATCAAAGCATCCAAATCATTTCGTGCATGATTCAATTGAGAACCAATTCCGCGTGTAAAATCAATTGCCGAAGCATCTTCTGGATTTTCGGCGTTTACATTTCCTAAACGATATTGAGCTAAAATATCAAAATGCTCTTTTTCTGTAGTATGAAACAAAGAACCAATTAATTTTAAGGTAAGCGTTGGCGATGCTTTATAAGTAGTTTTCAAAGCACCGAAATAAGTATTGTATTGATCTTTTTCTTGTCCGTCATAATAAACCGAAAGCGCCATTGGCTGATCTGCTGTTCCAAAATTGGTTTGGCGCACCAAAGGTTCATACGAATATTTATTCTCAGAAATATTTCCTAAAAAGCTCATTTGCCATTTTTCAGAAATATCATAATTTACATTGGTTTGAATATCGGCAAAAGTTGGTTTGTAATTCGTCTCGGTATCTTGACTATTTACCAAAAGACTATTGTTTCTGTAGCGAACTCCGGTCACAGCAGACCATTTTTTGTTTTTCGAAACCAAATCTACTGCAGCGCTTCCGCCAAGAAAACTTGCTTCAAAAGCAGCACCGAATTCTTTTGGCTTGCGATACGCGATATCTAAAACAGAAGACAATTTATCTCCAAACTTAGCTTGAAATCCTCCCGCAGAAAATTCCACATTTTGAACCAGATCTGTATTGGTAAAACTTAAACCTTCCTGTTGACCCGAACGAATTAAAAACGGACGGTATACTTCTACCTCATTTACATAAACGAGATTTTCGTCATAATTACCTCCTCGCACCATGTATTGTGTGCTTAATTCGTTATTGGAATTAACGCCCGGAAGTGTTTTCAAGATATTTTCGATTCCGGCATTTGCCCCTGGAATTTTCTTAATCGTTTCGGTATCGACTGATGTAATGCCTTGAACTCGTTTTCTATTACCAGAAGAAACAAAAACTTCTCCCATTTGCTCCTCAGAATTGTTCATAATCGGATTAAAAACGAAAACTTCATTTGTTTTTAAACTAACCGTCAAACTCACCATTTTTAAAGAGACGTGAGTAAAAATCAGCGAAACTTTTTTGTTTGACGGAATTACAATTTCATAAAAACCATTTGAGTCAGACTGGACAAAAGCATCTTGCGAAGAAATATTCACACCCGAAACAGAATGTTTTTCTGCATCTAAAATCACTCCTTTAATACGAGCATTTTGAGCCAATGCAATACAGCTGATAAATAAAAAAAGAAAAGCGAATGTAAACCTATTTTGACTCAAAGATTTTGGGTTTTATTTTTTTTGACTTCTGAAAAAACGTGTTTCAAAGATAGCAGTATTTCCTACATTATCAACCACCTCAATTTTTAAAACGTTTTCCCCTTCTGCCAAATATTGGTCATCAAAAGCATGCGTAATCCTTCTCGCTTTATTTTCATATTCAAACAAAACCCAACTTCCGTTTAAATAGCCGTTATACGATTTTATGCCCGACAAAGCATCACTTATCGTAAAATCAATTTTCTTTTGATCGCTAATCCATTTCCCTTCAACAGGTTTCGCAATTTTTATAACCGGCGGTATAGTATCCAGAACCAAACCATAAGTACCCAATATTTTTGCTTTGGCAGTAAAAACGTCGTCTTTTCTAATTGTTCCGTTAAAACTTGTCCCTTTTCCTATATAAAGTTTGTCTCTTAAAGATTCTGGATATACTGCATCTTTTATGGTAATAGTAAAATTAGAATGAACCGGAACTGTATCGTCATGAATAAAAAGTTTGTTATTTCTAACATCAAAATTCATATTGAAATCTTCATAAAAAGTTCCAGCTGGAAAGAAAACCGACATATTATCTTTCTCAAAATTGGTATCTCTATTATACTTGATAAAATATTTCCCATTAACAGGCTCAGCTTCTACAAGCGGTGTTGTTGCATCATACTCAACTGGAACCGTGATCGAATTCATATTACCAAAATAGTCAGAAACTTCTATCTTGTAATTTGCAGCTAAATTAGGCTCTGCTTTTAAAATACCTCGTAAAGAATCTGTTTTGATAATACTTAAAGCAAAAGGCGTTTTCATAAAAAGTTTCTGCACGCGCTGCCCTGTTTTTTTATATCGAGCATAATCAATAAAAGCATTGATATAGCGCATCTCGTCAAACGAATAGGTATTAAATTGATAATTATAATTTGGATCACCATTTACAAAGGTTGAAACATTAAATACACCATTTTTGTTATGCGAAACATCATCGGTATCTACCGCATTAATACCGAAACCAATTTTCCCATTTGATTTAACTTTAGAAGCCAAATAAGTCCCATCTTTTTGAAGCGCCAAATTTACCAATAAAGGCTGCTTAGACTGATTTACCGTTGCATTATCCAAAGGATAGACGTACAGACTAGACAAAGTAGGCTTTTTGTTATCTTTTATATTTTGGTCAAAGCCAAAGAAAATCGGATTGATAACAAACTCCGTTTTAGTATCTCGAATTTCAAAATGAAGATGAGGACCTTCTGACGAACCTGTGTTTCCAGAAAGACCAATTATATCTCCCTTTTTAACAGGAAGCTCATCTGGTTTGGGAAACATTTCAATTTCGTATGCCTTTTCTTTGTAATGCGTTTTTTTCACATAATCCAAAATTGCACCGGTTGGAGTTTGCAAATGCCCATAAACAGAAGTATAGCCATTTGGATGCGTGATATAAATGCATTTCCCGTTTCCAAAAGTAGAAATTTTAATTCTAGAAACATATCCATCGGCAATAGCGTGTACAGTTAAACCTTCTCTCTGATTGGTTTTCAAATCAAAACCAGCATGAAAGTGATTAGGCCTTAACTCCCCAAAATTACCGGAAAGCTGCATTGGAATATCAAGAGGTGGACGAAAATAATCTTTAGGATATTGCGTTTGGGCAAATATAAAATTAGAAATCAAAAAGGTAAGTACAGCATATCTCATAAGCAACATTTTTGCTAAGATAAAAAATTAACAGGGCAAAACCGAGGATAATTAGCATAAAAACACAATAACCTGAATTTCATTTATTTGCTTATTTTTAATGCAAAAAAATCGAGAAAAAATTGCATTAATAAAAAGGAATACTAACTTTGTATGATTAAGTAATGAATAGGATGTATAATGAGTGTAATTGCAGAAATAATTGATACTCTTGAATATAAAGTTGAAAAACTTTTTGAGAAATCAAAAGGTTTGGAACAAAACAATCAAGTATTACGATTAGAACTAGCCAAAGCTGCGCAAATTATCCAGAAACAATCTGAGGAAATGGAAGCTTTGAAAAAGCAAAATGAAACACTTAAGATAGCCAATTCGTTGCTCGGCAGCGACAATAACAAGAGAGAGACAAAGCTTAAAATAAATTCATTAATTCGCGAAATTGATTACTGTATAGCACAACTATCAGATTAACAACATGGACGGAAAGCTTAGAATTAAAATATCAATTGCCGATCGTGTTTACCCACTTACGGTTGAACCCGCGCAGGAAGAAGGACTGAGAAGTGCTTCAAAAAAAATTGATGCTATGATCAAGCAATTCGAAGAAAATTACGCGGTTCGTGACAAACAAGATGTTCTAGCTATGTGTGCATTACAATTTGCATCGCAAGTAGAACAAAAACAAATTGATAACGCAATCGATGGAGAAGACACTATCGAAAGAATTAAAAGATTAAATACGCTTTTAGATCAATATCTCGAAAAATAAACGTTCTTTACAGAAACTAAGATACTGCCTACATTAGTTCACAATTGGTAAACTCAACACTAACAATTTAGAATGAGCAAATCGTCGCTACTATAGTATGCCCTCCATTTGGCTGGGAAACTTGAACAGTGAGTTAGCTCAAAACTTGTCTTTACGAGTTTATACAAGCAATTAATGTAGGCTTTTTTTATATATAAACCCTAACAAACATGGACATCATAACGATCATTATTGGTATTGTAGGTATTGCAGCAGGATTTGCAATAGCTAAAATTATCGAGAAAAGTAATATTTCAAACCTAATCAAAAACGCTAAAAAAGAAGCTGCTTCTATCTTGAAAGACGCTAATTTGGAAGCCGAAAATATCAAAAAAGATAAAATTCTTCAAGCAAAAGAGCGTTTTATCGAACTTAAATCAGAGCATGAACAAGTTATTTTAGCACGCGATAAAAAAGTTGCTGAAGTAGAAAAACGCGTGCGCGATAAAGAATCTCAAGTTTCTAACGAACTTTCTAAAGCTAAAAAAGTAAACGAAGATTACGAATCTAAAACAGCTGAATACAACAACAAAATTGAAGTTTTAGACAAAAAACAAGCTGAAGTTGACAAACTTCATAAAAGCCAATTACAGCAATTAGAAGTGATTTCTGGCCTTTCTGCTGAAGAAGCAAAAGAACAATTGGTTGAAGGCTTAAAAGCTGAAGCTAAAACGAAAGCAATGTCTCATATCCAAGAAACGATTGAAGAGGCAAAATTGACTGCACAGCAAGAAGCTAAAAAAATCATCATTAATACAATTCAGAGAGTTGGAACTGAAGAAGCGGTTGAAAACTGCGTTTCTGTTTTCAATATCGAATCTGATGATGTAAAAGGTAGAATTATCGGTCGTGAAGGTCGTAACATTAGAGCTCTTGAAGCCGCAACTGGAGTTGAAATCATTGTAGACGATACACCAGAAGCAATCATTCTTTCTTGTTTTGACCCTGTTCGTAGAGAAATTGCTCGTTTGTCTTTACACAAATTGGTAACTGACGGGCGTATTCACCCAGCAAGAATTGAAGAGGTTGTTGCTAAAACAGCAAAACAAATCGACGACGAAATTATCGAAGTAGGAAAACGTACCGTTATCGACTTAGGAATTCACGGTTTACACCCAGAATTGATTAAAGTAGTGGGTAGAATGAAATATCGTTCTTCTTACGGACAAAACTTATTACAGCACTCAAGAGAGGTTTCTAAACTTTGCGGTATCATGGCTGCAGAATTAGGATTGAACGTAAAACTAGCTAAAAGAGCTGGTTTATTACACGATATTGGAAAAGTGCCAGATACAGAAAGTGATCTGCCACACGCTCTCTTAGGTATGCAATGGGCTGAGAAATACGGCGAAAAAGAGGAAGTTTGCAACGCAATTGGAGCACACCACGACGAGATTGAAATGAAATCTTTATTATCTCCAATTATTCAAGTTTGTGATGCTATTTCTGGAGCAAGACCAGGTGCTAGACGTCAGGTTCTAGATTCTTACATCCAACGTTTGAAAGATCTTGAAGATGTAGCTTACGGATTTAGCGGTGTAAAAAATGCTTACGCAATCCAAGCTGGTAGAGAACTTCGTGTAATCGTAGAAAGCGAAAAAGTTTCTGATGATAATGCAGCAAACTTATCTTTCGAGATCTCGCAAAAAATCCAAACAGAAATGACTTATCCTGGACAAGTAAAAGTTACAGTTATTAGAGAAACAAGAGCTGTAAACATTGCGAAATAATCTTGGAAAATATACACAAAACAAAAGGCTGTCAATCGACAGCCTTTTGTTTTATATCTCTATTTCTGTTTTACATATCATTAAAAATGATTTTAAAACTTGTTCCTACTCCTACTTCACTTTCTACTTCAACTGTTCCTTTCATAGCTTCAATTTGATTTCTAGTAATATACAATCCTATTCCACGAGCTTCATCATGTTTATGAAACGTTTTATACATTCCAAACAATAAATCGCCATAAGTTTTCAAATCGATCCCAAGACCATTATCTGTAATTTTAAGCGATTTAAAACCTTCTGGCTCTATCGCAAAATCAAAAGCAATTACAGGATCACGATCAGGATGTGCATACTTGATAGCGTTTGTTGTAAAATTCAGTAAAACACTTTCCATATATGCCGGATTAAAATTAATCGTTAAATATTTAGGAACGTTATTTATAATCGTCACTTTTCGCTGTTTGTCATAACCTTTGATAGTCGAAATCGTCTTCTCAATATATTCGCAAATTTTTAACGGAACAACCGCGATATTAAGATTACTCTGTGTTTTGACAATTTGAGTAAGATTTGAAATCGTTTCATTCAAATCATTTGAAACCGTACGCAAATGCTCTAACATTTCTGTCACTGTTTGCTTGTTGACATCAGCATCAATAAAATCTAAAATCGACTTTATATTTCCTGCTTGCGTATTTAAATTGTGCGATACAATATGCGAAAAGTTTAACAATCGACTGTTTTGATCACTATAAAGTTTCATGGTTTTCAAAAGTTCTAACTCCTTTTCTTTTTGTGCCGAAACATCAGTATGGGTCCCAATTACCCGCAAAGGCCGTCCATTTTCATCGCGTTTAATTACTTTTCCACGATCTAAAATCCATTTGTAGTTACCGCTAGAAGTCATTACACGATGATAATTTTCGTAAAACGGAATCTTATTATCAAAATGTTCATGAATATCAGAATAGTATTTTGGAAGATCGTCAGGATGCACAATTTTATCCCATCGCTCGGGATCATCAAAAACATCTGTGGATTCTAGTTCGAGAATTTTAAGAGACAAGGACGAATAAAAAACGCGATTAGTCACCATATCCCAGTCCCATATTCCAGCCGTAGAGGCATCAAGGGCAAATTGAAACCGTTCTTCAGAAATTCTCAGTTTTTCTTCTTTATCTTTTAGTTCCGTAATATCAGAAACATGACCATAAAAAATCACATTTCCATTTTCTGAAGATTCTGTTTTAGAGGAAACTTTGAACCAGCGAATTCCTTTTTTAGGAAGAGCAGCTCGAAACTCTATTTCCCAAGGTTTAATTTCTTTTCTGGCTTTGACCAAAGATTGAAAAAACAGCTCACGATCCTGCGGTACAATTCGATCGTAAACGATAAACTTTATATCATTTTTAAAATCTGCTGCAGAAAGTTCAAATATTTCATCTGCCGACTTACTTACTAGCGGAAAAGTGTAATTATTATCGGCATCAATGACAAATTGAAAAAGTAGGTCAGGCATTTCGGCCAACAATTTTTTGTAAAAATTATTTACCTCTAAGCAATCGTCATTCCCATATAAATCAAAAACCATATACTACCTCTTTTATGTAAACAAGATATTCAGAACTTAATCAGAAAAGCAAACAAACCATATTACTTGATTGCTTTTTACCATTTTAAAACAAAATTTTAACACAATATATAAATTTTCAAAACAAAAAACGTAAAATGCTCTGAAAAATTATTTCCTTGGATGAAAACTATGCATTACTTCTTTTAAAAAACGGCGATCTAAATGCACATAAATTTCTGTGGTTGTGATGGATTCGTGCCCTAACATTAATTGAATCGATCTCAAATCTGCACCATTTTCGAGTAAATGTGTTGCAAAAGAGTGTCGCAATGTGTGCGGACTTATATTTTTCTTCAATCCCATTTTTTGCGCCAGATCTTTAATAATCGTAAAAACCATAGCTCGTGTTAGTTGATTTCCTCTTCGATTTAAAAACAAAGTATCTTCTGCTCCTTTTTTAATAATGAGATTAGATCGAACAGCATTTTTATATATGTCAATATATTTTTGAGTTAGAGATCCTATGGGAACAAACCGCTCTTTATTTCCTTTACCTGTTATTTTAATAAAACCTTCATCAAAGAAAAGATCAGAAATTTTAAGCGAAATCAATTCAGAAACACGTAATCCACAGCCATATAAAGTCTCAAGCATAGCCCTGTTTCGCTCACCTTCATTCGTACTTAAGTCGATTGTTTCAATCAAAGTATCAATTTCCTGAAGCGACAAAGTATCGGGTAATTTTCGACCAGTTTTGGGCGCTTCAATTAATTCTAAGGGATTATCATTTCGATAATCTTCAAAAACCAAATAATTAAAGAAACTTTTTAGTCCGGAAATAATTCGTGCCTGAGATCTCGGATTTACTTCTTTGGCAACCGAATAAATAAATTGCTGTAAAACTTCGTCAGAAATTTTTATTGGCGAAACATCGATTTGATTGGTCTCTAAAAAAAGACATAAACGCTCAATATCAAAGCCGTAATTTTCAATTGTATTTTTAGACAATCCCCTCTCGATCCTCAAGTACGACTGATAATCTTTAATATATCTGTTCCAATTCATGATTACAAAGTAAAACATTTTTAGATATAAAAATGTCTCATACAATGAGATAAAAAAACCTTTCTTAAGGAGAAAGGTTTTGACAGTATTAAATATTGAATTTACAATTTACATCCCACAGCCAAAGAAAACATGTTGTTTCTAATTGTATAATTAACATCTCCAACATGAAAATCTACGGCATTTGACAAACCTAAGTTATAACGAAGATCCACAAAACAAACCTCCAAAAAATTATAGCCAACGCCAAAATTCAAACCAAAATCAATAGTTTTAATATGATCCGTAATATTTACACCATTCTCTTCAGCATGCATTAAAAAACCAATTTGCGGACCTGCCTGAACAGTTAATTCCTGAGTGACAAAATATTTAGCCAAAATGGGCAAATTCAAATAGCTCATTTTAATATCATTATCGTACGCTATACCATCCTTTGCAAATTTATTTTCTAATTTATGAGTTGAATATAGAAGTTCAGGCTGAATACCAAATTTTTCTACTGGTTTGATTTCCGAAAAAATACCAACCTGATAGCCTATTAAATTTTCATTTTCATTGAAATCGCTGGAACTAGTTGGAAAATTAATCCCTCCTTTAATTCCAAATCTACTCCCAGTTGCTTGAGCGTTTACGTAAGAAAATGCC
Source organism: Flavobacterium anhuiense (assembly GCF_050990855.1). Classification (GTDB taxonomy): domain Bacteria; phylum Bacteroidota; class Bacteroidia; order Flavobacteriales; family Flavobacteriaceae; genus Flavobacterium; species Flavobacterium anhuiense_C. The sequence goes on from NZ_CP158861.1 coordinate 130,192, forward strand.
ATAACTGCAATTGCAGATAAAAGAATTCTTTTCATTATTATTAATTAAATTTAATATGTAAATATAGAAATATACTTACATAAAATTATTTTATTTTTCTAATAAGATATAAAAAAGAAAAGCCTTTCTGCGGAAAGGCTTTTGAAATATATAAAAAATTCAGATTAGAATTTATAAGCTAAAGAAAGTTGCAAGTTGCTGTTTTTAGCACTATCGTAATACTCCTCAGAATCATCAATATCATTATCAGAAATTGGAGATAAACCTATAGTATAACGAAGACCTACAGAGAAGTTATCTGTAAAATTATATCCTGCTCCTAAATTAAAACCTAAATCTGTTGATCTAGTAAAATCATTGAAGTCTTCACCATCTAATTTAGATGATAATAAAATACCTAATTGTGGACCAGCTTCTACACTAAATTTATTGTCAACAATATAGTATTTTGCCAATACAGGGATGTTTAAATAATTTAATTTAAGATCTCCATCATTCCCGAATGGCCCGTCATACTTAGACCCTTGAGCAGAAAACAAAAGCTCTGGCTGAATAAAAAACTTTTCAACTACATGAATTTCTGCTAAACCACCTACATGAAACCCTACTAGTGTTTTATTATTGTCTACATCTCCTCCAACAACAGTTGAAATATTAAGACCTCCTTTTATTCCAAATCTAGTTGACTGAGCATTTGAGAATGCAAAAGCCATAATTGCAATGGCAGATAAAATTATTTTTTTCATTTTAATTTGTTTTGGGTTAATTTAATAGTTCAAATATAAAAATATTCTTCACAAATCTATATTAGGAATTTAACAAATAAAGTAGTAACTATTAGTCTATTTGTTAATTCTGAATTAAGCCAGTTTAAAAATTAAAATTTTTCAAGATTAAAAAAAGCCTTTTCATTTTACTGAAAAGGCTAAAAAAACACTCGATTAACTAAATATTAGAAGTGTAAGGCGAAACCAATATTTACTTGGAATACATCTTTTCCAAAATCGTCATTCATAGAGATATTATAACGAAGTCCTGGTTCTATTGAAACGATTTTCCCAACAAACCAAGCATAACCACCTTGTAAACCAATATAAGAGGGATTCTCATCTACATCTTTAATACTAGCTCCAGTATAAGAAGCTTCAAGGGGAAATTTATTTAATAAATAATATTTCGCTCCAACTTTATATGAAAATGCATTGACACTATGACCTAAATCACTATAACCCAGACCAGCCTTAACCGCTAAATTATCTGCTACAAAATAACCTCCTTCAGCCCCTACGCCCCATTGCGTTTCTCCATCAGTAGAAGATAGCTGAAAACTTGTGTTTCCGACATTAACAGCGCCAAAACCTGTATTAGCTTCAATTAACCATTTTCCCTTTGCTGTTTGTTCTTGTGCGTTAGCAAACGTAAAACCTAATACTGCAAGAGCAGCGAAAACAATTTTTTTCATACTTTTTAAAATATTATTTGATTTATTATCAAACAAAAATAAGTTTAAACCTACAAATTAAATTACACCATAAGTTTAAAAAGTAATAAAATAAGACAAAAACAAATCTGCAAAGACCTCTTGAAAATCAGAATTTTAAATATAAAAACCGTTGCTTTTTGTAGAAAAGGACTCCGTGTGAGTGGGAATTTTAGTAATTATTTAATCCAAATTATAAGGCAATAAAATGCCAAATATGTAGTTTTGATCTATAATATAACATTTAAAATACCAATTTTTAAAAACCTTTTTATGAAGAAAATACTTTTAGTAGCTGTTATGTTTCTTGCAACATCAGCAGCAGTAAACGCACAATTTGTACAAATCGGGGTTAAAGCAGGGGTTAACTTTGCCAACCAAACAGGAGGTTCTGACTTTGATGGAATTTCTGTTGACAAAGAAGGTATTACAAGCTACCACGCAGGTCTTGTTGCAGAACTTAAATTATTAGAAAAATTCTCAATTCAGCCAGAGCTCTTATATTCTACACAAGGAGCAACTTATAAAAATGCGATTTCAGAATTTAAAAACGAAATGGGTTATATCGCTATTCCAGTAATGGCTAAATTTTATATGACTAAATCTCTTAGTTTGGAACTTGGTCCACAAGCTTCATTTCTTGTAAGCAATAAAAAAGAATTTGACGTTGCTGATCCAAAAACATTCGACTTCTCTCTTAACGCAGGTTTAGGATTAAAAGTTGTAGGAGGTCTTTTTGTTCAAGCTCGTTACGGAATTGGTTTAACTGAAATTTCTGAAAATGCAGACTTCAAAAATTCGGTGTTCCAACTTTCAGCTGGATATATGTTCTAAAAGAATATCACATACTTTTACAAAAACCGCTCTATTTATTAGTGCGGTTTTTTTATTTTTACACTTATCTGTGAAATGCATTTTGTGAAATGTAAAATGCATACGCCACCTAATTAAAAACTAAATTACCTTATGAAAATCTGCATTATCAACGGACCAAATTTAAATCTTTTAGGAAAAAGAGAACCAGAAGTTTACGGAAGCCAAACTTTTGAAGATTATTTTGAAACGTTGAAACAAAAGTTCCCAAACATCGAACTTTCGTATTACCAAAGCAATATTGAAGGCGAATTGATTGGAAAAATTCAAGAATGTGGATTTACTTTTGATGGAATTATTTTAAATGCAGGCGCTTATACGCATACTTCTATTGGTTTAGGAGACGCAATGAAAGCCGTTACAACTCCAGTTATTGAAGTTCATATTTCTAACACTTACGCAAGAGAAAGTTTCAGACACCAATCTTATTTATCTGGAAATGCAAAGGGCGTTATTCTTGGTTTCGGACTAAAAAGCTACGAATTGGCTATTCAGTCTTTTCTATAATATTTTGATTTAAATAAAAATCATATTCTCTCACAGATTTTGGAGATCAAGTAGATTATTGATCAACAAATCCCAAAATAATCTGCCTAATTTGCTAAAATTTGCGAGAGATAAAAAACATACAGTTACGCTTTCAATAATCGGTCATAATTTAACAATTTATTAGTAAGCTCAGATTTAAGTTATTTTATTTTTGTAAGATAAGCCACACTACATGAGAAACTTTACTTTGTTTGCCTTTTTCTTTTTTTCGATTACAACCTTTTCACAAATTAAAGGAACTATTACAGATGATAAAGGAAATCCGCTTCCTTTTGTATCTGTTTTTGAAGAGAACACCTATGCTGGAACCACTTCTAACGAGCAAGGAAAATATCAATTGAATGTAAAAGAAATTGGAAAAAACAAAATCACTTTTCAATATTTAGGTTTTAAAACTCAAAAAATAGCTGTTGCAGCAGAAAGCAAAACCGTAACTTTAGATATTCAACTTCAAGAAGAAAGCTTTGCTTTAAATGAAGTGGTTATCGATCCCAAAAATAATCCTGCTAACGGCATTATCAAAAGCGCAATTGCCAACAAAAAAGAAAACTCTGCTAAAACGGAAAGATATACTGCCGATTTTTATTCAAAGGGAATGTTTAAAGTAAAAGACCTTCCTAAAAAAATTCTGGGTAAAAAAGTAGAATTGGGCGATGATATGGCATCCAATTTAGATTCGACAGGAACAGGAATTTTATATTTGTCTGAAACTATATCTAAAGTTAGTCTTGAAAAACCAAACAAGTTTAAAGAAAATATTATTGCTTCTAAAGTTTCTGGAAACAATCGCGGTTACAGTTACAACACAGCCGCTTTATCCAACTATGATTTTTATGATAACGCTTTAGATTTTGATGTAAAACTCATTTCTCCTATCGCAGACAATGCTTTCAATTATTACAAATACAAATTAGAAAGCAGTTTTTACGACGACAACAATCATCAGATTTATAAAATAAAAGTTATTCCGAAACGTGATAAGGAACCTGTCTTTGAAGGATACATTTATATTGTAGATGATAGTTTTGCCATTTATGCCATCGATTTAGACATCAAAGGATACAGAATGAAAAACGAATTTACAGAAGTAATGACATTAAAACAGAGTTTCAGCTACAATACCAAGAACAAAATCTGGTCTAAAAACGCACAGACACTTTCTTTTAATGCTGGAATTTTTGGTGTAAAGTTCTCTGGAAACTTTAACTATGTTTATTCGAATTATGAATTCCCTACTTCATTCGAAAAGAAAACTTTCGGAAACGAGCTTGTAGCTTTTGATCTCAATGCCAACAAAAAAGACAATGCTTTCTGGAATGAAATTCGTCCGATACCGTTAACTATTGAAGAAAGCAATGATTATGCTAAAAAAGACAGTTTGCAGACCATTAGAAAATCAAAAAAGTACACCGATTCTATTGACGCGAAAAATAATAAGTTCAAAGTTTGGGATATTTTAATGGGATATGATTATAAAAACACCTTTAAGAAATATTCTTTTGATTATAAAGGTTTGCTGAATGTCACGTCTTTAAGCTTCAATACTGTTCAAGGTTTTAACTTTGATTCTGGTTTTTCTTTTAGAAAATGGAACGAAGAAGAAGGAAAAAGCACTTCTATAAGCACCACTTTTAATTATGGCTTTTCTGATGAGCGTTTTCGTGTAATTGGAGAATTCAGTCATCGTTTCAACACTATTAATTATGCTACGATTTGGGCTTCTGGAGGTACAAAAACAGCGCAATTTAATAGTGCCGAGCCTATTTCTAAATTGATCAACTCGATAAGTTCTTTGTTTTTTAAGGACAATTACATGAAACTTTATAACTTAGAATTCGTTCAAATCAATTATGGACAAGATATTGCAAACGGAGTAAATCTAACTGGAAAAATTGGTTACGAACAACGTAAACCACTTTTTAACACTACCGATTATTCTTTCTTTAAAAAAGATGATGTTTATTCTTCCAATAATCCGTTAGCTCCAAATGATTTTACAACACCAGCTTTCGATCAGCACCATTTGTTTAAAGCTCTTGTAACTTCTAAAATCAATTTTGGCAACAAATACATTTCAAGACCAGACGGAAGATTTAATTTCAAAGACGACAAATATCCAACGGTTTATTTAGCATTCGAAAAAGCATTCGCGGCAAGCGAAAAAAAGTATGAATATGAAAGAATTGGCGCTTCTGTGCTTTACGATTTAACACTCGGGAATAAGGGGATTTTAGGAACCAATTTTAGAGCTGGAAAATTCTTTAACGCCGAGAATATTTCATTTATTGATTACAGACATTTCAACGGAAACCAAACGCATATTGGCACAAGCGAACGTTATTTGAATGTCTTCAATATGATGCCGTATTATTCAAACAGTACAAACGATAGTTATTTTGAAATGCATACTGAATATAACGACACTGGTTTTATAATGAATAAAATTCCGTTGCTAAATCTTCTAAAATCTACAATGAACGTTGGATTTCACACTTTGGCCATTCCAGACCGTAAACCATATTCTGAATTTACAATTGGTTTAGACAATCTCGGTTTCGGAAAATTCAAATTATTCAGAATCGATTATGTACATTCTTATCAAGGCGGCATTCAGCAAAATGGCGTTGTTTTTGGATTGAAGATTTTAAACGCGTTGGACTAAGGTTCTGAGATACTGAGATACTGAGATGCTAAGACGCTAAGTTTTTTTGTCCAGACGCTTGTTTGGCTGAAACCAAAGACAATGATTTTTTTGATTACAAAGAAAAACTTAGAATCTTAGCATCTCAGAACCTTAGCCCCTCTTCTTAGCTATAATCATCTGGCTCAACATGTATCAAAACATGCCCCAATTCTGGGATTTCTTTTCTTAAAGTATCTTTTAATAAGTGCGCCAAATCGTGTCCTTCTTTTACCGAAATTTTAGCTGAAACAATCGCATGCAGATCAACATGATATTTCATTCCCGCTTTACGTATAAAACATTTTTCTGTTCCCAAAATTCCTGGAACCAATAAGGCTTTTACGCGAATTTCCTCTACTAAATCTTCATGAAGGTTTTCATCCATGATTTCACCAAGTGCTGGCCTAAAAATTTTGTAGCTATTATAAAGAATAAAAAATGCGGCAAAAAGAGCTGCCCAATCATCTGCAGATTCGTAACCTTTTCCCATTACTAAAGCAATCGTAATTCCGACAAAAGCCGCAACTGAGGTTATCGCATCACTACGATGGTGCCAAGCGTCAGCAGCAAGAGAGGTGCTATTAGTTTGTTTGCTTCGTTTCATTACAAGACGAAACGAATACTCTTTCCAGATAATAATTGCCCCTAAAACATAAAGTGTCCAAGATTTAGGCAGTTCATGCGGAGTGCCGATATTAGCAACACTTTCGTAACCAATGATTGTTGCCGACGTAATTAAAAATCCAACAACCAAAAATGTAATTAAAGGTTCTGCACGGCCGTGCCCATAAGGGTGATTCTCATCTGCTGGTTTGTTCGAATATTTAATTCCGAATAATACCAAAAACGACGCAAATATATCGGTCGTCGATTCGATTGCATCTGCAATCAAGGCATATGAATTGCCAAAAAAACCTGCTAAGCCTTTTATAAGGGCTAAGCAGGTGTTTCCAGCTATACTAAAGTATGTAGCTTTAATAGCTTTTTGTTCGTTTGTCATTCAGACTATTTTTTTTCGCCACGACCCGAGCGATAGCGAACGGGCGAAGCAATTCACGAATTTATATCTTCAAAGATTATCAAAAATAATTCGTGAATTTGTGGCTATTTCAATTTATGCTCTCACAATTTTAGCACCAATCGCTCTTAAACGCTCGTCGATACGTTCGTATCCACGGTCGATTTGCTCGATATTTTGAATTGTACTTGTTCCTTTTGCAGAAAGCGCCGCAATCAATAATGAGATTCCCGCACGAATATCAGGAGAAGACATTGTAGTTGCTTTCAATTGAGATTCGAAATTATGTCCCATAACCACAGCTCTATGCGGATCACACAACATAATTTTTGCTCCCATATCAATTAGTTTATCCACGAAAAATAAACGGCTTTCGAACATTTTTTGGTGAATTAAAACGTCTCCTTTTGCTTGTGTTGCCACAACTAAAACAATACTTAGTAAGTCAGGCGTAAATCCTGGCCATGGTGCATCGGCAATAGTTAAGATAGAACCGTCGATATCTGTTTTTACTTCGTATCCGTTTTTGTGAGCCGGAATATAAATATCGTCGTTACGTTTTTCGATTGTAATACCTAATTTTCTGAAAGTATTCGGAATCAAACCTAAATTTTCCCAGCTAACATTTTTGATTGTGATTTCGCTTTTTGTCATCGCCGCAAGACCAATCCAAGAACCGATTTCGATCATATCTGGTAAAATTCTATGCTCACATCCGCCAAGGCTTTCAACACCTTCGATAGTCAATAAGTTTGAACCAACTCCAGTGATTTTTGCTCCCATAGAGTTCAACATTTTGCATAACTGTTGCAAGTAAGGCTCACAAGCAGCGTTGTAAACTGTAGTTGTTCCTTTTGCCAAAACTGCAGCCATAACAATGTTTGCAGTTCCTGTTACAGAAGCTTCGTCTAAAAGCATATCTGTTCCTTGCAATCCTTCTGCTGGAGATTCTACTCCATAAAAGTGATCTTCTCTATTGTATCTAAATTTTGCTCCAAGGTTAATGAAACCTTCGAAGTGTGTATCTAATCTACGACGACCGATTTTATCTCCTCCTGGTTTTGGAATGTATCCTTTTCCGAAACGAGCCAAAAGCGGACCAACAATCATAATAGAACCACGAAGCGCTCCTCCTTCTTTCTTGAAAGCTTCCGTTTCTAAATATCCAACATTAACTTCATCAGCTTGAAAAGTAATCGAACCTGGTTCGTTACGTTGAATTTTCACCCCTAAATTGCCCAACAAAGTGATTAATTTATTGATGTCTATAATATCAGGAATGTTATTAATTTTCACTTTCTCTCCTGTTAGAAGCACGGCACATAAAATTTGTAATGCCTCATTCTTTGCTCCTTGTGGAGTGATTTCTCCTTTTAAAGGAGTACCTCCTTCGATTTTAAAAATTCCCATAGATTGTTTTTAGGTTCTTTTAAAGTTTCTAAGATTCTGAGATCCTAAGATTCTAAGTAAAAACTCAGCAACTTAGCAACTTAGTAGCTTAGCAGCTTTTTTATTTCTGATTATTGTTTTTTTGAAATGTCTTTTTTTGACCGCCTTTGTTGTTGTTCTTGTTATTCTGTGTTTTTGGCTGAGTTCCAGAAGCCGTTTTATTAGACATGCGTTTGTTGGTACGCATTAAGTCTGTTGTATTTAAAAGCTCTTCTGTACTGTGCAATAAATTAATTTTGCCTCCTGATAATTCATATAAATGTTCGAAAATCACATCGTCTTTTACTGTGTCTTTGTTCCAGCTTAAAAACGATTTTTTCATGTGATTGGCAATCACCATTATCAGTGCATTTTTCATTTCGCCATCTTCCCATTTATTCGCAACGTCAATCATGTATTTGATGTTGTTTCCATAAAATCTATATTTTGGAAAGTTCTGCGGATATTGTAAAGCATCTGGTTTTAACTCCAAAACTTCTCTTGAAGGAATTGGATACGGCGATTCTACATTCAGTTTGAAATCAGACATAATAAAAAGCTGATCCCAAAGTTTATGCTGAAAATCTGGTACATCACGCAAATGCGGATTCAGACTTCCCATAACCTGAATGATATATTTTGCAGCTTTGTTGCGCGTTTCATCATCTTGAATGGCTGTAGCCTGATCAATCAGTTTTTGCAAATGACGACCATATTCCGGAATAATTAAACGCTGTCTTTCAGAATTGTATTCTAAATTGTAGACAACATCGCTTGCGGCTTCTCTTTTATATTTTTCGATCATAAGTTTATAATGAAACTATACCTTCTATTGTAGAAACTTCTTTGTATTTACTGATCACATCATCTGAGCTATGCATGGTAACATCAACAGAAACACTAGTAAATTTACCAGTTTTCGATTTTGTTGTTTTAATCACCGCTCCCATTCTATCAAAAGCTTTTTCAACACGCTCTACGTTATCTGCTACAGAAGGTACAATGAATTTGTACAAGTATTCTGCTGGCCAAGTATTTGCGTTATCAAGCTCTAATTTTAATCTTTCGTAAAATTCGGCTGTATTTTTTTCTTTATCGTTCTCCATTCGTAATTAAAAATAAACGCAAATATACGTTTTTGATTTCAGACTTTTTAGATTTTTTCTTTCGAAAAAAGGTTCAAAGTTACAAAGGCGCAAAGGTGCAGAGAAAAAAGCTTTACAAGATTATTTCATTGTAAAATTTCATCTTATATTTGAGAAAATAATCCACCGAAAATCTCTCTCAAAGTCGCGAAGACGCAAAGTTTTATTTTATTGAAATTATAAAATGTAATTTTTGTCATTTCGACGAAGGAGAAATCACACACGGGATTCGACAACGTTTGAAAGCTATACTTTATCGAGCTTCTAGTGTGATTTCTCCTTCGTCGAAATGACAATATTGCGCAAAAAACTTTGCGTCTTAGCGACTTTGCGAGATTAAAAACACAATGCAATGAAAAAAATCATCTTCTTACTTTTTACATTTTTTACTTTTTACAACAGCAATGCACAAGAAGTTAAAACCCTAACTTATTTTCAAAACGACACCTTAAAACTCGATTTAGATTTATATCTGCCAAAGAAAAAAGCTGGAGAAAAAATCCCATTGATTCTATTTGCTTTTGGCGGAGGTTTTTCTGGTGGAGAGCGTACAAGCGAGAAAGATTTCGGTTTATTTATGGCAAAAAATGGTTATGCCGTTGCAAACATTTCGTATAGCTTATACATGAAAGGAAAAGATTTCGGCTGTAAAGGAACTTTAACCGAAAAAATAAAAGCCATTCAAATTGGCGTTAGCGATATGTGGCAGGCGACAGCATTCATGGTCGAAAATGCCGACAAATACAATCTTGACACTTCAAAATTCTTTATTTCTGGAATTAGCGCAGGTGCAGAAATTAGCTATCACGCTACGTTTTGGGATTATAAATTAATGAATCTGTACAAAAACAATCTTCCAGAAAACTTCAAATACAAAGGATTAATTGCTGGTTCGGGAGCAATTCAGGATATTAATTTGATTACGAAAGAGAAAGCGATTCCGATGTTAATGGCACACGGAAATAGCGATGATACCGTTCCGTATGCAGCGGGCTCACACCGTTCTTGCCCAACAAATGCTTCTGGGTGGCTGATTCTTTTCGGTTCTTATGCCGTTTACAATCAAATGCAAGACTTACACAAAGATGCCGAACTAATTACTTTCTGCGGCGGCGGACATGAATTCTCTGGTTATCTTTTCCACCAAGGACAACAATATGTATTAGATTTTGTAAATGATGTTTTAAATGGCAAAAAATTCCAATCGCATTTGATTATTCCTTCTAATAAAAAAGGTAAGGATTCTGGAAAATATTTGTTTTGTGAGTAATATTTTTGGCTAAAACCGAAATTCTACATCTCTAAAATACCGTTGGTTAAAACCAACGGCAATTCAAATAAATTTATTTGAGAATATTTTTTCCATTTTAGAAAATGCTCCAGCGGAGCAAAATATGTATAGCAAAATTAAATTTAACCCAATCAAAAGCTCCAGCAGAGCGACATAAAATTATTCACAACTATGTCACTCCGCTGGAGCTTTACATATATTATGCATATTTTCTATAAATATCTCGTCCCTCTGGGACTTTAAAACTGGAACTTCTGTTTATCAAAATATCAAATCTTTCGTTTCTGATAAATATTCTTTTTAATTATAAATAAGTTTAGGTAAATTTGCGCTTTATTTTTAGAATAGTGCAAAAAGAAATTATTGTCTTGCTTGGCGGACCTGGTACTGGAAAATCGACTCTTATTAACGAATTGGTAGCTCGTGGCTTTTGCTGCTATCCTGAAATCTCTAGACAGGTTACCATGAAAGCGCAAGAACAAGGCATTGAACAGCTGTTTCTAGAACAACCGCTTTTGTTTAGCGAAATGTTGTTGGAAGGACGTATTGAACAATATAAAAATGCTCTTGAAGAACCTGATAATGTAGTATTTATCGATAGAGGAATTCCAGATGTTGTAGCTTATATGGATTATATTGGCGACGAATATCCGGAGCATTTTACAAAAGCATGCGAAGATTTCAAATATTCTAAAACCTTTATTTTACCGCCTTGGGAAGAAATCTACCAAAGTGATTCTGAGCGTTATGAAAATTTTGATCAGGCAGTAAAAATTCAAGATCACCTTGTTGAAACTTATAAAAAATATGGTTACGAACTGATTGAGGTTCCAAAAGATACAGTTGAAAACAGAATTCTTTATATCTTAGACAAAATTTAGTAGCATGGTTTAAAGTTGTAAAACTAGAACTGTTTTTCTAAATTTTTAACTTTAAAACAAACGCAATGCTCGGAGCGCAGGATATTCTTCTAAAATACTGGAAACACGACAGTTTTAGACCGTTGCAAAAAGAAATCATCGATTCTGTCCTTGAAGGACAGGATACTTTTGCCGTACTTCCGACGGGCGGCGGAAAATCTATTTGTTTTCAGGTTCCCGCAATGATGAAAGAAGGAATCTGTCTCGTAATTTCGCCACTGATTGCCTTAATGAAAGATCAAGTGATGAATTTGCAGAAAAGAGACATCAAAGCAATTGCTCTTACTGGCGGAATTCATACCGAAGAATTGATCGATCTTCTCGACAATTGCCAATACGGAAATTACAAATTCCTTTACTTATCTCCAGAAAGATTACAGTCTGACTGGATTTTAGAACGAATTAAAAACTTACCCATAAATTTAATTGCCATAGACGAAGCGCATTGCGTTTCGCAATGGGGTCACGATTTTAGACCTGCTTATCTTAAAATTTCGGAACTTAAAAAGCATTTTCCGAAAATTCCTTTTCTGGCTCTGACGGCCACAGCAACTCCGAGAGTTATTGAAGATATTAGAACGCAATTAGAATTAAAAAATCCGAATCATTTTCAACAATCATTTGAGCGAAAAAATATCGCATACATGGTTTTTGAAGTTGAAGACAAATTATATCGCACGGAACAAATTCTTAAAAAGAATCCGCAACCTTCTATTATATATGTGCGAAATCGCAAAGCATGCCTCAACATGTCTTCGCAATTGCAATCGTTAGGTTTTACATCTACCTATTATCACGGCGGACTTTCATCAAAAGAAAAAGACAAAAACATGCAGTTGTGGATGTCGGAGCAAGCGCAAGTTATTGTCGCTACGAATGCTTTCGGAATGGGGATTGACAAAGACAATGTTAAAACGGTTATTCATACTCAGCTTCCAGAAAACTTAGAAAATTATTATCAAGAATCTGGACGTGCAGGAAGAAATGGGGCAAAAGCTTTTTCAGTTTTACTTTATAATAATTCAGATGCCATTCAGACCGAACAGCAGTTTTTAAATATTCTTCCAGATAAGAAGTTCTTAAAAACGATGTACATAAAACTCTGCAATTATTTTCAGATTGCTTATGGCGAAGGTTTAGACGAAACTTTCTCTTTTAAACTGAATCATTTTTGTAATAAATACGAATTCCCTACTCTCAAAACCTATAATGCTTTACAGTTTTTAAGTCAGCAAGGAATTATTACATTGTCTCAAGAATTTTCAGAAAAAATAACCGCTCAATTCTTGATTGAATCTAAGGAAGTGATTCGTTATATGAGTTTGAATCCAAATGATGAAGAAATTATTTTGGCAATTTTGAGAACTTATCCGGGCATTTATGATGTAAAAGCTAATTTGAATCTGGGATTGCTTGCTAAAAAATCAAATCGATCAGAAGAGCAGATTATTGTTGTTTTAGAAAAACTAAAAGAAAAAGAAATTATTGAATACAAATCTAAAAACAATGACGCTACTATTTTATTTAATGAAGTTCGCGAAGATGATCTTACCATAAATAGGGTTTCAAAATATTTAGAAAAACAAAATGAAGTCAAAAAAGAACAGCTTTTATCTGTTCTACATTATATAAAAGACGGCAAAACCTGCAAAAACAGATTAGTTTTAAATTATTTTGGAGAAGAAACCAAAGAAAATTGCGGCATCTGTTCGTACTGCATTACACTAAAAGGAAAAATTACCGAAGCCGATTCGATTGCAGATAAGATTTTATCTTTATTGAAAACAGCTTCTTTGACTTCGAGAGAAATTGAAAACCAAATAAAAATGGACACCAAAGATATTTTATCGGTTCTTCAGGAATTACTCGAAAACAATCATATCATTATACAAGCGAATAATAAATACACTTTAAAATCATAATGGAGAAATTGAGAATTATATTTATGGGAACGCCAGAATTTGCTGTTGGCATTTTGGACACCATTATTAAAAATAACTATGAAGTTGTTGGCGTAATTACTGCTGCAGACAAGCCAGCAGGACGCGGACAAAAAATAAAATATTCGGCAGTAAAAGAATATGCACTTGCAAACAATCTTACTTTATTACAGCCTACCAACTTAAAAGACGAAAATTTCTTAACAGAATTAAAAGCACTAAATGCCAATTTACAAATTGTAGTGGCTTTTAGAATGTTGCCAAAAGTAGTTTGGGAAATGCCAAGTTTAGGAACTTTCAACCTTCACGCTTCATTGCTTCCAAATTACCGCGGAGCTGCTCCTATTAACTGGGCGATTATCAATGGAGAAACTAAAACTGGAGTTACCACTTTCTTTATTGATGATAAAATTGACACTGGCGCCATGATTTTAAATTCTGAAATTAATATTGAACCAGAGGAAACGGCAGGACAATTGCACGATCGTTTAATGCATTTAGGAAGCACAACCGTAATTGACACTTTAAAAGTAATTGAAAACGGAAATGTTACCACAACAATTCAAGAAGACAACGACGATATTAAAACAGCTTACAAACTAAACAAAGAAAACTGCAAAATTGATTGGACAAAATCTGGAGCAGAAATCAATAATCTTATTCGAGGCTTAAGTCCGTATCCTGCTTCATGGTGCTTTTTGAAAGACCAAAACGAAGAATTGAACGTCAAAATTTACGAAGCTAAACTAGTCTCAGAATCACACTCTTATGAGATTGGAAAGCTAATTAGCACTAAAAAAGAGATCAAGATTGCAATAAAAGACGGCTTTATTCAGTTATTAAGTCTACAATTTCCAGGAAAAAAGAGAATGCTTGCTTCAGAATTGTTAAATGGAGTGAGTTTTTCAGAGGCTGCAAAAGTGTATTAAGGTCAGTAAAACAGGGGTTTGTACTTGTTTTTTATCGATAAACAACACCCTTTATGAACAAAAAAAGCAAGTTATTAACAATTCTTGCTAAAAATAAAGAAAACACTTGCACGCAACGGATTTCCTACTAAATTTGTGTATTAACAATTTTTTTTTTAACCAACAATTAATAACTAATTATTATGAACAAATCAGAATTAATCGATGCTATCGCTGCTGATGCAGGAATCACAAAAGCTGCGGCGAAATTAGCTTTAGAGTCTTTTTTAGGTAATGTAGGAACTACTTTGAAAAAAGGTGGAAGAGTTTCATTAGTAGGTTTTGGATCATGGTCAGTTTCTTCAAGAGCTGCTAGAGATGGTAGAAATCCACAAACAGGAAAAACTATTAAAATTGCTGCTAAAAACGTAGTAAAATTTAAAGCAGGAGCTGAATTAGAAGGTGCAGTGAACTAAGTAAGAAAGTTCTCTAAACTTATAATATAATTAAAACCTTCCATGTGGAAGGTTTTTTTATGCGGTTTAACGATTTTTTTTGTGATTTTAATTTTTTTATGACTAAATTTAATAAAAATTGTAACCGTATGATTTCAGAAAAATTAAAAAAAGGACACCTGCTTATTGCCGAGCCTTCAATAATTGGAGATTTATCTTTTAACAGATCGGTAATTTTATTAGCAGACCATAACAAGGAAGGATCAATAGGTTTTATAATTAATAAGCCATTAAAATATACTATTAATGACTTAATACCTGAGATTGATGCTAACTTTAAGATATATAACGGAGGCCCTGTAGAACAAGACAACCTTTATTTTATTCACAATATTCCTGAGTTAATTCCGAACAGTGTGGAAATTTCCAATGGGATTTATTGGGGCGGTGATTTCGAGTCGACCAAAGACCTAATAAACAACGGATCTATTAGTAAAAATAACATTCGTTTTTTCTTAGGCTATACTGGCTGGGAAGAAAATCAGCTTGAGAATGAGATGCAAGGCAACTCTTGGATTATTGCTGATAATAGTTATAAAAATAAAATTATCGGAAAATCTACTACCCACTTTTGGAAAGAGCAGATTATTGAGCTTGGCGGTGATTATCTTATTTGGTCTAACGCACCAGAAAATCCATATCTGAATTAATTTTCAGTTATGGATTCATTTAGTTTCTGCACTAATAAATGAGCTAGATTTGTTGTAAACTCCTTTTTTCGATATTTAGTTATCGGCTGTATTCCCATGATTACATTAGTCAGAAATAATTCGTCAGCTTTTTGAAGATCAAATGGCGAAATTATTTCTTCTAGCACTTCTATGCCTTCGACTTTTTTAGCTAAGGCTAAAATTTGTTTGCGCATAATTCCGTTTAAAGCACCTTCTGAAATTGGGGGTGTAATAAGCTTTTTACCCACCAGCATAAAAATATTTCCTTGAAGCGCCTCTACCACATTCTTGCTGTCATTCAGCAAAATACAATTGGCAAGATCATTTTCGTGTGCATAAATACTTCCTGTAATATTAATCATCTTATTAGTCGTTTTAAGCGACGATAGCAATTGTTTTGTCACATAGAAGTCTTTATACAAATCTACTTCGTATTCACTCGTATTTACGCTATAGAAAGTGTTTTCAAGTGGAGTTGCATTAATTAAAAATGAAATGTCATTGGTTTTTGGAAGATATAAACCGCCATCATTTCTAAAAACCGTAATTCTTGCTCGTGCCGATGAAGTGATTCCCTGCTCCTTGGCCAAATTTAAAATCTGCTCTTCAAAATATTCCATTGTGAAATTCATTGGAATCATCATTCGCACTACACGCATAGAGGCCATTAATCTAAAATAATGATCCTCAAGAAACAAAATTTTTCCGTTATTAATTTTTACTGTTTCAAAGATACCGTCTCCGTATAAGAAAGCGCGGTTTTGAGTTAATATCGTATCTTCTTGCGCTATGTTTCCGTTAAAATTAATCATAAAAAAACCCTGAATTTTGTTCAGGGCAAATATAAGGTATAAAATAGACTTTTACTAAACAGATCCTATAAGATGTTTTAGGTCTGAGATTTGGTTCTCCCACAATTGTTTAGCCTCGCCTAATTCTTCTTTGTCGGCAAAATCGACTACCATAAGCGATACGTCTTTAGTTAATTCATCAACTAAAATATGAAGTTCAAAAAAGTATTCAGTATCCTTACTGCTTTCATCAACCCATTTAAATTTTACTTTTTCACCCGATTTTTTTGAAGCCAAACGTGCTTTTTCTTGCGAATCGTTCCAGATGAAAGTAAAAAATTCACCTCTTGAATTCACATTGTCAGCAAACCATTCTTGTAAACCTGACGGCGTTGATATATATTGATACAATAGTTGTGGCGAAGAATTAATCGGAAACTCGATTTCGTAACGTATTTTTGAATCCATGTGCTACTTTAATTTTTTTGGAAATATAAGAATATATGTCCAAAAACAATGCATTTTTAAAAATATTTTTTTTTCTTCATTTTATGCTTGCACGCTTTAATATTATTTCTATCTTTGCACCCGCAATCAGGAATTCATGATAGCAGTCCAGGCGAGGTAGCTCAGTTGGTTAGAGCGCAGGATTCATAACCCTGAGGTCACGGGTTCAACTCCCGTCCTCGCTACAAGGTAAAACACCACTTTTATTAAAGTGGTGTTTTTTTTTGCTTATACCAATTTGGATTTTATCGAAGAGTTTGTTGTATATGTTTTATTTTCTGAAAAATTCAGCAAAACCTACATTGGATTTACTTCTAATCTGATTGAACGATTTAAATCTCACAATCAGCTTGCTACAAAAGGATACACTTTAAAGTTCAGACCGTGGAAAGTAATTCATGTTGAGTTTTTCGATTCTAAATCTGAAGCTATGAAAAGAGAAAAATATTTAAAAACTGGAATAGGAAGAGAGTTTATCAAAAACCTCATCAATTCAATTTAGAAAGGATCCATATCCGCCGCGGCGGACACGGGTTCAACTCCCGTCCTCGCTACAAGGTAAAACACCACTTTTATTAAAGTGGTGTTTTTTTTTTGCTTATACCAATTTGGATTTTATGGAAGAGTTTGTTGTATATGTTTTATTTTCTGAAAAATTCAGCAAAACCTACATTGGATTTACTTCTAATCTGATTGAACGATTTAAATCTCACAATCAGCTTGCTACAAAAGGATACACTTTAAAGTTCAGACCGTGGAAAGTAATTCATGTTGAGTTTTTCGATTCTAAATCTGAAGCTATGAAAAGAGAAAAATATTTAAAAACTGGAATAGGAAGAGAGTTTATCAAAAACCTCATCAATTCAATTTAAAAAGGATCCATATCCGCCGCGGCGGACACGGGTTCAACTCCCGTCCTCGCTACGAAAATATAAAACCCTTAAACAGAAATATTTAAGGGTTTTTATTTTATTTATCTCCTTTAAGCACAAATACTTTAATAAAAAAATCTTTTTTTCCGGATAAAAAAACAAGAAAATAACCATTGATAACTACCATTAAAATAGTTATTTTGCAAAGGTAATTACGAACATATGGATATAGTCAAATTTAAGATCACATCAAAAACAATAAAAGTCGAAGTACGCAATTCGAATAATTATGTTTTTAACTTTAATACTGCTTTAGAAATCGATAAAGCAGATCGCGATGTTTTATTAAAGCTATACAATGCCTTAGATCTTCTTTTTAAGAAAGAAGCCACGATTGAAAATAAAAACTACATTTCGCCAAATCAGACAAATATATTAGATCAAATTTCTGCTGCCGATTTAGAAAAGGAAAATCAATAATTATTTTCTTTTCTTCTTTATAAAAAATAAAAGTCCTTGAATAAACCATTCAAGGACTTTCTTTTTTAGAATTATTTCTCTCTTTCGTTAAAAAACAGTAATTTTAATCTGTACCCTTAAAAAAAGTTTTTTCTGTATCTGTACCCAAGTGTTCAATAGCAATAATTTTGCTAAAAAAAGATATGGAATCTAAAGCAGCAACACAGGAAAAAACAACATTTAGAGAAGTTTATGTATTTGACATGGAGATTGTGCAAAACATCTTCATTCAAAATATACGTGAGAAGGGCGAAGATAAAATGCTTTTTGGAATGCCTTTTCTTCTCTGCGAAAAAGACAATGAAATCAATTCGTTTGCCAGTTTAATTTTAGATGAAAACAATGAAATCGGATTTAGAATTTATGATAACGGAAATTTGACAAATGAAGACAAAACAGCTTTTTATAAATACATCGAAAATTTTCTAACGAAAAAGAAAAGTGCCAATTTCAGCAATGCCGAACAATTAAAAAAAAGCACGGAGCATTTTATTCATTATCTGAACTTTTAAACGCTTAATAAAAGCAAATGAAAAATCGAGAAACATTATATTTAAAAATTGCCAAAATCATTGAAGATCAAATTCACAGTGAAACTTTGGCACTTGGAGATAAGTTGCCTTCTGTACGAAGTGCGCAGAAACTATATAATGTAAGTTTAAATACTGTAAAGCAAGCGTATTTAGAACTCGAAAGCCGTTCGCTAATAGAATCTCGTCCAAAAACGGGATATTATGTAAGCAAAAGTTCACAGCGCACAACGGCACTTCCTACAATTGCAAGTATAAACAATCAAGAAACAGAAAACACACCCGAAGAGCTCACTGATAAAGTATTCGGCACCATTAATCAAACTGACGTAACGCAATTTGCACTTGGATTGCCTGGCAAAAATTTCCTTCCAGTTGCCAAACTAAATAAAGGTATTATTAATGCTGTTCGCAAAAGAGATGATGCTGGCACAGCATACGAACCGGTTCAAGGAAAAGAAGAACTTCGTCGCGCTATTGCAAAATGGGCGCTTGTTATGGAAGGAAAAATTACCGAAGACGACATTGTCATTACTTCTGGCGCTATGCATGCTATTTACAACGCGCTTATGGCCGTTACATCTCCAGGTGATAGCGTGGCGGTAGAAAGCCCTGCTTATTTCGGAATTCTTCAAGCCATTAAAGCATTAGGTTTAAAAGCAATTGAAATTCCTACCCATCCTTTATTCGGCTTAGATCTTGAAGCCTTAAAAAAAGTCCTTCCAGAAATTAAGGCTTGCTGCTTTATTAGCAATTTCAATAATCCGATGGGATTTCAAATGCCTGATGAAAACAAAAAAGAATTAGTACAACTGATAACTGAATACAATGTTCCATTGATTGAAGATGATATTTATGGCAATCTTTATTTTGGTTCAGAACGGCCTAAACCTTGCAAATTTTATGATGAAGCTGGTTTAGTTTTATGGATTGGATCGGTTTCTAAAACTCTCGCACCAGGTTATCGTGTTGGTTGGATTGCACCAGGAAAATTTAAGGACAAAATTATTCGCCAAAAATTGGTTCAAACGGTTTGCAATTCTTCTCTGTATTCTGATGTTATTACCGATTTCTTGGAACATGGGCGTTATGACCATCATCTCAGAACCTTTAGAAATAAACTTTACGCCAATTATCTTCAAATGAACCGTTCGGTTGAAGCTTATTTTCCAGACAATACCAAAATGGCGCAACCAAAAGGCGGTTTTATGCTATGGTTAGAATTAGATCAAAGAATATCAACAACAGAATTATTCAATACAGCCTTAAGCCACAAAGTTAATTTCGCTCCCGGGAGAATTTTTTCGCAATACAATCAATACAACAATTGCATGCGATTGAATTATGCTTTAGAATGGAATGAACGCGTAGAATCTGATTTGGAAAAATTGGGCAGAATAATAAAAAATAGTATTTAATAAAATCATGAAAAATAACGAACAAGTAACAATAGCAACATATCATCCAAAATACAACAAAAGCTTTAAGGATTTAAATATAGAATGGATTTCGAATTATTTTGTTGTGGAACCAAATGATGTAAAAGCACTCGATCATGCCGAAGAATATATTATAAACAAAGGTGGAGAAATTTTTGCCGCTGTTTTAAATGATGAAGTTTTGGGCGTTTGCGCATTAATCAAAAGTAACGGAAAAGATTACGATTACGAATTGGCAAAAATGGCTGTTAGTCCAAAAGCGCAAGGAAAAGGCGTTGGATTATTATTGGCCAAATCGGCAATAAAATGGGCTACAGAAAAAGGCGCTTCTAAAATTTACTTAGAAAGTAACACCAAACTGCAACCGGCCATTAAATTGTATGAAAAATTAGGTTTTAAAGAGATAACTGGAATTTCTTCAACTTACGATAGAGTTGACATCCAGATGATGCTTCTGCTAAATCATCGATAATAAAAAAAGCCCTTAGACTCATTTTCTGTCTAAGGGCCTTTATCTTATTTAAAGATATTTCGAATTATTTTTCCAATTTCAACAAAATCGTCATGACTGCTAACCGCTCTTTTCTCGGTTGTATTTTTTTCAGTTTTAGAAAAAGGATAAATCAGCATGTAATTATTATTGACGACTCGTTTGTTGAGTAAATCTGGCACATCTCGCATTTGCTGGACGTAAGAATACATTCCTTGGTCGGCCATCATGATAATCAATCCTT
The DNA here is from genome assembly GCF_050990855.1 of Flavobacterium anhuiense. Lineage (GTDB taxonomy): Bacteria > Bacteroidota > Bacteroidia > Flavobacteriales > Flavobacteriaceae > Flavobacterium > Flavobacterium anhuiense_C. The sequence goes on from NZ_CP158861.1 coordinate 151,005, forward strand.
CATCTTCTCCTAAATTAAAAGCTGTTTCTTGCGCTTCCTGCCACGAAGCGATTATATTGAATGATGCCTCGATAGTTGCTTTTTTTACAATTCTTTTCAAAAGTTGCATCGTTTTGTCTTTTCCATAAAAACTCATTTTGGCACCCGAATTACGGCCAATGTTCCAAATTCGAAGCATGGAATGAAAAAAACCAGCGTCTTTTTCTGCATTTTCAGGAATCATAACAATATATTTTTTTATAGTTGAAACAGGCTGTACAGCATGATAAACCATTAAATTTACATTCTTATTTTTAAGATAGCCATTATAAAGATTAAAAACGAAAGAAGCCGAAAATCCCTTTCCTTCTTCTAATCCCACAATCAGATCCGTTATTTCTTTTTCTTTAATAACATTACTAATTCCGCTTGCTGTATCATTATCATGACGCGTAATTGGAGTGAGCTTGACATCAGCTGCAGAAGCTGCTTTTACCGCCGACCCTAAAATCTTTTCTGCATTTTTTACTGATGATTCATTTTCTTCTTCATTAATCACATTTACAGCAAAAACGCGGTCTTTATTGGTTGCTGTTTTTACTATAAGTCCTAGATTTACCATTTTTTCTACCGTTTCCTCGTGATTAAGAGCCAGAAGAATATTTTCCTTCTCTTCACTTTTACCCGACACTTTATCATCTTTATCAGCATCTGCTATTCGCTGTGCGCTTGCCATTGAAACAAATGAAGAAACCGTACAAGAAATTAATATTAAAAGAATGCTTCCGTTAAGTACATGTTCATTCAAAAGTCTTATAGGTTCTCCTGCATCATTTTCGCCAATAATAATATTATAACCAACCATAACAGAAGCTAATGTTGCAGCAGCAGATGCAGAACTCATTCCAAAAATAAGCTGACCTTCGTCATTCGTAAGTTTAAATGTTTTTTTGGTCAGCATTGCGGCAAAATATTTTCCTCCAATTGAAGCCACAAGCATAATTGCGGCTACCCACAATGTTTCCCAGCTTTGAATAAAAGCGCTAAAATCAATTAGCATTCCGACACTTATTAGGAAGAAAGGAATAAAAATAGCATTCCCAACAAACTCTACTCTATTCATTAAAGAAGATGTATGCGGAATTAATCGGTTTAAGGCAAGTCCAGCAAAGAAAGCTCCTATAATAGATTCGATTCCGGCAAGTTCAGCTAGAAGCGCAGCCAGGTAAATCATAACAATAACAAAAAGATACTGGGAAATTTTATCTTCTACATTTTTGAAAAACCATCTCGCAATAATGGGAAAAACCAGCAAAACGATTAACGTAAAAAGCACCATCGAAACAGAAAGTTTTACCCAAAAAGCAGTTCCTACTTCGCCCTGCGACATTCCGACAACAACTGCCAAAACAAGTAATGAGAGAACATCGGTAATCATAGTTCCGCCGACAGTTATATTTACCGCAAGATTCTTAGCGATTCCCAAACCGCTCACCATTGGATAGACAATTAAAGTATGCGACGAGAACAAACTAGCAAAAAGCACCGAAGTCAACAGTGAAAAACCCAATAAATAATATCCTCCAACAAGACCTAAAACAAAAGGAACTGCAAAAGTGTAAAGAGAAAATAGGATGCTTTTCCATTTATTTTTTTTGAAATCGGCCATGTCAATTTCCAATCCCGCCAAGAACATAATATACAAAAGTCCCGTAGTTCCCGTTACTACTACACTGCTGTCTCTGGAAAGCACTCCAAAACCATTTGGACCAATAACCGCTCCAGCAATGATAAGACCTAAGAGATGCGGAACTTTAATCTTATTTAATAAAAGCGGAATGCATAATATTATAATAAGTTCTATAAGAAATTTTAAAAGCGGATCTTCTATTGGAAGCGTAATGTGATGTATACTTAAAAACATAAATTATTTTTTAGAAGGCGTAAGTTCAACTGAGAATTTTGCCGTGCAATTATTTTGTCCTGTAATAGTTTGTGTACCTTTTATGACGTTTTTTTTAATGTCATCTAGAACAACATTAATTTTTATATTGTTCTTAGACGAACTTTCGATTGCCGAATCGAGCACTATTTTATTAACCAAATATTGTCCTCTAAATACCCTTTTAAGCTCTTTGTTGTTTAATACATTGGCATAAATTCCGATAGAATCAGATAGAAAATCCCAAACTTCTGTGCGTTGGTCGCCAATAACATAATTACTGCAATTTGATTCTCGGCAGACCATTTTACTGTTCCATTTCGTTTTAAGAGAATCAGGCCAAACTTGTACTTTTGGAAGTGTATCTTTTACCGCAATAGTAGATTGAATACTGTCTTTCATTTTCAGCAACAGTTCATATTCAGCTTCTTTGTCGGCAAATTTCTTTTCGCGTTGCAACAGAATATTTTCTCTTTCTGTAAGTTCTTGCTCTTTTTTATTACTGCAAGAAATCGAAAAAAGGATCAGGATTAAAACCAAAAGTCTTTGTAAAGTCATAATTATTTGAATTTTGTTCTTTACAATTTAAGCATAAAAATTCTTTTATCTGGATAAAATCTAGAAAAATGAATCTTTTAGCACTATTTATAATTATAAAATTTGTAACATTTCTCCAACAAAAACGTCCAATCTTAAATTTAATTACGGTTCTTTGCAACTTATTACATTCCTGATTTGAGATGCTCATTTTTTGGATACAATAATATTGACACCAATGAGTTTAGACTAGGAAGTTAGTCACGATATTTTCGTTATGGACAATAAAAGATTTATTTTAAGTTTAAAAAAAGGTAATGAGGCAGCTTTCAAGGAAGTGTACTTCAGCTACTACGACAAACTGATAAATATTGCCAAACGATTCCATTCTTCTGTTTTTACACCTGAAGACTTTGTTCAGGAAACTTTCATACGATTATACAATAAAAAAGAATTGCTTAACGAAGAGGTGCTGTTTGACAAGCAGCTATTTGTTATCTGCAAGAACATTATTCTTAATCACATTAACAGAGAAAACAAAATAATTCAGCTTGATCCTTCTCAAGTTGATGTGCCGCAGGAAGAGCCAGATTCAGGAATTTTTGAAGAAAGACAAGAAAAACTACAAAATTTCATAAATCAGCTTCCGGAACAGCAGCAAAAAATATTCACTTTACACAAACTGGAAAACCTTAGCTATAAGGAGATTGCAGAGTTAACAGATCTTTCTGAGAAAACTATTGCCAATCATATTTATCTCGCCAGTAAATTTATTCGAAAAAAAATCGAAAACCATTAGGAACTTTTTAGTTCTCGTTTGTTATACTAAAAAACAAGAACTAAAAATGCACATTGAAGCTTATAAAACAAATGTCAAAACAAAGAAAGATGCAAGTTTGCTTGTAGCGCTTTTGCAGTTTGTCATTTCTGATTGTATCATCAATTTTGATCGACAAGGACGCGAAAACATCCTTAAAATCGAAACGAATCGCGATATTCAAGAAATGGTTTACCGTGTTTTTACCAAACAAGGATTTCATTGTCAAATCATTTAATAGCCAGAAAAGATGGATCAGGAGAAATTTGACGAGGAATTTAAAAAATTATGGGAAGAGTCTCCCCTTTCTCATTCCGACGACGAAAAAGAAGCTTCGTGGGAACAATTTTATGCTCAAACATTTACAGAAAAGAAAAGAAAGCGTAAGCCTTGGTATCTTTATGCTGCGGCTTCCGTCGCAATTTTTGTGCTTATTGGAACAGGATTGTATTTTAGTGGAAAGCCTTCTGCCGAAAATGTAGTTCTTGCTGAAAATGTGATTGAGAATACAACCTCAACAATTAAGTATGTCGTTTTACCAGACAGCTCAAAAGTAGAATTGAGACCAAATGCTAAAATTATTTACGGAAACGATTTTGCTTTAAATAGAAAAATCCAGATGGATGGCGAGGTCTATTTTAAAGTGAAGAAAGACAAACAGCATCCTTTTCAGGTTTTCTGTAACGAAACTACAACTACGGTTTTAGGAACTTCTTTTACAGTGAAAGAATCTGAAAACGAAGAAATCACGGTGGAACTTTTTGAAGGAAGCGTTCAAATGAATGTCAAAGGACAAAACCAAAAATGGATTTTGAAACCGGGAGAAAAATTCACCTATGGAAACCAAACTGCTTCGGTATCAGAATTTAGCCGATTTGTAGATTTTGACAACGAAAGTCTTTCTGCTGTAAGCCACTACATCGAAGAAAATTACGGCTATAAAGTAGCTCTTCCAAAAGAAAATCAAGATCAGAAAATTACGATTCGTATCAATAGAAAAGAAGATTTAAAAACGATTCTACAATTACTATCAGAAATGTATAACCTAAACTTTGAAATAAATGAAGATTTAAAGCAGATCACTTTTCAATGAAGACAAAAAAGGATGTAAGCCGCGAAACTCCACATCCTCCTAATGTTCAGGATAACATTAAGTTATCCATTTAATAATATTCAAAAATACAAAAATTCATGAAGCATATAATTTCAGCGTGCTTTTTTTTATTCAGTTTGTGCATGTCCGCTCAAAGCGTTACCATAACTGTAGATCAAAATGTAACTTTAAAAGAATTCTTCAAACAGATTGAAAGTCAAACCGATTATAAATTTGCCTTTACAGATCAAATTGATACGAATAAAAAGTATTTCACGCAAAAAAACACTTTTACGCAAACTACTGTTGACAAGCTTATAGCAGAACTTAACAAAACTGCAATTGTTCAGTTTTCTATAACAGGCAACAATATTTTTGTAAAACAGAAAGCTCAAATTCAAAAAGCTCCGAAAAAAAAAAGCAAGCTGACCGGTCACGTTCTTGATGATGAAAGACAGCCTGTTATTGGTGCCAATATTTATGTCAAAGAACTGGAAACGGGTGTTGTAACAGATGCAAATGGAAAATACAGTATCGATGTTCCAAATGGAAGTTATACGGTTCAGGTAAGTTATGTTGGATTTAAAAATGAAGAAAAACGAGTTTCTGTTTCTGACGATACTAAAATTAATTTCAACATCGATGCCGACAGTCAGCAATTGGGAGAAGTTATTGTAATGAACAACAAAGCAGTTGATATTAAAACCACACAAATGAGTGTGAACAAGCTTTCGATGCAGGAAATCAAAAAAATTCCAGTTGCAATGGGCGAACCAGATCCTTTAAAATCGATTTTGACTTTGCCTGGAGTTACGAATGCGGGAGAAGCTTCTTCAGGTTTTAACGTTCGTGGTGGTGCTGCCGATCAGAATTTGATTCTCTTGGATGGTGCTCCTGTATATGCAGATTCGCATATGTTTGGGTTCTTTTCTATTTTCAATGCTGATATCGTAAGCGGATTAGATTTATACAAAGGAGGAATTCCTTCAAAATTTGGAGGACGCGTTTCTTCTGTTCTTGATGTTACGCAGCAAACGGGAGATTTTGAAGAATATAAAGTAAATGGAGGAATCGGAATTATTTCTAGCCGTCTTTTAGTTCAAGGTCCATTGGAAAAAGAAAAAGGTTCTTTCATTCTGTCGGGACGTGCTTCTTATGCGCATTTGTTTATGAAATTGGCGGATAATAATAACTCAGCCATGTTTTATGATTTGAATGCAAAATTGAATTACCGTTTTAATGCCAAAAACACCCTTTCGTTTTCTGGTTATTTCGGAAATGATTTATTCGACATTAACGACCGTTTTGCCAGTACTTACGGAAGCACAATGGGTATTTTAAGCTGGAAACATAAATTCTCTGATCGTTTAAACAGCAATTTATCTACTTTCTACAGTGATTACCGATTTAATTTGGAAATTCCGATTGAAAGTTTCAAATGGGACAGCAACATCCAGAGTTACGGTTTGAAATACAATTGGAACTTGCAGCAGTCTGAAAAATTCAAAATCAATTATGGTATTGATGGTTTGTATTACAATTTCAATCCTGGTGTTGTAAAGCCAACTTCTCCAGATTCGCAGTTTAACTATATGCAGCTGGATAAAAAATATGCTTTAGAAGCTTCTGCTTTTGTTGATTTCGAAAATCAAATTACAGAGAAACTGACTTTCCGTTATGGGCTTCGTTACAGCATGTTTTACCGCTTAGGAGATGAAACCATCAGCACTTACGAAAATGGTCAGGCTGTAGTATATAATCCGTTGTATAATATTTATGAAGAAGGAACTCCAAACGGAAGCATCTCTTACGGAAAAGGAAAAACCATCAGCAAATTCAACAATTTTGAGCCGAGAGCTGCCTTGTCTTATGCTTTTAACGACGAAACTTCTATAAAAGCGAGTTACAATAGAATGGCACAGTACATTCATATTCTATCAAACACGCAATCTCCACTGCCAATGAGCATCTGGACACCAAGCGGACCTTTTACAAAACCTCAGCTTTTGGATCAGTACGCGATGGGTTATTTTAAAAATTTCAGAGACGGAGATTACTCTTTAGAAACCGAATTATTTTATAAAAATGTTCAAAATCGTATTGACTATATTGACGGTGCTGATATTTTGGCTAACAATAATATTGAGCAAGTTATTTTAAACGGAAAAGCCAGATCGTATGGAATGGAACTATTGTTCAGAAAAAATGCAGGCGTTTTCACAGGATGGGTTTCGTATACTTTATCTAGAGCCGAGCAAAAAACACCTGGAAGAACTCCAGAAGAACCAGGAATTGCAAACGGTGATTGGTATTTATCGGGATACGACAAATTGCATAATTTGAGCATTGTGGGAAGTTATGAATTGAATCCGAAATGGTCTTTCAATGGTAATTTTACTTTACAATCTGGTCAGCCTGTAACGTATGCTAATGGATATTATGAAATGGGCGGTATTCATGTTCCGAATTATTCTTTGAGAAACGAAAACAGACTGCCTCTTTTCCACCATCTTGATCTTGCGGCAACTTATACGCCAAAACCAGACAAAAAGAAAGGATGGCAAAGCTATTGGGTGTTTAGCCTTTACAATGTTTACAACAGAAAAAATGCTGCTTCTATGAGTTTTACTACAAATGAAGATACAGGGGCAAATGAAACCAGAAGACTTTCGATTTTCGGAATTGTACCTGGGGTTTCTTATAATTTTAAATTTTAATGCTATGAATAAATTGAAAAAATATACGGTAATGAATAGAGCACTGGCATTAATAAGTCTTCTTTTTGTTTTTTCTTTCGCTTCATGCGAAGATGTGGTAAACCTTGATTTGCCCACTGGCGAAACCAAACTTGTAATCGATGCTGAAATCATTTGGAAAAAAGGAACTGATGGAAAAGAACAAACGATAAAAATCAGTAAAACGGCTCCTTATTACAATAATTCTACCCCAAAAGTTTCTGGCGCGCAAGTACGAGTTGAAAACAGTAACGGAGATATTTTTACATTTAATGAAACTGAAGCAGGTGTTTACAAATGCACCAATTTTGTTCCTGTAATTGATATGGATTACACACTTTTTGTACAAGCTGAAGGACAAAGTTTTACGGCTGTTGAAAAGTTAACATCTGTAACTCCAATCAATAAAGTGGAACAGAAAATTGTTCCTGATTTTGACGGAAAAGATATAATCGAGCTAACGTTTTATTACAACGATCCCGCAGACCAAACCAATTTTTACGTAACCGATTATCAAGCTTCATTTTTGATTTATCCAGAATATGAAATCACAAATGATGAATTCTATAACGGAAACGAAATCAGTACGAGATATTCTGATGAAGACAAAATGAAACCTGGAAACACCGTAACCATTACGCACAGAGGTGTATCTAAAAATTTCTTTAATTATTGGAAATTAATTTTAGAAGCTTCAAATTCTAATCCATTTTCTGTTCCTCCTGGAACCATTAGAGGAAACATTGTAAATACTGCCGATGCTACTAATTTTGCATTTGGTTATTTTAGACTTTGCGAAGCCGATCAGGTTAATTATTTAGTGGAGTAAGATATTTGTACATCATGCGAAATTTTCTTAATTTCATCATATCAAATTCTCTCAAACAGTTAAAAAGAGGAAGAAAAAATGAACAAAAGACTCTTTTTTTATACAATCCTAATTATAACAATTGCAGTTGTTACTTTTTATCTTTACATCGGAATAAAATTTGGTAACGGTGTAGCAAAAATGGGTAAAGATTTACATGAGGTCCAAAAAGAAAGGAAAGAGGATAAAGAAGAACCATTGGATACAATTAAAAATCTTGTTGTAAAGAAATTGGACTCTGTTAACTAAAGAAAGAACACAAATCTACTAGTAGAAAATAATGAATAAATAAAACCCTTAAACATTCTTGTCTAAGGGTTTTTCTTTTCTATAAATCTTTCATTTTTATTCCACTTCAAAAACAGCCTGAATTTCTACAGAAGAATTTACAGGAATTGATGAAGCCCCAAAAGTTGCTCTCGCATGTTTTCCTTTTTCTCCAAAAATTTCAACAGTAAGATTTGAAGCAACATTCATTAAATAGGCATGTTTGGTATAATCGTCTTTGGTATTGAAAATTCCTGTGAGTTGCACACAACGCTTTACACGATTTAAATCGCCTTCAACTGCTTCATTCAAAACTGAAATCACATTTAGCATTGTCTGTTCTGTTGCCTCTTTTACTTGTTGTTCATCAAGATTGAATCCTAATTTACCTGGATTCAAGATTTTTCCCTCTTTCAAAGCTACTTGATTAATAAATATCAAATTTCCTGTTCGCACATAAGGCTGATAATTTCCTGCTGGTTTTGGCACTTGAGGCAATACAATATTTTTCGATTTTAAAATATTATTAATTGAAGGTTCTTCTTTTAGCGTAATTTCTTTTTTAGAAAAAGTTCCTTTTAAAGCAAATGCAACTTTAGCAAAATTTTTCCCTTGCAATTCTGCTAAATAACGCTCGCTTTCAGTTGGTCTTTTTACATCTTTTAAAGAAGCCAAACTCGTTGTTCCTAAAACAGAATTTCCCTGCGGAATTTTCTTGTCTATTTTTTCGTTGCCTCTAATTCCGTTTGAAACTAAAACCATTCCGTGAACAGCCAAACTATTCCAAAAAGATTGTAGGGCCAATTCTTTTCCAGCTCCACTTCCAGCCGACATAAAAACCGTTGCAGGCATTCCTTCTAAAGCATGATTCGACCATAAATCGACTGTTTTAGAAAGAAACTCACTCATTGCTGTACTAATATTTCCAAAATAAACTGGAGAACCAAATGCAATTCCGTCATAAGATGGTAATTCTTCAACAGTTGCAACTGGAATATCTTTTAATTTAGAATTTGCTGCTGTTTTTACTTGTTTTATGATTGCTGTAGCATTCTGATCGCTTTCGATTCCTTTAGCAACTTCTTTTGCCAATTCGTAAGTTCCACCATTGTCAGAATGTATAAGTATCAAAATGTTCGCTTTTTTATTTTGCGCTTCAATTGTGTTGATTGCTAATGCTGTCAAAATACCGATCCAAAGGAGATGTAACTTCTTCATGTTTATTGTAAATTATATTCATTTACAAAATTAGCCATGACGTTTTTATTAACTTTGCCAAAAAGTACATGCAGAACGCCAATTTAAAATGCGGTTTATCCGAAAAAAAGGAAGGTCAATTTGAAGATAATATTCAAACAAACGCTTATGTTTGGTATGATAAAAACTGGCAGCATGACGATTATGTTCATACACACAAACGTTACCAATTAACTTATGTAGAAGAAGGCTATCAATATTTTCATATTGAAGAAAAAACTTATCTCGTTCCGCAAAACCATGTTATCTGGATTCCGACCAAAAAAGAACACCGCATTTCTTCTGAATCGAAAACGGTAAATTTGATTATTGCTTTATTCAAATCTGTACCCGAACAAGATTTTTTTCAAAATGTACATGTTTTTTCAGCTCCCAATGTTTTAAAAGAAATGATTCTTTACGCTCAAAAATGGGATAAACTTTTAACTGAAAACGAAGAACAAGCCAATTTCTTAAAAGCGATTTTAACGAGTCTTCCGAACTTTTGTCAAGAAAACAATTCACTTCAAATTCCAGTTCCTGCAGATAATCGTTTGATTCCTGTTTGCGATTACATCAACAAAAATTACCAATATGCATTTGAAATTGACGAATTGGCCAATTTAGCCCAAATGTCAGTTCGCAGTTTGCAAAGAATTTTTAAACAGAAAACCAATATTACGCTTCAAAAATATTTGCAGTTAATTCGTATTTTAAAAAGCATTGAACTTTTAGATACCAATCAATATACTTTAAGTCAAATTGCTCATTTGGTTGGTTACAAAAGTCTTTCGGCTTTTAGTACTTCTTATTTTACTGTGATTCAGGAAAAGCCAAAACTTAGAAAATGATTTAGCTGATCCAATTTGCCTTATCAATTTCATAAACAAAATTCAATTTTGGTTTTTCTCCAAAATATGCCACTTCTTCTTCGGCTATTTTTTTGGCTCCTACTCTTGAAATTGCAATTTGTGAACGAATATTTTCTGCTCCAATATGAAATCTAACTTTAGAAACATATTTAAAAAGATAATCGAGCATCGTCTTTTTTACACTTAGATTAAAACCATTTCCCCAGCAGGAAACCGCATAAAAAGTATAGCCAATAAGGATATAATCTTCTTCTTGATTAAAGTCGTAAAATCTTGTACTGCCGACAACTTCTCCAGTTTCTTTGTCTATAATTTTAAAAGCACCTTTACTTTGCATTGCTCCTTCAAAAAACTTTTCGAAGACTTCTTTTTTCCATCGATCTTTATTCGGGTGCTGTTCCCAAATTTTAGGATCGGAAGCTACTTTATATAAATCTTCAAAATCTTTTTCTTCTAAAGGAGATAGAATGCAAAGGTCATTTTCTAAAGTGGGTTGTAAATTAAAATTCATAATCTGATTTTTTCTATTCTAAAATTAATCAATATTTAAAGATTCCATTCGTAGTTAAGCCAATCTTTGTTTTCATTGGCTCCAAGTCTTTCATAAAACTTTTTCCCTGCATCGTTCCAAGGCGCTACTGTCCATTTAATTTGGCAACAATTATTTTGTTTTGCTTCTTCGTGCAAAGCAGTCATCAATTGTTCGCCAATTTTTTGTCCTCTATATTTTTCATTTACATATAATTCTTTTAAATATATGGCAGGCTTATTTACAGCAGTGTAAGGCAAAAAATAATAGACCAGCATTCCTGCAATTTCTTCTACATTTTCTGCAACGATACAATAAAAATCAGGCGGACTTTTTCTGAATCCGCTTTCGCGAACGATTTCCGGTGTAACGGCAAAAACATCAATATATTTTTCGAATAATGCCAAATCTCGCATTAAACCCCAAACTTTTTCAGCATCATTTTCCTGTGCCTTTCTAATTACTATATTTACTTCATTCATAATGTTTTATCTTTTAAAATTCAAAAGTAATTTTATATTGGATTATATTTGTAGTCCAATTTATTCAAAATGAATAGTCCAATTTTACAAATGGTTTTTAGTAATCTCGATTTGAATGCAAATGGAGACAAACCGATATATCTTCAGTTGGCTGCCTTTTTATTGCTTTCTATAAAAGAAGGAAAACTTCAAACGGGGCAAAAATTACCTTCTTCAAGAGACATTGCTCTTTTTATTGGAATTAATAGAATTACTGTTTCTAAAGCATTTGAAGAATTACAAAATCAAGGCTGGCTTGAAAGTTTTACGGGACGCGGTACTTTTGTATCTGCACATATACCTGAAATTAAACCTGAGAAACTTCAAGATAAATCTAATAAAGCACAAAAAGTGGCTGGTTTTACTATTGATAAACCTCCGTATTTAGAAAACTCTTTTTTTGTTCCTAAAACGCAACTTCATTTTGATGATGGTTTTCCAGATCCGAAACTGGCTCCTTTAAAAGAACTTTACAGAGCTTATCGAAACCAATTAACCCGAAGTGGACTTTATAATAAATTTGGAAGTTATGGCAATCCAGACGGTTCAGATTATTATAAAGAAGCTATTTCAAAACATTTAAATGAAACTCGTGGTTTAAAAACAACTCCCAAAAATATATTATCAGTACGAGGAACTGTTATGGGAGTCAATTTGGTTTGTAATGGACTTATACAACCAAATGATATTATTGTCTCGGGAGTTCCTGGATGGCGTCGTGCCGAAAATAATTTTCTTCACGCAAAAGCCCAACACATATGGATTCCTGTTGATGAGTATGGTTTAGTTGTAGAAGAACTAAAAAAGATTTGCCAAAAGAACAAAGTTCGAATGGTGTACATTACACCACATCATCATTATCCAACAACTGTTGCACTTCGCATTGACCGTCGATTGGAATTATTAGAACTTGCAAACGAATATGGCTTTATCATTTTTGAAGATGATTACGATTTTGATTTTCATTACAGCAATCGTCCGTTACTTCCTTTAGCAAGTGCTGATGAAAACGGAATGGTGATTTATTGCGGTTCTTTCAGCAAGAGTTTTTCTCCTGCTTTCAGAATGGGATATTTAGCCGCTCCAGAAAATGTAATCGAACATTTGACGAAGGTTCGCGTACTTCTGGACAGACAAGGCGATCATATTCTTGATAATGCAATGGCAGAAATTATAAGTGATGGAACAGTACAGCGTTATCTACGAAAATCTCTTACTATTTATGAGGGCAAACGAAATCATTTCTGCAATTTATTAGATAGTGAATTAAAAAATGCTGTTGATTTTGCTATTCCGCAAGGAGGAATGACGGTTTGGACTAAATTTGATCAATCAATCAATTTAGAACAATTGGCAAAAGAAGCCTATAAAAAAGGATTGTATATTTCTGATGGAAAGACACATCGATATTCCAATTATAATGAAAACGGAACTAGACTTGGTTTTGCTTCTTCTTCTAAAGAGGAATTAGAGAGAAGTGTTGAGATATTAAAAAAGTTAGTGTGATTAAAATTAAAAAACATGTTTAAACATAAATTTTCAAAATACTTTTTCATCATATCAACCCTGATTTTATCTTTTATTCTTTTTAATTTTTGGACAAATGAAGCCTCAAAAAGCATAAAACTTTTAAAGAATAATATTAAGATTAATGGGAACATTATAGATTTAAAGATTTCAAAAAATCACTCCTTCGGAATAATTACTTTAAAAATTGCTCACACAAACACAAAAACTTTCATGCCATTTGTAAATGAAAATTTATATCCTTATGCAATAAAAGATTCTGTTGCTGAAATATATCATTATATTTCAATTGATTTGAAAAAAGGAATGAAAGTAGAATTAGACTCTGATACAAGAAATATTAACTTTTATGATAAGAATAAACTTCTCTACAGTTCTGAAATAACAATTATAAGTGAAGAATCAAATGTAAAATTTGTAAAAGAAAATTCGATAATATATAAATCTGAATAATACGATTTAAACATATCTATAACACCAATTCCTCAAAAATTGGATCTACTAAAAGCGAAGCATACAAAGATTCTATAGCATTTTTAGACCCGTGTATCTGCCATTCTAAAACCACATGATCTGAATTGCGTCTTTGCGTAATCAATTTTGATTTGATTTTATAAGTCGAAAAAAGTTCTTTGCATCTTTCGTGACCATTATCTGAACGTTTAAAAGTTATTCGGAGAATTTTATGTTCATTGATGAGGTCAATTTTATCTTGAAGAACCGTTAGCATCGTTAAAATTATAAGAATCATAAGCGCTGCACAAGCCGAAGCAAAATAATATCCCGCTCCTACGCCCATACTAACAGCCGCAACCGACCATATTGTCGCCGCCGTTGTAATGCCCGAAACATGACTGTCTGATCTAAAGATTACTCCCGCACACAGAAAACCTAAACCAGTAACAATATTAGAAGCTATACGATCTGGATTTCCTGCTCCGCCAATCCATTGAGACATTAGAGTAAAAAAACAAGCTCCAACAGAAATCATTATTGTGGTGCGAAGTCCAGCCGCTTTTCCTTTGTATTCTCTTTCGGCACCAATTAAAGCTCCCCAAAATGTTGCTAAAAGCAATCTGATGATAATTTCTATCTCCATTTAAATCTGCTATTTTTTCAAATAAAATTACATAAAAAACACAAAAAAACCTTCAAAATCAAAATTGACTTTGAAGGCTTATTCTCTTTATCTAAAACTTATATTTTACTTATATTCTAGTTCTTTCTGTGCGTACCAATCTTTCATAACATAAAAAGCCTTCTTTTTAATTCCCTGATCAGAAATCAATCCTTTACGATTAAAGAAATCCTGAATGTTTGGCAACTGTCTTCTTGGAGATCTAAAATCGACTAAAATCCAAGGAGAAACTCCAGCTAAACCTTCAATTCTGTTAAACATTTGCGTATTTTGAATATACAATTCTTCCTGATATTCTTCGTTCCAGCGTTCTTTTTTATCACCGTGAAGCCCCTGTAATGCTTCGCCACCAAATTCACTGATGATAACCGGTTTATTATACGGAATTACCCATTGCATGTCTTTGCAAGATTCGTTTGTTCCTCTGTACCAGCCTAAATATTGATTGAAACTGACAATATCTACAAATTCATTCATATTGTCATGAAGTGTATTCACATTGTTTGGACTTTTAGTTACTTCCATAGCCATACTAATCAAACGAGAATTGTCTTGCGTACGCGCGTATTTAGCCAATTTACTTAAAAAAACATCTCTTTCATCACTATGCGGTGTTTCATTGGCAATGGACCAAATTACGATGCCGCAACGGTTTTTATCTCTGTAAATCATATCATGCAATTGATGTTCTGCATTGGCATAAGTATCTGGATTTGTCCACGAAATGGTCCAATAAACTGGAACTTCAGACCAAATCATAATTCCCATTTTTTCGGCTTGTCTTACCATATTTTCGTTGTGCGGATAATGTGCGAGGCGAACATAATTACATCCCAATTCTTTTGCCCAAGTTAGCAAGGTAATCGCATCATCTTCAGACCAAGCTCTTCCTGATCTAAAAGGCGCTTCTTCGTGAATACTAATCCCGCGTAAAAAGACTTTTTTTCCGTTTAGGAGAATTTCTTTCCCTTTCGTTTCAATAGTTCTGAATCCAATTTGATCCACAATATTTTCATCTGCTTTGCTTATGGTCACATCATATAATTTTGGTTTTTCAGGTGTCCATAAAACGGGATTTGCTTTGATTTCGAAATACGCCATTCCTTTCGCATCAGTCGTAACATTCTTTTTGATTTTTAATTCGGGAATCGAAATGGAAACCGATTGATTGCCACTTTCACTATTCAATTTTATCCAACCAGAGATTTTCCCTTTTTCTTTTTTGTCCAATTGAACCAAATAATCTTCAATATAGGTATTCGGAACTTGAGCTAAAGTCACATCTCTCGTGATGCCACCGTAGTTCCACCAATCCATATTTACCGTCGGCACATTGTCTTTATGGCGTTTGTTGTCTACTTTTACTACTACGAAATTGTTGCCATCCACTAATAAGTCAGTTACATCAAAATTGAAAGGCGTATAACCTCCAACATGAGTTCCCGCCATTTTTCCGTTTACATAAACTTTCGCATCATAATTGACTGCTCCGAAATGTAGAATTCCTCTGGTTTTAGAATCTTTTTTATAATTAAAGTCTTTCTGAAACCAGACCGTTCCTTCGTAAAAGAACAATCTTTCGTCTTTCGAATTCCAATCAGACGGAATATCCATTATAGCAGAAGTTGCGAAATTGTATTCGGTTAAATCTGTGGTGTTCCATTTTTTATTCTCAAAAAATCCGTTGTTTTTAAACGGCATCAAACGGTAATCGTAATAGCCGTTTTCTAACGGATCTACGATATAACTCCATTTTCCGTTTAAAGTAATATTGTTTCTTGCTGCAATATTAGATACCAACGGAACTTCCTGCGCCATCGTTTTTCCCATTAAAAGAAAAGTACAGCACAGCATTACAATTTTTTTCATATTGTTTTTATTTTAATTATATGATTTACTGCAGCCACTATATTTGGACGCGGATTAAACGGATTCGTTGTCACGAAGACGCGGATAAAAACGGATTTTTCAATAAAATAAAATCTGCTTTTTTTTTGCGCTTTTGCGAAAACAAATCTGTTTGATCAGCGTTCAATCTATACAAGCTGATTTATCTTCTTATCTGCTAAATCTTTGGAAAAAATTATTCGCTCGCAAATTTTGTAGATTAAGCTTATTCTTTATTCTTTATTCTTTATTCTTTATTCTTTATTCTTTATTCTTTATTCTTTATTCTTTATTCTTTATTCTTTATTCTTTATTCTTTATTCTTTATTCTTTATTCTTTATATCAAAATAACGTGTCAGCTCGTAAGCATTGTCATTAATCACTTTCATCTCCTTTAGCAAAGGCTGATACGGTTCGAAATTGCTGTTTACAATTCCTTTGTTTGAATCCCTGTTCGAATAATCGGTACTTAAATCCTGTGGATCGTTATCCATATATTTAAACCAATGCCAACCGACGCTGTTTTTGTTTTTCAGCAAATCCAAAGTGAAATTTTGATAAAAAAGTCCTCTTTCCTTTTGCGTTCGAACCAGCCAACCTGCACCTGTATTATTCGGTAATCCTGAATCTTCTCCTTTAGTATACCATTCTGTAATTAAAAACGGTTTTCCCGACCATTCTCCCCAATTGTTCATTAGGTCCTGACTTGGTTCCCATTTTCTATAATGGTTTATAGAAATAATATCCATGTACTTTCCGGCTACTTTAAAGATTTCAGGGTTTGTTAATTCCTGTTCTTTATCCTGATTAAAACGGCATCCTAAGTACATGTGGTTCGGATCTGCTTTTCTTAACGCTTCGGTTACTTTTTTCATATATGTTTCAAAATAGAAAGCTGTAAAGGCCATTCTATCTTCCTGCGTAATGTCCGAAACTGATGCATTAAAACCTTTTCTTTTATCCAACCAAGCTTTTGCAGCGAAATAACCCTGCTCATCTTTGGCCAATAAAGTTAAATGTTTATCTAATGCGTCGTTGTACCACGGAAGCTCATTATCAGTAAAATAACCCATCAAATACTTATCATTTTTGTATTGAGAAACCTCTTCTACTGCTTTTTGGACATAAGCATCAAATTCTTTGTCGAACACCATTACCAAATCAAAACGGTAATTCTGCCAACTGGCTTCTTTATATTTTCCTCCATATTTTTTAATATGATCAGAGTGATACATTCCCATTGGCGAAATAATTACAGTATAAACCAGCGGATTTTCTGCATTTCGAACCAAGTCAACATTCGACCATGCTCCTACGCCATTGAATCCGTTATCGCGAAGTAATTTTGATTCTTGTTTGACCCAATTTTCCTTGCTTCCGTATTTTTTATCAAATGCTTTCTGTTGGTTCACAGAACGTCCTGCGTTGAAAACGGCGATTCCTTTATAAATAAACGGATAACCTTCTGGATCAATAATCCACCATCTATTGTCTATTTTTTCCGTTCTAAAAAAACCTGTTGCTTCTTTTTGCCACACTTTAAAACCGCCATAAATCGAAGTCGGTTCTTGTTTTTTTATACTAAAACCTGGGAGTTTATCAATTGTTTTAGCCTCATAAGCAACCCATTTTGGATCTAATGCATTTTGTCTGGCTTCGACTTTCTGGTATGTAATTTTATTCTGTGCTTGTAGTGAAATCAGGCTTATAAAACAGAACAATGCATAAATGGAATGTTTCATTAAATTCGTTTTTTAATTATTTTTTGAGAAATCACAGGGCAGAGCAAAAACTGCCCTGTGATTTAGGAAATAGTGTAATAAGTAGGGGTTTCTTATTTAGATAAATAAATGTGATCAATATCGAAAGTGTAATTATTTAAAGCTCTTACATCTTCTGGATCAACACTTCTTAATACTAAGATGTCTTTAATCTTGGTTAAATCTAAAAGCGGATTTTGCTTTTTATAATCTGCAATTGGGATTTTAACCATGTTCCAAGCTCCATCTCTTTTTAATCCGTAAAGGTTGCTGGTGGCATCAAATTCGACATAACCCGTATTAGAAGCATCCTTCATTCTAAATCTGATTTTTCCTGTACTGGTTGTTCTTACCGCCATATTAATATAAGTGTAAGATGAGATATCCGTAAAATTTACAAACTGTAAAATCGCCATCGCCCATTTTGCTTCTGCAGCAGGCGGTGTTGCTGGTAGTGTAAAGTTTCTGTAAGCGCCTTCATATCCGTCAGTCGCCACCTCTTTAATGACAAACTGATTGCTTGAAACCCAGTTTAAAACAGGAGCCGTTTTGGTAAAATCTGGATTTTCAGAATAAATTTTCAGCGCGTCGGTCGGAATAACAATTGGTGGTGTTGGCGGCGCTTCGACCTCAACGGTAAAAGTTTTCTTTTCAATTGTATTATCAGTATGTGTAACCTCAAGAGTTGTTGTAAATGTTCCTGCTTTGGTATATTTTACCTCAACACTTGGCTCGATTGAAGCTCCTGGAGATCCGCCTTGAAAGGTCCATTTTATAGCGCGTACTTTGGTTGACGAGTCGGTATAAGTTATGGTTTCTCCTCCTTTAATTGCCGTACTTGTCGAAGTGGCTTCTATTGTTCCTTTTTTATAAAGATAGACTTCGCGCACATCGTCTTCACAAGAAAACAAAACGGCAAAAAGTACGAAAAGCAAATATTTGAATTTGTCTATATGGTTTAATTTTATTGTCATGATTTCGGTTTTTTGGTTAATTATTTTTAAGATTTGGTAGAGGAAAGAAGCAAGACTTTCCTAGAATCTTGTTTCTTTCTTCCTTTAAGAGAATTGAACAAATAAGAACACTTCTCATAAATCTTTCTTCTTTCTTTCCTCTTTCCTCTTTCCTCTTTCCTCTTTCCTCTTTCCTCTTCTCATCTACTTCAATCCATCTAAAAATCCTTGATAAGCTGGTTTTTTATTATAATCAGCATCTAGAAGCAATGGATATTCTTTGGAGTGCCAGAAACTTGTCAGCCAAGTGTATTTATCTGTAACTCCCCAAGTTGAAATAGCGAATTTTTGAGTTTGGGGCAATTCCTCATACATAGTGGTGATGTATTTATACGTTTCTGCTTGTTTCTGATTTTCGACATCGTTAAATGCGTATGAATCCGATTTGCTAGTGTTCACTTTTATATCCAATTCTGAAATATGAATTAGCAATCCCGTTGAAGCCATATCGGTAAAACCAGTTTTCATGGTTTGTCTATTGGTATCTGTTGCATAGTGAAACTGATCTCCTAAACCATCAATTGGCACTCCGTTGGCTTTGAATCTCGTCACCATTTTTTTAATGGCTGCTCTTTTTCCTGCGTCCAAAACCACACTATAATCGTTGTAAAATAATTTAGCATCTGGATCTGCTGCTTTTGCATAACGGAAACATCTTCCATAAAATCCGATTGGATCTTTAAAAAGAGAATTGATGACAGTTTCGTTTCGCATCGCACCTCCATCTGCAAAAATCTCGTTTACAACGTCCCAGCTTTTTACTTTGCCTTTGTAACGTCCTACAACATCTGTAATATAAACTTTGACTTTTGACTCGAAGGCAATAGAATCGTACTGTGCTTTTTTAAACCATTCTGGAAACGAATCGTACCAAACCAAAGTATGTCCGTGAACTTCTATTTTATTGTCTTGGGCAAAACTTACTAAATAGTCGGCAGCGGCATAATTGTACGCCGTTGAAGATGTCCAAATACTTGCCATTTTCATTTCAAATTCGGCTGTGATCTGACTATAATGTTTTAAAACGGCATTTTTATAATTGGCTTCATTTTGCAAATCTTTCATTTTAACCGCAGCGCCAATTTTAAATTTTGCTTTCTCTTTTAAAGTCTGCGTAATCGGGTTTGGATTTCCAGTGCCCCCTTCGTCTGCATTTATAAAAACTACTTTCTCATCGTTGCTGCATGAGGCAAAAAGCCAAGCAGTCAATGCTACTAAAATATATTGTTTCATCATGTTATCTTTTTTAATCCGGAAGTCAGATCAGGATTCCGACTTCCGGAAGGGTTATTACTAACTTTAACCTTTTTTCATTAATTATATCCAACATTAAATCCTTCTGGTTTTCCCATCAAATCGATTTGGCTTTGCGGAATTGGCATGTTAACCATTGCAGGAGTCATTTTCAGTTGCACTTCTCCAGAAATAGTTCCAGATGGACTAGAACGGAAATATAAATTTTGTCTTTCTACCAGCAGTCCTAATCTCTTTAATAAAAACCATCTGTTATTCTCGAAAGCCAATTCTCTAGCTGATTCGTCCAAATAATTGTTTAAAGTCCATGCTGTCAAATCGAATGTAGTTACTGCGCTTTCAGGATTTCCGGTATAACCTCTTCTTCTTACTTTGTTTAGGCAAGCTAAAGCTTTAGCATCATTTCCTAAATTATGATACGCTTCTGATGCCAATAAATAGGTTTCTGCCAATCTGTAATACATATAATCTTTATAGCTGTTTGAAGTCATTGGAAGTTTTTCTGTATCATGATATTTCTTCAAACTCCAATGCCAAGCTCTATAATTTCCATTTGGGGCTGCAATTGCTGGATTGGTAATTGGCTGTCCGAATTTTGGATTTCCCGGAACATTAATTTTATAATCCTGATAATTATCGGAATAATAGTAAGTCTTGAATCGTAAATCGTTTGCTTGATCGTAAAGTGATTTCAGATAATTATTTGGATAAAACCAGCCTAATGCCTGTCCTCCATAAGCGACATCTTGCACCAGTTCGTTTGTATTTAATTCGTAAGTTCTGTGGGTAAAAACACTGCTTAACCAAGAACCTCCGCCTCCGGCCAAGTTGTCTTCTGGACCTAACAAATAGTCTTTCTGATACGTAAAAAGTGATTCTTTATGATTTCCGTTTTGTCCCCAAACATCTGCAAGTGCTACTAAACCATGAGTTCCGTCGTTAATAATAGCATCAAATTGTGCCGCTGCTCCTGCCCAATCTTGCTGCCATAAAGCGCTTTTTCCACGAATATGTCTTGCAACGCCTTGACCGTAACGTCCTGGATCTACTTTGAAAGGAAGATTGGCAATTGCATAATCCAAATCGGCATCAATTAATCGGTACACGTCGGCATCGCTTGCTACTTTGTATTCAACTGGATCGTTGATATTTTGCGGAGTTGTCGGAATGGTATCAATTAAAATTCCGCCATACATTTGTTTTAAATCCAAATACAATTCGCCTCTGATAACACGAGCTTGCGCCACTAATTTTTTCTTCGCGGCTTCGTCCATTTTTACCGATCTTGCTGCGGTGATTATAGCAGAACATCTATCGATAATTTTATAACCTTGAATCCATTTTGAACCTGTATACGATTGCGGATTATGACCTGTTCCATAAGGTGTATTCCAAGTTCTGTGCAATCCTAAATCTGTTGCCACCATAAAGAATACGTTTGCCCACAAATCGCTGTTGTCTCCCGAAGGCAAATTATAAAAACGCATTTGATTGTAAAGTGCATTAACACCAACTTCTAAACCTGCTGGCGAGTTGTAGATATAATCTACAGATACTTGATCTTTTACGTTTTCTTCCAGAAATTCTTCGCAAGAAGTAAGTCCAAGAAAAAGTCCGAATATCAAAACAAATAGAAAATTTATGTTTTTCATGATCTTGTTATTTTTATTTTATTGAATATCTTTTTAAAAACCTACTTGTAAACCTATAACACAAGTAACAGGTTCCGGATAATCGCTAATCTCTTTTTCTGGACTATACGACTGATAATCTGTAAGCGTTACCAAATTGCTTCCTGTTACATACAATCTCATATTGCTTAATCCTAGAGTTTTAATCGTGTTTTCTGGAAATTTAAATCCAACCGACACGTTTTGCATACGGATATAAGAAGCATCTTGCAAACCTAAAGTATTGATATACGGTGGATCGTTTCCGTCTCTTGGTCTCGGCCAATTTCCTCCCGGATTTTCTGGTGTCCAATAATCTTGCTTGATACCGTTTTTCACTCCACGTAAAGAACCTCCTTTTACATAATCGTATAAGAACAAATTGTCTCTAGTAACGCCCTGAACGGTATAAATGTCTGCTGAGAAATCAAAATTTTTGTATTCTAAAGCCACAGAGAATGTTCCGAACCAATCTGGCATTTTCGAAGTAATAACACGATCCTGATCTGGGTTTGGATTTGCTCCGTTTGACGGATCTGCATCGTACAATTTTATATCTCCAGGATATAAGGTGGTTCCTGTAACCAACGGAATATTTTCTCCTTCTTGATAAATTCCAACCGCTTTATATCTATAATACACATCGATTGGTTTTCCGATAAACCATAAGTTTCCGACAGAATCATCTTCTCTTCCGTCGCCATCTGCATCTTTTCCGTAGATACTTACAATGCTGTTTTTATTTTTAGTGAAAGTGGCTCCCAGATTCAATCTGAAATCTTTCTTTTTGATTACATCTCCATTCAAAGTAATTTCTAAACCTTTGTTGTTTACTTTTCCAATGTTCGAAAGTTTGGTTGTATAACCTGTGTTGGCATTCAACGTTTCATAAATCAATAAATCTGAAGTATCCGTATTATAGACCTCAACTGTACCATTTAATCTGTTTTTGAATAAACCAAAATCGGCTGCTAAGTTTAATTGTGTTGAGGTTTCCCATCTTAAATCTGGATTTGACAATTGATTTCCTGGAACATAACCGGAAACTTTTACACCATTAATAATGTAATCTCTCTGTACAGCTGTTGCCATACTTTGATAAGGATCTTTCGGCTGATTTCCTACTTTACCATAACTCGCTCTTAACTTTAAATTACTTAAAACAGGTACGTGTTCTTTCATGAACTCTTCGTTTGTAACATTCCATGCTGCGTTTACCGCTGGGAAGAATCCCCATTTGTTGTTGGCCCCGAAAACCGAGGATCCGTCAGCTCTTCCAGAAACTGTGAAATAATATTTGTTGTCAAAATCATATTCTAATTTTCCTGCGAAAGAGATAAGCGATCTTTCGTTTCCACCAATCAACGGCGTATTCAAAAAAGCACTTTCTAAACCGTAAATTCCTAAAATATCACTCGGAATTCTACTTGCTGAGTTTCTAAAATCATTGTATTCTGATGAGGTAAGCTCATAAACTCCAGTTAGGTTAAAATGATTTTTTTCGGCTAGATTCAGATTGTAATGTAAAATATTACTCAATTGATATTCTACATTATCTTTATACTCGATATAACCGCTACCTTGTCCTGAATTGGCAATTCCAGAAAGAGATTTTGAAGTGTTGAAAGACATTGCTTTATAATTCCAAGATCTGCGGCTGGCATTTAATTTATAGGTAAAACCTTTTGCTAGATTGATATCCAGAAAGATGTTCATGATATCATTTCTGTTTAACTCATTAGTATTGGTTTCGTAAACATCAATCAGCGGATTTGGCGTTTCCTGAATTCCCCCTGGCAAATAACGGAAAGACCCATCTTCATTATACACTTGTCCAAGCGGCGAAGTTGTAATGGCATTGTTCAGAATATTTCCAACATTGGGTCTATTCGATTCTGAAAACTGCAGTGAAACATTCATTCCTATTTTCAACCAATCTCTTACTCTCTGATCGACATTAACCCTCATTGCTACTTTTTCATAATCTGAATTTGGCACTACTCCCGAAGTATTGATATAATTGACACTTGAAAATATACTCGTTTTCTCTGTTCCAGAAGAAATGCTTACACTATGATTGTTGGTGACACCCGTTCTTAAAACCAATTTTTCCCAATCAATATATTTTCCAGATTGAACAGATTCTAATTCAAGTGGAGTGAAAACCTGATTATCTGGTCGGTACACTCCACCATTACTTGTTCTGTAGGCTTCTCTTTTTAGCTGTGCAAATTCTTCTCCAGTATAAACATCAAAATTTCTATTGATCGTTTGAACTCCAGAAAAACCATTATAAGAGATTTTTGCTTTCCCTGTTTTTCCTCTTTTTGTCGTAATTAAAATAACGCCATTTGCGGCTCTAGCTCCATAAATAGATTGTGCTGCGGCATCTTTTAAAATTTCTAAAGAAGCAATATCATTCGCATTGATATCATTAATATTTCCGATTACAATTCCGTCAGCAATTACAATAGGTTCATTACTTCCGTTAATCGATTTTTTCCCTCTAATTTGAATCGAAGAAGAACTTCCTGGTCCGCCATCATTTAAACTTACTTGAACTCCGGCAGCTTTTCCTCTCAACATTTCTCCAACATCTGAAGTAGCTACTTTTATCATATCGCCTGGTTTTACCGAAGCCACAGAACTGATTACGTCGCTTTTCTTCTTCGTTCCGTAACCTACTACGACTATCTCGTCTAGTGCTTGTGAACTTTCTTTTAAAACGACTTTTAGATTTTTCTTGTTTTCTGTTTCAATCGAAACTTCGTCCATTCCTATAAAAGAAAAAACTAGGGTGCTTTTTGCTGGTACACTAATTGTAAAATTTCCATCAAAATCGGTTTGAGTGCTTTTTGAAGTTCCTTTGGCGTGTACATTTACACCCGGCAGCGGAATTCCTGCATTATCGACTACTTGTCCAGTAATCGAACTTTCTTGTGCACTCGCTGTGGTTGAGAGAATACACATCAGAAATAATAAAACTAGTTTTAGATAATTTCCTCCAAGAAAAAACATCTTTACAGGTTTGTTTTTTTTCATAAATAATTGTTTTGGTTAGTTAGATAGAAATCAGTCATGATTTATGTTGCAAATGTGATTATTAAATGAGGTTTTTAGGGGAGAAAAACATTCGCATTTGGGGGCGTGAATGTGCTTATTTACGAATTTCACCTCTTCTGAAGCCTTAAAAAACAGGATTCATAATAAAAAACTTAAAAAATTATCAGACATTTAATTTCTTCAGCAAATAAAGATTTTTACCGCAAAGCATGAAAAGAAAAACCACAGAGTGTAAAAAAAATCAGCCACAGATTATTAGGATTAAAATGATTTTTAAAATCTGTGTTAATCTTTATAATCTGTGGCTAAAAAAAAATGTGCTTTGCAGTTAATTCACGTGAGAACTTTTATATTCAGACGGTGAAAGGTTGTAGAATTTCTTGAATTCTTTACTAAAGTGTTTTCGATCATTAAAACCGACCATATACGTTACCTCGCCAACTGAATAACTAGTATTTGCCAAGAGACTTGCTGCTTTCTTCAATCGCATATTTTTGATAAAACCTGCAACAGAATGATTCGTTAAGGATTGCACTTTTTTATAAAGTACAGTTCGGCTCATGCCAATTTCGCTAACTAAGTCGTTTACATCAAAATCTGTGTTATCGAGATTGTCTTCAATAATCTGAGTCAATTTCTTTAAAAAGATGCCTTCTGGCGTATTTATGTTTTCTTCTTCTACAGCGGCAATAAATCCTTCACCATATTTTTGGCGCATTATTTCTTTAGCCGATAATAGGTTGGCAATCGTCAGCTTTAATTCTTCGATACTGAAAGGTTTCGAGATATAAGCATCCGCTCCTGTTGAAAGTCCTTCAATTCTATTTATAGTAGAGGATTTTGCCGTCAATAAAACCACTGGAATATGGTTTGTATTTAAACTTGTTTTTAAAATTTTACACAATTCAAAACCATCCATTTCCGGCATCATGACGTCGCTGACAATTAAATCTGGAATTTCAGAATCCATATATTCCAAAGCGCTTAATCCATTCGTAAATTTCAGCACTCTGTAATCGGCGTGCAGAACGTCAAAAATAAACGACAAGACTTCTTCATTATCATCAATAACCAAAACCGTTTTTTTACCGCTTTCGTCTTCCAGATATTCTGGTTCGTAAATGTCAATTTCTGTTTTTACATCAGAAATCGGATTAGCATTTTCGTTTACTGAAATCGCATTTTCAACAATTTGAGATTTTTTAAAATGGTCTTTTCCTTTCTTTAACTTAATCGTAAAAATGGTATTGAAATTCGGATCTTCTTCAGTCTGAACTTTAATTTCCCCATGATGCAATTCTACAATACTTTTACTAAGTGCTAAACCAATTCCACTTCCCAAATTTGCACTTCCGCGATCATCAAGCTGAAAAAAGTTTTTGAAAATTTTCTTTTTTCTGTTATCTGGAATTCCGATTCCGTTGTCTTTTACTTTAATTTCAATAAAATCAGAATTATCTTTTTGTTCCACTGCCAAAGTAATTTTACCACCTTTACTCGTAAATTTAAAGGCATTCGAAAGCAGATTATAAATCACTTTTTCCATTTGATTTTTATCGAAATAAATCAAAGCGGTATTGATGTTCAGCACGAATTTATAATCGATCTTTTTCTCCACCGCAATTCCGCGAAACGACTCGTAAATATCAAAACAAAATGAAACAATATCTTGCTGTTCACAATAGATTTTCATACTTCCTTTTTCGGCTTTTCTAAAATCCATTAATTCGTTGACCAATTTCAGTAATCGATCCGAATTGCTTTTAATGGTTTTCAGTTTATGCTCGAGATTCGAACCTTTTTCAGCGTTGCTTAAAAGTTCTTCAACTGGCCCACTGATTAAAGTCAAAGGTGTTCTAATTTCGTGTGAAACATTCGTAAAGAAATCCAGTTTCATTTTATACAGCTCCTCCTGTCTTTCTTTTTCGACTTGTTCCAAATAATAGGCTTGTTTTAGTAATTCTCGATTTCTAAAAAAACGGAACAATAAAACGGAAGCACCCGCCAATAAAACGATGTAAAACAAATACGCCCACCACGTTTTCCACCACGGTGGCAGCATAATAATTTTTAAGGTTTTAATCGTCGGATTCCATTCTCCTCCTCCATTCGAAGTTTTGATTTTCAGCGTATAAGTTCCCGAATTCAAGTTCGTTAAATTGATATAATGCTGAGAACCTATCACATGCCATTCATCTTTATTGAACGAACTTTCTAATTTATAGGCATATTCACTTTTTTCTGGCGAAATAAAATTCATTGCACTAAACTCCAAACCAATATAACCTTGATCGTGTTTTAAAGTGATTTCTGTCGTTTCGCTGATTCGTTTTTCTAAAGAAACCACTTTATTTCCAGGTCTAATTTCTTCATTATTGACGATCAATTTTGTTAAGACAATTGGCGATTTGTCTTTGGTTTTAATCAATTTTGAAGGATTGAAAACAATTAAACCGTTTGAACATCCAAAAACAAGCTCTTTAGCATTTAAATTTGAACTGCAATTGGTTGAAAATTGTTTCACTTTCAAACCATCTTTTGAGGAAAAAGAAGTGATTTCGAAATCCTTAATATTTAGAACTGATTTTACACTTTTGGTTTTAATCTTGTAAAGCAGATTATTGTCGCTGATCCAAATATTTCCTTGTGCATCTTCTGAAATACTTTTGATAGTTTCGTCTGTAAACCCCATCGAACGGTTGATTTCGAAGAAACGTCCTTTCTTTTCATCAAAAATATTCACGCCGCCACTTTCTGCGCCAACCCAAAATCTGTTTTTCGAATCGGTAAACAAGACAGTCAAACTGTTGTTGGATAAACCACTTTTTGGTCCGGCTTTGAAAACTCTCGTAACTTGCTTTAGTTTTTTATCAAAATAGTTCAAACCATATTGCGTAGCAATCCAAAGTCCATCTTTTCTGTTGGCGATATCAGTAATAAAATTATCGCTGAGTGAATTAGAACTTCCATCTGCCATGTAAATTTCGACCGTTCCATCGGGCAATACTTTCTTTAACCCATTGCCGTTTGTTCCAACCCAAAGATCGTCTTGATCCATTACTAACGAAGTAATTGGACGTTCGCGTTCTTTGGAATCCTTCCGCGAAAGCGAAATAAATTGAAACGATTTACTGCTTTTATTGAATTTGAACAATCCGTTGAAAGTTCCACAAAATAAATTCTGTTCATTCTGATTGACCAAAGCCGTAATCATATTGATGCTTTTGTCAAAATCGTAACCTTCAATAAAATACGAAGCGCTTTTATTATTTTTAAAATCAAGATAATTTAAACCGCCGCCGTTTGTTCCGACCCAAATCGAACCATCATTTTCTTTGGAAACCGCATTTACTGTGGCATTATTTAATCCGAAATTGGGTTTTACAACTTCTCGTACATTGGTAAAATTGGTATTTGTTTTTTGGAAAAAATTGACACCGCCACCGTTTGTTCCAATCCAAATATCGTTATGACGATCTTTCAAGAAGCATTTTACATCATCGTCTGAAAGACTGTAATTCTGCAGCGGATTATGTCCATATTTGGTGAATTCGTTTTTGTCTTTTTTGTAAACACACAAACCATTTTTGGTTGCAAACCAAATCGTATTATTGTCAACTTCAACAATATCGTTTACCCAATTAGAAGATAAACTTTTTCTGTTACTTGTATTCAGCAGAAAATTAGTGACTGAATTTTTATCCACATCAAAACGAAAAACGCCATTTGCTTCAGTCGCAAACCACAAATCGCCGTTTTTTTCTTTAATGATTTTCCAGATTTTGGATTTTAGTAAAGATTCGTTTTCTATTAATGCTTTTGGTAATGTTTTTTTCGAACCATTTTTAGGATCAAAACACTCTAAACCTTTAGAAGTTCCGACCAAAACACCATAATTTTTATCATAAAACAAAGACAAAACCCTGCTTTTTCTAAAAGGAGAATTATGATCGTTGGAGATTTCTTCTAATAAATATTTTTGTTTGTTCAATTTTTTAATTCCGCCAAAAGTTCCAATCCATATTCGGTTTTGGTCGTCTTGAATAATGGAGGAAATATAATTTCTTCCGCCTTTTATTTTTTGAACGTCAACACGTAAAAAGCTTCTTTCATTTTTATTGAAAAGATTAAGTCCGTTATTAGTTCCGATCCAGATTTGTCTCTGATTGTCTTCTAAAATCACATTCACGTGATTGTTGCTGATACTATTGAGGATGTCTTTGTTGTAAACATATCGCAAGAAATCATAACCATCATAACTAATCAAACCGTTTGCAGTTCCGATCCAAATAAATCCTTTTTGAGTCTGATGAATACTCGAAATCATACTTTGCGAAAAACTCGTATCGTAATTGATATGATCAAAATACAAATCGGATTCCTGCGCTTTCAAGCCAAAAGGAATAAAAAGAAATAAGATAAAACTGAAAAAGTAGATTCTGATGTGCTGCATAAACGAAATTTAATAAAATCCGAATAATTTAATTGCAATAAACCTATGAAAAAAATCAATCGAATGTGTTGCAAAATAGCGCTTATAAGAAAAAAAGAGGTGGGAGTTTTTTCTTTTTAAGGGGTGTAGATGTACTTTTTGAGGTAATTTTTATTTTAAAGGAAAATATCTAAGCTTTAATAGATTCAATTTTAATTTATATTTGTTTCAATACTAGAATTAAGCAACTAAGAAACAATGAAAACTTTAAAATTTAAAAAGAACTTAATACCACTATTTATTGTTGTTTCTGGAGTAACCGTATTTATTGTATATAATATTCAATTGAATAAAAAATTTATACAAGTAGAGGTAAACAGTATTATTATAAAACGAAATAATTGGCAACTAAGAACAACCGAGTTTTATTTAAAAAATGGATTGAGAATTGATTCTACATTTAAAGATAATTTTGACTTAAAAATAGGAGATTCAATTTCAAAAAGACCAAATACTAAGACTTTTAGTGTTTACAGGATGAAAAATGGAAAATATAAATTCTACAAGAAAAATACGATCTATTAAAGCAAATCCAACCTAGATTTAAAAAGCAAAAAAGCCACTTCAATTAAGAAACGGCTTCTGTCTCTTCAATCAATCCTAAGATTTTACCGTAAGCGATTGCAGCTTTATGAACTTGAACCGTCCAATCTTCGGCGGCGTTGTCATCGGCTCCATCTGAAATGTATTTTAAACTCAAAAAAGGAATATTTTCTTTCATCGCAATCATGGCCAAAGCGTAGGCTTCCATATCAACCACGTTGTACGCGTCTGAGCAATGCCCCATTTCGAAGTTATCTCCAGTTCCACAAATTCCTTCTTGGAGATTGTCCATCAACAAACCATATTCTAAAATTGGCGGTAAACCAGAAAGCGGTGTTTCAAATTGCGCGAATCCTAAACCGCGAACATCCATATCTCTTTGTACAAATTTCGTACAGCAAATAACATCGCCTTTTTGAAAACAGCTACTTCCAGCTGATCCAAGATTGATAATTACAGCAGGCTTTTTCTTTAGAATTGCTTTTGAAAGTTCGTAAGCGGCGTTTACTTTTCCGATTCCGGTAAATAAAACATTATGTCCTTTAAAAACTTCTGCTGCTTCAGATTCGAGAGCAAAACAGAATAATATATCTTCGAAGGCAAAAGATGCCATCTGATTAATTTGTATCATGCGTAATTTATTTTCGGTTTACAAAAATACGCTTTAAAATTTACGTGGCTCTAACCTAAATTTAAAATCCAAAAAACACGTTAAAGTCTGCTTTCTATAGTGGATTTTAATTCAGAAAAAATACTTTTGTTAGAATCAGAATTTTAATCCTTAAAACCCAGAAAGGAAAACTGCATGGATAATGAAAAATTTATTTTCTGCCTAGAAGGCGTTCGAGATATAGACGATCATACCCCGACCAATGTGGTAAAATGTCTGGAAGAATTGGCCATTGACCAAGGCATTTCGAGCATTCATAAAACTTGCGATACTATTGAAGGTTTAGAAGAGAGCTTGAATATTCTGTTGTATGAAGATCATAATTTCAAGGATTATGAAATTATTTATCTTGCCATGCCTGGACAGCAAAATAACATTTGCCTTCACGATTATTATTACAGCATTGAAGAAATTGCAGAATTGTTTGAAGGGAAAATGAAAGGCAAAATTATTCATTTTGCCAATCTAAAAGTTTTAGATTTAAACGAAGAAGAAGCACAATATTTCTTAGATATAACTGGAGCACGAGCTATTTCGGGCTATGGATCGACTTATAATAAAATTGCAAGTTGCAGTACTATCGATAAAGCCTTTTTTAGTTTGTATCAGGAAAACGATAATTTAATTGAAGTTGTCGAAGATCTTTATGCCAAACATTACAATCTATGCAAACTGCTTGATTTTAGATTATATTATTAAAAATGAAAAAGAATCAGGCAGAGAAAATAAAAACCTATAATCTAAAAGGATTTCGAGAGAAGTTTTTGGGAGAAGACAATCCTATTCACATGCTTTTCAAATCGAATTCTGAACATTTTTTCTGTCTTGAAATTGGAGAGATGATGCAGATGCAGCATCCTGTTCCGCCATCTAAACATTCTTGCCATACTTTAATTTTTATTTCTTCGGGACAACATATTATGAAATTGGGCTATCAGGAATATATCACGACCGATAATGAAATGATTATGGTTCCGGCTGGTCAGATTTTTTCGCTTGATAATGTGAATAATATACACAGCGGATACATTTGCCAGTTTCATCCTGATATTTTAATTCGGAAATATGGAAGCCGTGAACTACTAAATGATTTTGATTTTCTAAAAATTTCAGGAAATCCAAAAATCAAACTTGGACCTGAAGAAATTACACCAATTACCAATATATTAGAACGATTGAAAAAGGAATATTCAGAAACAACTGTTACCGATTTGAATATTGTGCAATCGTATCTGATTACGTTGTTTTATGAAATGAATAAAAATGCTGTAAAAAGTTCTAAAAGCATTTCGGCAGCGGAAGCAATTACCGGAAAGTTCAAAGAATTGATTCATGATCATATCAAAACCCAGCATCAGGTTAATTATTATTCTTCGCTGCTAAATGTCACTCCAAACCATTTAAACAAATGTGTAAAGACTGTAACAGGCAAATCTGCCGTAAAATGGATTGACGAAAACATATTGCTAGAAGCCAAATATTTATTGTTTCAAACAACGCTTTCTGTAGGTGAAATCGCAACGCAAGTAGGCTTTGAGGATCAATCTTACTTTAGCAGATTTTTTAAAAAAGCAGAAGGAATTTCTCCTATTCGATATCGAAAAATGATTGATAAGTCCTAATTATTGATTATAGAATCCTAACAAATATGTGAGTGTTTTTCAGAAATTTGCTTCCTCAAAAATGCAAATTATGATTTATGTTTTTAAAACTTCCGTAGATAATCAGATTAAATTCGAATCGGCTTCTGTATTATTAAATCAATTATTGCCAGAATCTCAGTGGAATTTCGACCTTGAAGATTGTGACAACATTTTACGAGTAGACAGCGAATTAAATGTTGCCGAACTGCTTCAAAACAATACCATTTTCGATTGTATCGAATTAGAATAAACCTTTACAAGCCTTTTAAAAATTTTTAATGGAATCAAAATTATACCAAAACCGATCTTTTGAAACAATCGATTATTCGGAACAAAGTTTAGCCAATACCGAATTTGTCAACTGCGAATTCATTAACTGCAATTTCTCAAAAAGCGATTTAAGCCATAATGACTTTCTGGATTGCACTTTCAAAAACTGTAATCTTTCTTTGGCAACTTTACGAAATACTGGTTTGAAAAACATTCAATTTATTGGCTGTAAATTAATGGGATTAGATTTTAGTGCCTGCAATAGTTTTTTGTTTTCGATGAATTTTCAAGATTGCATTTTGGACTATTCCACTTTTATTTATAAAAAGCTAAAAAAGACCAATTTCATAGATTGCTTTTTAAAAGAAACAGATTTCTCCAACACCGATTTGTCCCTAGCTGTTTTTAAAAATTGCGAGCTTTCTGGTGCCACTTTCGTGGAAAGCATTCTAGAAAAAACCGATTTCAGAACTTCTAGAAATTATGCATTTGATCCATCAGAAAATAAAATTAAAGGAACAAAGGTTTCGCATGCGGCACTTGCAGGATTGCTTCAAAAATTTGATTTATCTATTGAATAAGTTTTTAGTTTCTTACGTGACTGAAAACTGAAACTGTAACTAAAATTGAAAAGCGGGATTGCAAACTTAATTGCATCCCGCTTTTCCTATTTAATCAACCACGATTTTTATTTAATCCAACGAGGATCTCCCACTTTTCTATCAATTAATGTTTGATTTTTAATTGTGAAATCACCGCTTGGCGCATTAGTAAATTGAGGATCTAGTACAGTTGCAGAAGCATCTGGTCTATTGTTACTCGTTGTAACCTGTAAATTAGGCGAATTGAAATTATTATTATTTGAGAACGTCGGCGCAGCTGTTGCTGTAGTATTTGTATAAACTGCCGACCCCACATTTAATATTGTATTACGCACAGCTAATACATTTGAAACAAAACGCACATACAAGATTCTACTTGCAGCTGGAAGTGTAGGCGCATAAATTGTACACGCATCAATTGTAACATTGCTTGTTAAACCTGTTCCTGACAATCCTGTTGCCGCATCTAAACGTATGAAATCACGAGAAGAACAAGTATCGAATGTACTTTTTGTTAAAGAAACACTTGCCACATAAGTAGTTCGGAAATCGATAAAATCAGCACCTGCATTCGTATTTACATTTTCAACAATACTATTATCTACAGTGAACGATTTTAATCTTGCCGCTGTATTTCCGTAAATTAGTTGAGATGGGAAATCATGAACATAACTGCCG
Organism: Flavobacterium anhuiense; assembly: GCF_050990855.1. Lineage (GTDB taxonomy): Bacteria > Bacteroidota > Bacteroidia > Flavobacteriales > Flavobacteriaceae > Flavobacterium > Flavobacterium anhuiense_C. The sequence goes on from NZ_CP158861.1 coordinate 184,612, forward strand.
CTAATTAAAACATCTCCTAAATTTGTTGTACCTGCTGTTCCAATTGTAATTGCGCCACCAGTTGTTCCTGCACCACTTAAATCTATGTCTACTAAAGAGAAACTAACCAGCTCACTTGCATTACTTGGATTATTCCCTAGTGTAAAGTTAAATTTAAGTTTTGGTTTATCGCCAGGTCTCAAACCTCTTAATGTTAAAGTTTTATTTACTGCGATAGTTCCTGTTTGACCTGTATAATCACCAGGCATGAAAACTAAAACAGATCCAGAAGGCGCGCTAGCAATTTTTTGAAGAATATCATCTCCTAATTTTACTAATATTCCTGTTCCAATATCTATTCCTGTTGTAAATGTTGCATCACCTCTTTTCTTGGTGCCATTTAATAAAGTTGCCGTATAAGCAGTTTCTGGTGTTAAGCCTGTTAAAGTAGCAGCTCCAGCTGTTTTTTCAGCAGGTGTAATGGTATGCACAATATTTCCAGGCATAGCCGTAATTTGTGTTACAGCGCTATTTGGAATCCATCTTAATGTAACTTGAGTTGCTTCAATATCTGCATCTTGAACTGGGAACATTATTTGTTCTGATAATGTTGTTGCAGTTATAACAGACCATTTAGAATCTTCTAATCCTGAAGTAACAGATTTTACCCTAATAGAATAAGTTGTTTCTCCTTCTAGTGCCACTTGAACAGGAAGTTCTGTTGGTGCGACATTTATAGTTTTATAAATTGTACTAAAACTAGGATCATCTGCGCTAAATTCTACTACAAAATGATCTGCATTTTCCCCTTTTTTAACTGTCCAATTCAATTCAACTGTAGTTTTATTTCTAATGGTAGCTTTAAGTCCAATTGGAGAAAATTCTCTTGTATTTCCTATACCGTCTAATAACGCTTCATTATAACTTTCGCAGCTTGAAACAGCAATCGAAAGAAACAATACGGCTATTAATCCTTTAAATATATTTATTGTTTTCATCATAATAACTTCTAATTTATTATTAGTTTTTTGAAAGATTTTAGTAACCGTAATCATTTTTCAGCTGGTTATTACTTGCATCAATAAACACTTGCCATATTGGCCAGAATTGTCTATTGTCAGGATTAACACCTGGTTTGTACAACGAAGCGATTTTAGTATCAGCTGCTGTTCCTGTCCAAGTCCATGAAGTAGATGAATATAATACTCCAGGATTTGTAGTTTCTCCACGATTAAGTCCATAGATATCTAAACTTACATTATCCGCTTTATATTTATAATACAAAGTTGCTGGCACATCAGCATACTGTCCTGAGCGAGCTGATAGTTCTGTCATTTTTTGTTTTGCTTCGTCTAATTTAGCTTTAAGCAAGTTCCAACGTATAAGCGCTTGCTTACGCTCCATTTCTCCTGTAAATTCATATTTATTCTCTAAAACAAGAGCATTAAACATTGCTTCTTTACTAGTTAAAGCATCTACGTAAGCGTCAACCTTTACAGCCTGATTAGCTGATGCAAATGATCTTCTACGTATTTCTTTTAAATAAGGAGCTGCTGCACTTGGTCCTTCTAATTCGTTTGCAGTTTCAGCAGCGATAAGAAGTACCTCAGCATAACGCATATACATTTTATTAACACCATCATCATTTGTAGATGTCACATAACGTTTCATCCATTCGTAACGATATTTACCAAAGTACCACGTATCTAAAGAACCTAATTCTTGTTTTGCAATTCCATTAACTGCTGCACCATATTTATAAGGCACGCATGTAACATCTCTACGAGTATCTGCTTGATCGTAATCGTAGAAAACAAATGGCAATGGTCCAGCTACACCTCCACGGTTAGCACCATTAGCTTGAAATTGATCTGCAGCAGCAGTATGTTTTACAGCAAACGTAAACAACATTCTACCACGTCCGTCAGAAAAAGGAAGTTCCCATAGAGATTCTCCTCCGGCTGTAGTAACTTCTTCGTTGTATTTTCTCCATAATCCTTCAAAAGTAGATTCTAAACGAGCTGAACCACTTTGAATTACTTCACGAGATTCTTTTAATGCCAATGCATACATAGAAGCAACTGAAAGCTCTGGATCATTACTTCTTCTTACTCCATCAGGATATTGTTGAAAGCCACTTGCAGCCAAAGCCAAACGTGCTCTGAATCCTTTTACAAATGCTTTGTTAACATGTTCTACTGTACTAGTATAAGAAGTCGCATTTGGCCACGCAACCAATGTTGATGCTTCTCCTAAATCTGCAATAATTTGTTTGTAAATAACATCTCTACTAGATTTAGGCAAATATAAAGTTGCAGTCGTTATAGGCTCAAAACGAGCTGGAACATCTCCCCAAGTTTTAAGTAAATCAGCATAATAAATCGCTCTAAGAGTTAAAGCCTCTCCTAATAACTGCCCCATTTCGCTACCAGCCACAGGGTTTCCATATTGACGCATACCTTGAATACAAATATTGGCACGCTCAATACCTTGATACATCATTGCGTAAGCATTATTTGTAGTATTCATTTCGGTATTGGTTGGCTTAGGATCATAAACGCAAAGATCTGCTTTATCTCCTGCCGTTTGTGAAGCAGCAAACCATTCTACGTCAGTATTAAGTCCGTAATAAGGTAAAAATCTTCCTCTGTATGAGTTAGTTTCAGCAAATGGCACTTTAATTCCATCAACAGCTCCTTTAGCAAGTTGCACATTTGAAAATATCAAAGGGGTATCTAATGTAGACTTTGCAGGTGTATCAAGGTAATCATCTTCAAATTGCTGGCAAGAACTAAATAAACCCGCAATAATCAATCCCGCTATTATTATTTTATGTTTCATTTTTGTAATCGTTTAAATTAGAAATTAAGATTCATCCCAAAAATCATTTGTCTGCTTCTTGGATAAGGGCTTGAATCAACCCCTGGCGTAAGTGGATTTTTTCTTTTCGTAGAAACCTCTGGATCAGAACCAGAATAGTTAGTCCAAACAAAAACATTGCTTGCCGTTAGATAAAATCTCAATTTAGAAATTCCTAGTTTAGATGTAAACATTTCAGGTGTAGTATACCCTAATGTTAAAGTATTCAATCTTAAAAACGATGCGTCTTCAGCTGCCCAATCTGTAAATATAGCAGATCTCATGTATGGAGACCACATAGTTGTATTAGCATTAAGCGCTGCTAAAGCTTGTGGATTGTCTGTTACCAACTGGCCTGTTGCAGGATCCAAGTTTGTCCATCTTTTTCCGTCAGCCATTGTAGAATTTAAGTTTTTATATTCTGATGAAGCGTTAGCTGTCGAAAATTCAATTTTATCAGCGTTGTAAACATCATTACCAATACTCCAGTTAAATGCCGCCATTAAGTCAAAGCCATAAGCATTACCATTAATAACAAAACCTCCTGAACTTTTAGGGTTATAATTTCCAATCACTGTTTGATCGTTAACATCTACTTTACCATCTCCATTTATATCTTTTAATTTCATGTCTCCAGGTTTAAGAGAGCTTCCGTCACCCACTAGAGAAGTAGAAGTATTCACTACACCGCTTTTTAAAACATATTTTCCTCCCACATAATCAAAGTCTGAAACTTCATATCTTCCATCATTTCTATAACCGTACATACTTCCTAATGAAGAACCAACTGCGATAAGATAATCATTTCCAATTTGTGAAGAAGCCCATCCTGTTCCTTGTCCAAAATCACTCATAACACCTAATGAGTTAATACGGTTTTTGTTTACTGCCATATTGAATGAAAAACTCAATCCGTATTTCGCTTTTTCAATAGCCACTACGTTTATAGTAGCCTCAATACCTGAATTTTGTGTTTGTCCCATGTTACGGTATTGGAAATCATATCCAACTCCTGAAACTGGAAAATTGATTAATAAATCACTCGTTTTGTTAATATAGTAATCAAAATTACCACTCAAGCGATTCTTGAAAAATGCAAAATCTAAACCAATATTTTGAGTAACTGTTGTTTCCCATTTCAAGTCAGGATTAGGCATTGTTTTAGAAGGCGCCCAAACACTGGTAACTCCGTTAATCCATGTTGTTGGTGTCGATTGGAAAATTTGAATTTGCTGTCCAACAGGGATATTATTATTACCCGCTTCACCATAACTTGCTCTTAATTTTAAAAGACTTATCCAAGTTTTATTTTTTAACCAATTCTCTTCAGACATTTTCCATCCTGCTGCAAAAGCCGGGAAATATCCCCAACGATTCTGGTCTAAAAATTTACTAGATCCGTCTGCACGAAACGTAGCCGAAAGAATATAACGGTTTTTATAATCATAATTTGCACGTCCGAAGAAAGATAATAATCTATCATCAGGGCTGTAATAATTATCTATTGCTTGAGGAACACCTTGTGTCGTAAGTGTTTTTGCTTTTTCAAAATCAAAGAAACTAGGATATCCATGTATCGTGCTTGTTACTGTATTTGTGGTATACGTGATACTTTCCTCCCCTACAAGAGCAGTTAAGTGGTGATCGTCTCCCATTATTTTTTTGAAATCGTAATTTAATGTATTAGCATTTCTAAAACGTTTCTCTTTACCATCTGCCATAATCATAGCAGGCAAACCTTGTAATGTAGCGATTGGCGCATTATTTACATAATAAGTACTTGGTCCATAAAAACGATAATCTAGATTACTATAATTATCCAAACCTAAATCTACTTTCAATTTTAAATTATCAACTATTTCCCATCCAAAACTTCCAAGCATATTGAAGTTCTTACGAAGTTGTTCACGGTCAGCATCGCGTATAGCAGTAAAAGGATTGATCAATACATCAGATCCATCTCCAGCTACATCTCCTGAAGTTAGACCAGCAACTGGAAGTGGTGCATACCCCACAATGGTACGCATACGTGAGTCTGATGAAGATTTTTCGTTTTGCTCATTTACTCCCGCACCCTCAATTTCAGTATCTGAATAACGCATAGTAAAAGCCACATCAATCTTATCAGTTATTTTGCTTTTTAAAGCCAATGACAAGTTATTTCTTTTATAGTTTGAGCCGACCATAATAGCCTTTTCATCAAAATGCGCATAATTGAAGTTATAATTAAGCTTATCTGTTCCTCCTCTAATTCCTAAATCGCGGCTTTGCACTTCGCCTGTACGTCCAAAAATTTGTTTTTGCCAATCATCTCCTTTTAGACCTTTGTACATGTCATGATCCTCCCAATTCCCAAAATATTTAGTGTATGAATCTGGATTAGTTGGCACTTTTGTACCGCTTTGAGAAAGCAAAGCATATTCGTATTGCCATTTAGTATAATCTTCTGGCGACAAAACATCAATTTCATTGGCCATCTGCTTCATACCGTAAAACATATTGAAGTTTACTGCCATTTTTCCATCTTTTCCGCTTTTTGTCGTAATCAAAATTACTCCATTTGCACCACGTGATCCGTAGATTGCAGTCGAAGCAGCATCTTTTAATACAGTCATCGTATCAATATCAGATGAAGAAATATCATTCATATTATTGATAGGAAAACCATCTACAATAATAAGAGGCGAAGAATCTTGAGTAAGCGAACCACCGCCACGAACTCTAATTCTAATATCAGCATCTGGAGAACCTTCTGATGAAGTTACTTGTACCCCAGCAATTCTACCTGTTAAAGCCTCAGCGACATTTGCCACTGGAACTTTTTTCAAATCTGTACCTGAAATAGTAGATACAGCTCCTGTTAAATCAGATTTTTTAGCAGTTCCATATCCAATTACAACAACTTCATTTAAGCTATTAGAATCTTCAGTCATGGTTGCATTTACCTTGGTTTTTCCGTCGGCAGACACATCGATGGTTTTAAATCCGATAAAAGAAAAGCTTAAAATCGCTTTTGGATTAGTCAGCTTTAATTTAAAATGCCCGTCAAAATCGGTAGAAGTTCCGTTCTTAGTTCCTTTTTCTAAGACGTTTACCCCAGGAAGAGAAAGTCCCGCAGCATCCTTCACGGTTCCCTCTATCGTTGTGCCCTGTGCGTGTACTTGACTACCGATCAATAAGCACAGTAAGAAAACAAGTTTAAAGCAAAAATTTGCTCCTTTGTTTAATAGTTCTTTAAAGTTCATGGTTGATTGTTTAAGTTATTAATGTTTTTTCTTTTTGGTTTAAGTGGTTTTTTGTGGTTACTTTCAATTCATTTTTTAGTTAATTTTTGTGGTTTTATTTTAACAGTACTTTATTTATCTCTTCACTAAAGCTTTATTCCTGCTCTATTTCTTCTCTTTTTACTTAATCGATTTCGAAGAATGAAAATAAAGTTGTAATCGATTACACAAACATAGATATTTTTTTCAAACGAAAAATAAAATTTCCCAAAAAATTCATAAAAAAAATTACATATTAAAAATTTTAATGGTTTTTTATGTGACATATATAATTTATATCAATATAAAATATTAATAATATTATTATTAATCGATCATTTGATTCGCTTTTTGCAAAAAAAACAATCGATTACATGAATATTAATTGTGAAATTATTAGGTGTTGTTTTTACACTTAAAAAGTTAAAATAAAATTAAAAAAAAAGAAAAGATTTAATTTACACTTCAGAATTTATCATGATTTTACCTATAAATATGGACCTGCAAATAAAAGAAAAGGTACTTCTGACTATAAGTTTGCATACAACACGGCATAAAAAAAGCCCTTAAACAAAAGTTAAGGGCTTAAAAAATGAGCTTTTTAAAAATTATATTGGCTGCATTTGAAGCTGTTTTTGATGTAATCTCATCAATATGAAAGTAATAACCATTCCTGTCATGGCCATCGCAATACCTATAAGATTTGGTGAAGCAAAATTGTAACCCGCTGCTAATGGCAATCCTCCCAAGAAAGCTCCTAAAGCATTCCCAATATTAAAACTTCCTTGAAGTGCCGCCGAAGCAATCATTTCAGCGTCTTTGGCTGTTTTGATCATAAGCATTTGAATTGGCGCGATAACTGAGAAAGAAATTGCCCCTGTTAAAAAGGTTAAAAATAATGATATGTATTGATTAAAAGAGAAAAAGTAAACCATTAGCAAATCAAGCACCATCACAAACAATAAAGCAAGTACGGTTGGTGCCGGCGAATATTTATCTGCCAATTTTCCTCCCACAAAATTCCCGACAACCATTCCCAATCCTGCTAAGATTAAAATTGAAGAAACATCTTCTGGTGAAAACTTAGATACATTAATTAATAAAGGAGCAATGTAACTGATCCAAGCAAAAAGACCTCCAAAACCAATTGCGGTGATTCCGATAATTAACCAAGCTTCTGTTTTCTTAAAGAATTGAAGTTGTGTTTTCATATTCACACTTTCACCTTTTTCAAGATTCGGCATCCATAAATAAATTGCTAAAAAGGTTAATAAACCCACAATCGCAATTAATACAAAGGTATAACGCCAAATAAAATGGTGACCTATATAAGTACCAATTGGTACACCTATTAAGTTAGCAATCGTTAAACCGGCAAACATTATAGAGATAGCCTGTGCTTCTTTTCCTTTGTCTGCCAATCGGCTTGCGACTACCGCTCCCACTCCAAAGAATGCTCCGTGTGGCAATCCAGATAAAAATCGAGAAGCAAATAAAACATTATAATCGGGGGCAATAATTGACAAGGCATTGAAAACTGCCAACATAACAGCTAAAATTAAAAGCATTTTTTTAGGCGCATAATTTCTTCCTGCAATTACTAATAAAGGCGCTCCAATAACAACTCCAAGGGCATAAGATGAAATTAAATATCCTGCAACCGGAATCGAAACTTTCATATCTGAAGCAATATCTGGGAGTAATCCCATCATTACAAATTCTGTAATACCAATAGTTAACCCTCCTAAAGAGAGTGCAATAAGACTTTTTTTCATTTTGATTTATTGTAGAAAGGAATAGATTTCTACGATGCAAAATTAACACCGTTAACCTTAAAAAAAGTTGTAAATTTGTGATATAAAATTGTATATTTAAATCATGCCGAAATTAAATCAATTTAAAACGCTCGTTCTTGATGAATTTGAAGAAGAGAAATTTCATCTTCCACCGCATACGCATACGTATTACGAAATCATTTATATTAAAAAAGGAAGCGGTATTCATCATTTGAATCATAATCTGCTTCCGTATAAAGCTGGAGACTTATTTGTGATTTCGCCAGACGACGAACATTATTTTGATATCAAGAAAAGTACGCGATTTATTTTCATCAAATTCACTGATAATTATTTCAATTCGAAACAAAATCTGACTTGCGATGAATTTTTAGTAAATACTCCTGAAAGTTTCATGCGAGATAAAATCTTAAAAGAAACGGTTTTAAAGTTTGATGAACCCTGCAAAACGATTTTAAAAAACACGGTCGAAAACATTGTTACTTACGATAAATATATTGACGTGACTTCCTCACCCATTGTTTTCTATCAGATTCTTTCCATTTTTGGTTTGATAAAAGAAACAATCCGCTGCATGAATTTACAGATGCAATCGACTCATTTGGATAATGAACAAATTGCCAATTACATTCATCAGAATATTTATCAGCCAAAATTGGTTCAGGTAAAAGTGATTGCTGACCATTTTAATATTGCGCAAACGTATTTTAGTGCTTATTTCAAAAGAACATTCAGCATTAGTTATCGCGAATACATTCATAATTTGAGAACAACTTTAATTGAAAAGAGATTTCACAACAATCAATTGCCGATTAAGCAGATTGCATACGAATTTGGTTTTACGGATGAAAGCCATTTGACGAATTATTTTAAAAAACGCAAAAACATGAAACCAACCGATTTTAAGAAACTGTAGTTATCGAAATCTTAAAAAGTAATTTCCTCGAACATTTTTAGCTAAATTTGTATTTCAAAAACAATTTCTTTGAAAAAGAAAATCCACATCATACTGCTTTTTATAACACTTAGTTTCTTTTTGAATCCGAGTTATACTTCTGCATGCAATATGGGACATCACAAAGAAATTGCTTCTAAAGAAGAAAGCAGCTGTTCTAAAAAATGCTGCGAAAAGAAAACCTCAAAGCAAGAAAAACATTCATGCGATGGAAAATGCCGTCATTCTGGCTGTACAACTTCAGCTTTGCAATTCGTTATTTTGACTTCAAATGATCTTGATTTACAAAATGATGTTTTTAATTTTTCTTTGAAAAACAAGATTTCATCTTACAGTAATTCTACCATTTCTTCTGGATTTACTTCTATTTGGCTGAAGCCGAAAATATAATTATTGCATTTGTGACAGCCCATATTGGGTCTTTTCGAAATCAACTTTTTTAATTAATTTTAAAGGAAATTAAATCCTTTACCTAATATTATATACCATGAAAAAATCAATCATAGCTTTAGCAACAGTACTAACCCTTTCATTTAGTGCAAATAACATTCAGGCAAATACTGTAAAATTAGAATCAGGAACAACAGAAATCGTTGATGCTAGTCAGCTTCAATCGGTTTATGACGCTTATTTTAATGTAAAAGATGCGCTTATTAAAAGTGACAGCAAATTGACTTCGGCGAAAGCTGCAACTTTATTAGCAGCGATTTCTGCAGTAAAAATGGACAAATTAAAAAGCAACGAACATACCGTTTGGATGAAAGTGGTTAAAAAATTAACTGCTGATGCTAAAAGTATTTCAGCTACAACAGATCTTAAAAAACAACGTGAGACTTTTAAATCTTTATCTAAAAGCACTTACGATTTAATAAAAGTTTCAAATCCAGAACAGCCAATCTACAAACAATATTACCCTATGGCAGATGCTGATTGGTTAAGCAAAGAGAAAGCAGTTAAGAATCCATACTACGGTTCTTCGATGTTGACTTGCGGAAACGTGGTAGAAACGATCAAATAATATGAAGCTCTACATCAAAAACATGGTGTGCGCGAGATGCAAAATGGTTGTGGAGTCTGAGTTGGAAAAACTCGGACTTCAAACTATTGCTATAGAATTAGGTGAAGTGGAATTGGAACAAGATATCAGCGACGAGCAGAAAGAAGTTTTATTGAAGAACTTGCAAACTTTAGGTTTTGATTTAATTGATGATAAAAAGACAAAAACCGTCGAAAAAATCAAGAATCTGATTGTCGATTTGGTGCATCATAAAAACAATGATCTGAAAATCAACTTATCTGATTATTTAGCCGAAAACCTGAATCAAGATTATAATTCGCTGAGCAATTTGTTTTCGGAAATTGAAAACACCACAATTGAAAAGTATTTCATCAGTCAGAAAATTGAAAAAGTAAAGGAATTATTGATTTACAACGAGCTTTCGTTAAGTGAAATTGCCGATATTCTGAATTACAGCAATGTGGCACATTTGAGTAATCAATTCAAGAAAATTACAGGCTTTACTCCTACTTCTTTCAAACAATCAAAAGATAAAAAACGTATTCAAATTGAGAATATATAATTTCTTTTAAAGGCGAAAAATTTTTCTCTCGCAGATTTAAACAGATTAAGCAGATATTTTTTGATTAATAAAATTTAAATCTGCTCAATCTGCGGAATCTGCGAGAGATTTAACCGCAAGGTTCGCAAAGGTATACGCAAAGGACGCTAAGATTTTTTAGCCACAGATTATAATGATTAAAAGGATTTTAAAAATCTGTGATAATCTTTTTAATCTGTGGTTAACTTTTTTACATAACGATTTCGCAATTTATTCAGAACATAGCCCAAGGTTTCAACCTTGGGTACACAAAGATTGGAACACGATACGTACCCAAGGTTGAAACCTTGGGCTATGTTTTATATAGAATTCGAAAAGTTAATTTAAGACAAAGCTTTGCGAACTTTTTAATCTCAAAAAAGAAAAAAAAGCTTAGCGCAATTTGCGTATACCTTTGCGCTCTTTGCGGTTAAAAAAACAGCATTTAGTAAATCTTACAAATCATTCACAAAATTCTACAAACCGAAATCACACTTACTACCGAAATTTGCATTGTAATACTTAAAAACCAATACGATGACTCATCAATATATAATTTCAGGAATGTCGTGCAACGGATGCCGAACCAAAGTCGAAAAAACGTTGAACGAAGTTGAAGGAGTTCAAGCAGAAGTAACTTTGAATCCGCCAACGGCAACGATTACAATGGAAAAACATGTTCCGACAGAAAAATTCCAAGAAGTTTTAAGTGCTGCTGGAAATTATACTATTGAAATGGATTCTCCTAAAAATCATGGCGAAGCTAAATCTTGCTGTTCTAGTCATAAAAAAGAGAATCATGACCATAATCTTCATAAAACAGAAACTAAAAAAGTGCATCAGCACAGTGCAAATGGCGTTTATTATTGTCCAATGCATTGTGAAGGCGACAAAACCTATAACAAACCCGGAGATTGTCCTGTTTGCGGAATGGATTTAGTGCCACAAGTTGCGATAACTGCAACACAATTCACTTGTCCGATGCATCCAGAAATTGTTTCAGACGAACCAGGTGATTGCCCAATTTGCGGAATGGATTTGGTTCCGATGCAAGCTTCTGAAAGCGAAGAAAACAAAACCTATTCTGATTTATTAAAGAAAATGAAAATCGCGACTTTGTTTACGCTTCCTATTTTCATTATTTCAATGTCAGAAATGATTCCCAATAATCCTTTATATAATATAATGTCGGTCGAAAAATGGAACTGGGTTCAGTTTCTGTTTTCGCTTCCCGTTTTGTTTTATGCAGGCTGGATGTTTTTCGTTCGCGCTTACAAATCAATTATGACTTGGAATTTGAATATGTTTACACTAATCGGTATCGGAACCAGCGTTGCTTTCCTGTTTAGTATTGTCGGAATGTTTTTTCCAGATATTTTCCCTTCAGAATTCAAATCACATCACGGAACCATTCATTTGTATTTTGAAGCCGCAACCGTAATTATCACCTTGGTTTTACTAGGACAATTATTGGAAGCCAAAGCGCACGGACAAACCAATGGCGCAATAAAAGAACTTTTGAAACTTGCTCCTACTGAAGCGACTTTAGTAGAAAACGGAATTGATAAAGTAATATCCATTCATAATATTAAAAAAGGTGATTTGCTTCGCGTAAAACCTGGAGAAAAAATTCCTGTGGACGGAAAAATAACTTCTGGTGAAAGCAGCATCGACGAATCAATGATTACAGGAGAACCAATTCCTGTAGATAAAAAAGTTGATGATGCTGTAATTTCTGGAACTATAAACGGCACAAAATCGTTTGTAATGATTGCCGAAAAAGTAGGTTCAGAAACTATGCTTTCGCAAATTATTGAAATGGTAAATAATGCCAGCAGATCTCGCGCTCCAATTCAGAAATTAGCCGATCGTGTTTCTAAATATTTCGTTCCGACTGTTGTTTTTATTTCAATTTTGACATTTATCCTTTGGGCGAAATTCGGTCCAGAACCTGCTTATGTTTATGGATTGATTAATGCCATTGCGGTTCTAATTATTGCTTGTCCTTGCGCACTTGGTTTAGCAACTCCAATGTCTGTAATGGTTGGGGTTGGGAAAGGCGCTCAAAACGGAATTTTAATAAAAAATGCCGAGGCCTTAGAAAACATGAACAAAATTGATGTTTTAATTACAGATAAAACGGGAACCATTACAGAAGGAAAACCATCTGTAGAAAAAATATTTGCCGTAAATAACAATGAAGATTTTCTGCTTCAAAACATTGCTTCTTTGAATCAACACAGCGAACATCCTTTGGCGCAAGCCGTAGTTTCTTTCGCGAAAGCAAAAAACATTTCGCTAAAAGAAGTGCAAGGTTTTGAAACTATTGCAGGAAAAGGTGTTATAGGAACTATCGAAGACAAAAAAGTAGCTTTAGGAAATAAAAAATTAATGGATGAAATCGGAGTTTCTATCTCTTCAGATTTAGAAAACAAAGTGACGGCCGAACAAAATCTTGGAAAAACTATTTCGTATATTTCTATTGAAAAAGAAGTTTTAGGTTTTGTTGCAATCACCGATGCCATCAAAGAAAACAGTACAAAAGCAATTAAAGAACTAATCGATCAAGGTGTTGAAGTAATCATGCTGACTGGAGATAATCACAACACAGCAAAAGCTGTTGCTGAGCAATTGCATTTGAGTTCTTTTAAAGCCGATTGTCTTCCAGAAGATAAATTAAAAGAAATTGAACGTCTTCAAGCGCAAGGAAAAATTGTAGCAATGGCCGGAGACGGAATCAACGACGCCCCTGCTTTGGCACAATCCAATATCGGAATTGCAATGGGAACTGGAACCGATGTTGCCATTGAAAGTGCTAAAATCACGTTGGTAAAAGGCGACTTAAACGGAATTGTAAAAGCAAAAAACTTAAGTCAAGCCGTAATGTCCAACATCAAACAAAACTTGTTCTTTGCCTTTATTTATAACACTTTGGGAGTGCCAATTGCAGCAGGAATTTTATTTCCATTTTTAGGAATCTTGCTTTCGCCAATGTTGGCAGCGGTTGCTATGAGTTTAAGTTCTGTTTCAGTAATCGTAAATGCTTTACGATTGAGAAATCTAAAATTATAATGTATCATGAAAATCAAACACCTCTTTATACTTTTCTTAATTGCTTTTCAGCTTAAAGCCCAAAAAGTCGTTCGTTATGATTTGTACGTTCGCGATACCATTGTCAATTTTTCTGGGAAAGAAAAACGAGCAATTTCCGTAAACGGGCAAATTCCAATGCCGACTTTGACTTTTACCGAGGGCGATATTGCAGAAATTTATGTGCATAACGAATTAAAAAAAGAAACGACTTCGATGCATTGGCACGGATTGTTTCTTCCAAATAAAGAAGATGGAGTTCCCTATCTCACGCAGATGCCGATTGAACCCGGAACAACTCATAAATATACTTTTCCAATTATTCAAAACGGAACCTATTGGTATCACAGCCATTCAGGTTTGCAGGAACAAATTGGTTTGTACGGACTTTTTATCATCAATAAGAAAAAAGACGATTCTAGCATCAGAAAAGGAATTGACGATTTACCGACGATTCCCGTTATTTTAAGCGAATGGTCCGATTTGAAACCGGAGAATATTCAGCGAATGTTGCACAATGCCAACGATTGGTTTGCAATTAAAAAAGGAACAACTCAAAGTTATGCTGAAGCCATTAAACAAGGCCATTTTTCAACCAAAGTAACTAACGAATGGAAACGAATGAATGCAATGGACGTCAGTGATGTTTATTATGAAAAATTTCTTCTTAATGGTAAAAATGAACAACAGCTTTCTGATTTTAAACCAGGTTCGAAAGTCCGATTAAGAATTGCCAACGGAGGCGCTTCAAGTTATTTTTGGCTGACGTATGGCGGAGGAAAAATCACCGTTGTAGCCAGCGACGGAAATGATGTAGAACCTGTAGAAGTCGATCGTTTGATTATTGCCGTTTCTGAAACGTATGATGTTGTCGTTACGCTTCCGGAAGACAATAAATCGTTTGCTTTTTTGGCTACAGCCGAAGATAGGACTGGATCTGCTTCTTTATTTTTAGGAAATGGTGAAAAACAGCCCGTTCATCATCTTTCAAAATTAAAATATTTTGAAGGCATGAAAATGATGAATGATATGATGAAAATGAACGGCGAAATGAATGATATGGGCATGAATATGTCTTTGAATAAAATGGATATGAATGCCGTAATGTATCCTGAAATTTCGGGTGAAAATGAAAATGCAAAACCTGCAATGGATCATTCGAACCACAATATGGGGGATATGAAAATGGAAAGTGACAGCAACGAAACTTCCGAAATTGTGACTCTAAATTACGGAATGCTAAAATCTCCGTTCAAAACTAATCTTCCAAAAGATGCCCCTGTAAAGGAATTGCGCTTTACGCTTTCGGGAAATATGAACCGCTACGTTTGGAGTTTAGACAACAAAGTAGTTTCTGAAACGGATAAGATTTTAATTAAAAAAGGAGAAAACGTTCGAATTGTGTTGTATAACGGTTCAATGATGCGCCACCCAATGCATTTACACGGTCATGATTTTAGAATTCTGAACGAACATGGCGATTATTCTCCGCTCAAAAATGTGATTGACATTATGCCGATGGAAACCGATACCATCGAATTTCAAGCCAATGCAGATGGCGACTGGTTTTTTCACTGTCATATTTTATATCACATGATGGCAGGAATGGGACGAATTTTTACTTATGAAAATTCAGCTCCAAATCCGTTGATTCATCATCCCGAGATGGCTTATAAAATGCTGAAAATGGATGACAGAATGTTTCATTTTATGGCTGAAAATGATTTTGCATCCAACGGAAATGATGGTGAAGCGATGTTTAGCAACACCAGATGGAGCATCGGAACAGAATGGAGATTGGGTTATAATAACGAACACGGTTATGAAACTGAAACTCATATTGGAAGGTATATCGGAAAAAATCAATGGTTGATGCCTTTTATTGGTTTTGACTGGAGATACCGAAGAATGGGAATGGACGAACAAGAACAAAATCTTTTCGGACAAAAAAACACCAAAGACAATCGTTCTGTTTTCAGTGCCGGTTTAGAATATACTTTGCCAATGCTCATAAAAGCACAAGTCGAAGTGTATACCGATGGAAATGTCCGCGTTCAATTTGAGCGAAAAGATATTCCGCTTGCCAAACGTTTACGAATGAATTTAATGTGGAATACAGATAAAGAATATATGGCTGGTTTGAAATATATCGTTGCTCGAAACTTCGGAATCACGACGCATTATGACAGCGATATGGGAATTGGATTCGGGGTTAATTTGAATTATTGATTTTTTGAAACATGTAATTTATTTAAGTTGATTGAAAAAATTCTAAGTAATGAAATAATTTTTTATTTTAGTTTTCTTAAAATCAATAATCATGAGAAAAACATCTTTTTTACTTCTTCTAATTCTCGGATTAACGTTAACAAGTTGCGATCCTTCACAAGGTATTTTATTTACTAATAAAGGAGAAAGCAATGTCAAAGTAAAACTCATTATCAATTCGAAAGTTAAGAATGATCAGTTGGACGAAATGAAAAAAGGAGATTCTATCGTTTTTAATTTAATTCCTCATAATCATGAAGAAAGACTGGGATACATTTATTTTGGAAGAGGAAGATGGAATGATGAGGAAATCATTAAAGTTTCTAAATCCATCAAAAGTATCGAGATTGAAAATGATAATTATAAAATTGCATATAAATCGCAAAAAGCAATAAATAATTTACTTAAGAATAACTATAAAGGCATAATCATGAAATCGTTAAACATTAAAATTCAAGACGATTTAACAAATTAAATCAACAAGAGCGTAAAGTTGCTTATGGCTTTTAAGGTCTAAATCACTTTTATAAAAACATTAACAATAAAACTATTCTCACAAATAAGAAATCAGTTTATATTTGGACTACCAATTATAATCTCTAACACAAAAACATCTAATTAAAATGACAAAAGTAATCACTGCAGTAATAGTAGCTTTTTTTTCAATTGGCGTAATGGCTCAGGAAACAAAACCAGCTACAAAAGATAAAGCAAAAAAAGAATCTTGCTGTAAAAAAACAGCAGATAAAAAAGACAAAAAATCTTGTTGTGTTAAAAAATAAATGAAATGCTATTTCAAACAAAAGACCTCGTTTTAGCGAGGTCTTTTTTATTTTCCAACTTTAAAAAGTGAAGAAAAATCTGTATATATTTGATATTATCAATTGGAGAAAATTTTACTTAATCGAACACTTAATTTTATGGGATTAGACATGAGGCCTTTGGGAAAACCAAAGCCAGGATTTGAAACAAGATTCAAGGAAATAATGCAAATTGTTCAAGGAAAAGAAAAACAAGAGCTTACTTTTTTTGATAAATTAAAAGGAAAGAAGATTTTATCAAAAGAAGAACTTTTGGAAGAATGGTTTGCAAATCAGGTTCAAAGTTATGTTACTATTAAAGCTCCAAGAGTTGGCTATGATCAAATTGCTAATGACTGGATAAAAGAAAGATATAACGAAAGTGACAAACTATTGTCTGAGGAAGATTTTTTAAATGAATACAATGGTTTTTATGTTATTGAATTATCTCAAGAACCAGATGCAGTTCCAATTTATCGCGCAATGGGACAAGATGAAAATGTATTTAGAGGACAGTTTCTAGCAGATTGCCTCGATTTAATTGGAGAAGATTTAGTATATGAAGCTTGGGAAACCAAATTTGCAGAAGATGCTTTAGATTATGGAAATCGTTTAATGGATATTGCCTCAAAAATTGCAAAAGAAAATAATTTGGAGCATTTAAAAGACGAAAAATATCCCCCTGAAAATGCAGATCAAAATAGTATGGAAAGTAAATTACATATTATATTCTCGTTGGCAAAATGGCTGATTTACTATGGAAGAAATGGCCACGGTTACGAAGCCGATTTTTAATTAAAAAAAGTATAAAAACTAAAAAAGACCTAGCCAAAAGCAAAGTCTTTTTATATACTGTTTAGAAACTTTGTCAAAGTTTTAAACTTTGACAAAGTTCTTAAAGATTCGTAATTCGTTTCTAAAAAAACTACTTCACTCGAACACTCCATTCAAAATCCATTTCAGAAACCTGAATTCCTTCTTCGTTTGTTCCTATAGATTTCATCCAGAACGTCTGCCCTTCTCCGGTTTCAATTGTTCTTTGAATCGCTTCAGCAATTAAATGTCCATCCTTGCAAACAAATGTGATTCTTCCTGTTGCTTTCTTTGTGAAATTCCCTTTGTTGTTGGCTACTAACATCGAAATCTTTTTACCGCTTTGTTGAATTTGAGAAATTACCAAAGCTCCAGTTGTTAACTCCGCTGCCATTGCTTGTACCGCAAAATACATAGAATTAAACGGATTCTGATTGATCCAACGGTGTTTTACTGTTACTGTACAACTGCTATCACTTATATCCTTTACACGAACTCCGCAAAAGTATGCAGAAGGCAATTTGAATAAGACGAATTTATTAAGTTTTGATACCGAAAGTGCCATATGGTTTATTTTTTTATGTAAAAATACAAAAAAACTATGCGCGCACAATAAATTATTCGCTTATCAAAAGAACCCAACAAAGACAGCTCCTTCGAATGATTTTCAACGTTTTAAAGATTACTTTATAATTTTAAATTTGTTAATTTTTTGTTAATATTTGGTACTATGTAAAGCAAGATACTGTTTTTTAGACATATATTTGCATAAGAAATTACTATATACTTTTAATCATGGAAACAACAACACCACTCATCATGGAAAAAACATCAGAAAAGAATACAGCAGCCTTTACTCATTTGAGTACATTAAGCCAGTATATAATTCCGTTTGGGAATTATATTTTTCCGCTAATCATTTGGACTAATTATAAACACAAGTCTGAATTTGCAGATCATCACGGAAAACAGGCTTTGAACTTTCAGTTAAGTATTTTGCTTTACTCATTGATTTTAGCACTAATTGCTATTCCGATTTTTATTACTGTTTTCTTACAGAATCTTCCAATAGAAGCTGTTTTTAATGACGACGATTTTGTAATTAGAAACTTTAACATTCAAGCAAACATTGGAATTTTAAGTGTCGGAATTACAGCTGTCGTTCTTTTTGGAGTTCTAAAATTTGTTGAATTCTTTTTAGTGATTTATGCTTCGATAAAAGCTTCAAACGGAGAATTATACAAATATCCGATTACGATTCCTTTTATAAAGTAAGACTTCTCCCGAAGCCTCGGGATCGCCCAGTCTGACATAAAAAGGTTAAAAGTTATAGACACGACAATCAATCATCAATCAATCATCATCAATCAAAAAACGAATTGTTCAATCAAAAAAAAACAAAATGAAATTATGAACATTGAAAACACAAAAGCACAGATGCGCAAAGGTGTTCTTGAGTTTTGCATCTTATCTGTTCTAAAAGAAAAAGATGCCTATACCTCTGAAATATTAGACACTTTAAAAAACGCAAAATTACTAGTTGTAGAAGGAACCGTTTACCCGTTGTTAACTAGATTGAAAAATGACGGTTTACTAAATTATCGCTGGGAAGAATCGACTTCTGGGCCTCCGCGAAAATATTATGGATTAACCGAAATAGGACAAACTTTTTTAAACGAACTTAGCGGCACTTGGACAGAATTATCTGATGCCGTAAATCTAATCACCAATCAAAATCAATAAGTCATGAACAAAACAGTAAATATTAACTTAGGCGGGATGTTTTTTCACATCGATGAAGATGCATACTTGAAATTGACACGCTATTTTGACGCTATAAAACGATCACTTAACAACTCATCTGGTCAAGATGAAATTATTAAAGATATCGAAATGCGTGTTTCTGAATTGTTGACAGAAAAACAAAAAAGCGAAAAACATGTTGTTGGACTGAAAGATGTTGACGAGGTGATTGCAGTAATGGGTCAGCCAGAAGATTATAGAATTGAAGACGAAGAAAACGCAAATCAATCTTTCAATAATTATAATGCAAGAAAACACAAAAAATTATATCGTGACAAAGAGAACGGTATGATTGGCGGTGTTGCAACAGGTTTAGGACATTATTTCGGAATTGATGCAGTCTGGATCAAAATCATCTTCTTAATCTTTGTTTTTGCAGGATTTGGAACTGGAATCTTGGCTTACTTTGTACTTTGGATCGTAACTCCTGAAGCAGTAACAACTTCAGAAAAATTAGAAATGACAGGAGAACCTGTAACGATCTCAAACATCGAAAAAAAAGTTCGAGAAGAAATTGATTCATTATCTGATAAATTTAAAAATGCAGATTATGACAAAATGGGAAACCAAGTAAAGTCGGGAGCTGGGAGAATAAGTAGTTCATTTGGAGACTTTATCATGACGGTTTTTAAAATCTTTGCTAAGTTTTTAGGAGTGATTCTAATTATATCAGGGATTTCAACTTTAATCATGTTATTGATTGGCGTTTTTACTTTGGGAACTAACATTTTTATCGATTTCCCTTGGCAGAATTTTATTGAAGCAGGAAACTTTACAGAATATCCGCTTTGGTCATTTGGATTATTAATGTTCTTTGCAGTTGGAATTCCGTTTTTCTTCTTAACGCTTTTAGGATTTAAATTGTTGTCTCCAAACTTGAAGTCAATCGGAAATATTACAAAATATACGCTTTTGGCTCTTTGGATCATTTCGATCGCAATTCTTACTAGTATCGGAATTAAACAGGCAACTGAGATTTCGTACGATAATAAAGTAGTAGAGAAAAAAGTTCTAGCAATTAAGCCAGCTGATACTTTGTATATTAAGTTTAAGTACAATGATTATTACACGAAAAGCCTAAACCATTATAGAGAATTTGAATTTGTACAAGATTCAGCAAACAACGATTTGATTTATTCTAATGATGTACGTTTACATGTATTACATACAGACGAGTCAGCTCCATTTATCCAGATTGAAAAAAGTGCTAGAGGAAACTCTTTCACTAACGCTAAAAAAAGAGCAGAAAAAATTAATTATAAGTTTCAAATTAGCAGAAATCATGTAATTTTGGATAATTATTTTCTGACAGATGTTAAAAACAAATTCAGAGGACAAGAAGTTGACATTTATCTTTATGTTCCAGAAGGACAATTAATTAAACCAGATTCTTCTATTAGAGATTATTACAATTCAGATGACGATTTCTTTCAATTAAACTACGATGGAGATTATAATTATAAAGTTATTGGCTCTAAAGTAAAATGCTTAAACTGCCCTGTAGATCATGACGATGACCACGATTATGATTACGATTCGGAAGAAGTTCAAACTAATGACAATGATACTATTAACGAAGTTTCTGTTAAAATCAATGGAAAAGAAGTTATAAACGGAAAAAAAACAAAAGGAAAACTAGCAACTGACAAAAACGGAGTGATAATCAAAATTAACTAAACCATGATAAAAATAATCATTCATATTACGAAATTTATAATTGCAACTGTTACTGCCCTATTGTTTGCTTCATGTAATTTTAACATGAATGCAATTGAAGGAAGCGGAAATGTTACAACAGAAAAAAGAACTGTTCAGGGAGATTTCAAAAACATCTCTGTAAGCAATGCTATCGATTTGGTTATTATACAATCTGATGCAAAAGAAATTACAGTTGAAGCAGATGACAATCTTCAAAAAGAAATTGTGACAAAAGTAGAAAACGGAACACTTATCATTAAGTGTAAATACAATTCTTTCCGCAACATTACAGCAAAAAAAGTTACTGTAAAAATGCCGATCATTGACAAAGTTGATGCTTCTAGCGCGTCATCTGTTCATACAGAAGGATTAATTGAAGGAGAAGATATTACCCTTGAATCTTCTAGTGCTGCATCAATGGATGTTACTATTGAATCTGACAAGATATCATTAGACACAGGAAGCGGAGCTTCTATTAACATTAAAGGAAAAGCTTTAAACCTTAACACTTCGGCTTCAAGTGGAGGAAGTATTAATGCAGAGAAATTATTAGCAAATGATGTAGATGCCCAAGCTTCTAGTGGCGGAACAATTACTGTAAACTCAATAGTAAATTTAAAAGCGAAAGCTTCGAGCGGAGGAAATATCAATTATCTTGGTTCTCCAAAAATAGTTGAGAAAGAAGCAAGCTCTGGAGGGAACATTAACAAAAGCTAAGGAGATTTAACTGTTAAATATAAAAGAAATCATTCATCAAAAGTGGATGATTTTTTTATATTTGTCAAAATCAAATCTAGAATTAATGAAAAAAAGTACAGCGCTGCTCTTATTATTATTTGTGACTACTTTCACTTTTGCACAAAAAAGAGAAAAAATCAAAGGCACTAAAATTGTAACAACCTCAATAAAAGAAGTTGGTAGTTTTGATGCTATTGAAGTCGATGATAATCTAGAAGTTTATTTGGAGCAGGGAGAAAAAAATGAAATTAAAATTGAAGCCGACGATAACCTGCATGATATTATCGGAATCGATTTAAGAGAAAAAACGCTTCGTTTATACACCAATAAAGAGTCTACTATTTTCAAGAAATTATCAGTTAAGGTTACTTACACTAAATCATTGAATAAAGTAATTACTAAAAATGAAGCTGTAGTGTATGCTATTCAAGAATTGCAATTAGACGACATCACAATGAATTGTCTTGATTTTTCTAAATTATATTTGAATGTAAATGCAAAAAAATTCACTTTAATCGCTGATGATAAATCTCGAACAGAACTTAATTTAAAAGCCGAAGATGGAAATCTGCAATTGAGTAAAAATGCAATTGTAAAAACTTTAGTTTCTGCAATAAAATTCAAATGTGATTTATATCAAAAAGCAAATGCAGCGATTGAAGGAATTGCCGAAAAAGCAACAATTAGATTAGACAATAATTCTGTTTTTACTGGAATAAAATTCACTTTGAAAGATGCCAATGTTACAGCTGAAGGTTCTGGTATCGCAAGCATTTTAGCAGAAAACACTATAGCAATTGCGGCTGGAGATAAGTCTGAAATTTCATTGTACGGTGACCCGAAAATTGAACTTACACGTTTTAGCGAAGAAGCAAAACTGATAAAAAAGCCAGGTGCACCAAAACCAAAAACAACGACATTATAAACTTTTAAAATTATCTAAAGTTTAAAAGCATAATAAAAAAACCAGTTTCAAATGAAACTGGTTTTTTTTTATTTGATTTTTCAGATTCAGTTAACTTGAAACAAGAAAAACTTGAAACTTTAAACAAAAAGAATTACTCTTTAGAAGCTAAATATCTTTCAGCATCCAATGCAGCCATACACCCTGTACCTGCAGCAGTAATTGCTTGACGGTACACATTATCAGCAGCATCACCCGCTACGAAAACACCACCAACATTTGTTTTAGATGTTCCAGGAGTATTTACGATGTAACCTGTTTCGTCAAGTGTAATATAATCTTTAAAGATGTCTGTATTTGGTTTATGACCAATTGCTACGAAGAAACCTGTTGCTGGAATTTCGATAACTTCTCCAGTTGTTTTATTTAATGCTTTAATAGCATGAACAACATTATTATCTCCAAGAACTTCAACAGTATCGTGATTCATCAAAATCTCGATATTTTCTGTTTTACGAACACGCTCTTCCATAATTTTAGAAGCTCTGAATTTCTCGCTTCTAACCAACATGGTTACTTTTTTACAAAGTTTAGATAAGTAATGCGCTTCTTCGCAAGCAGAATCTCCTGCTCCAACAATAACAACATCTTGATTTCTGTAGAAGAATCCGTCACAAACTGCGCAAGCAGAAACTCCACCCCCCATATTTAAATAATGTTGTTCTGACGGCAGTCCTAAATATTTAGCTGATGCACCTGTAGAAATAATTACCGTTTCACAGTGCAATTCGATGGTATCATTAATCCAAACTTTATGAATATCTCCAGAAAAGTCAACTTTTGTTGCCCATCCGTCACGAATGTCTGCACCAAAACGTTTTGCTTGCTCTTGTAACTGAATCATCATTTCAGGTCCTGTTACTCCATCAACATAACCTGGAAAGTTTTCAACCTCATTAGTAGTAGTCAACTGACCACCAGGCTGCATTCCTTGATATAACACTGGATTCATGTTAGCTCTAGCCGCATAAATAGCTGCAGTATAACCTGCAGGACCAGAACCTATAATAAGGCATTTAATTTTTTCGATTGTATTTGACATAGTAATAGTTTTTTTGAGTTGCAAATGTAAACTTTATTATAAAAAATAACGCCGAAAATAAATCTGAAATAGCTATCTTAAAATAAGTTTTATTTATTTTCATTTTTTCCTTTTACAAATCAAATTTATTTCTATCTTTGCATCCGCTTTCGGGCACTACAATAAAAAATACATCTTCGGGGTGTAGCGTAGCCCGGTTATCGCGCCTGCTTTGGGAGCAGGAGGCCGCAGGTTCGAATCCTGCCACCCCGACAAAAAAGTCTTTTCATTCTGGAAAGACTTTTTTTTTGCTTTAAACTTAATGCAAGTCCGAACGGTTATCTCGTCCCGACTGCCATCGGGAAGGCCGCAGGTTCGAATCCTGCCACCCCGACAAAAAAGTCTTTTCAATTTTGGAAAGACTTTTTTTGCTTTAAACTTAATGCAAGTCCGAACGGTTATCTCGTCCCGACTGCCATCGGGAAGGCCGCAGGTTCGAATCCTGCCACCCCGACAAAAAAGTCTTTTCAATTTTGGAAAGACTTTTTTTTTTGCTTTAAACTTAATGCAAGTCCGAACGGTTATCTCGTCCCGACTGCGATCGGGAAGGCCGCAGGTTCTCCCGAAAGCTTTCGGGACTGCCACCCCGACAAAAAAGTCTTTTCATTCTGGAAAGACTTTTTTTTTGCTTTAAACTTAAAATATAAACCTTTGCGCCTTCGCGACTTTGCAAGCAAAAAACATAACAGCAGAAAATAAAAAAACTCCGAAAACCAAAAAGCTTTCAGAGTTTTATTTAAAAAATTTTCTCTCTTCTTATTTTTCCATACCTATATAAGAAGGATAAGATTCAGGATTTGGCAAAGTAAATTCTTCATCAAAAGGCTGTACTCCTTTTCCATTATTATAACTAACAACACGTTTTGCACCAGTTGCAGTGCTTCCGCCCGTCCCATTTATTACGTTTTGAATGTTACCAGGTCCGGCAAAGCGAGTAATACACATTTTCTCCAATTTCACATTTAGGCTGTTTGGCACTTCAAAACCATTTTTCTTATTTACACTTCCATCCGTTCCAGTAAAAACGGCATAAGACCCCATTCCTATTGTATGATGTTCCTTTACTGTATTGGCAACTTTAAAAGCTGCATAACCATCAACTCTTCCTCCCTGACTGCTCCAACTTGATTGATTTGGCGCGTCGTATGGAGGTTCGTTTTGAAAGAAAAAAGTTCTTCCCCGCTCTCCAAGCCATAGCACTTCATACTCTTGATAATGCTCTACAAACAATGCATAAAGTGTCACATCGCTTCCTGTTACAACAAGTCCGTTTTTGCATCGATCTCTTGTCCAACGTACCTCACCTCCTTTTTGCGAACCATGATCCGCACGCCACAACCAGAAATGATCTCCCACAACATTATTGCTATTGATTTGCATTGAAGCCTGAATCTGAATGTTTTTTGCTTGAACACCACCTACTCTGCACGTAATATCAGTAAGTAAAATAGGATCTGAAGCATGATCTGTATTAACTCCTTCATCACCAATCCTAACCTGATAGATAGTACTATTAAAAGAATCCATTAAAAGACCTGCAATGATAATCCCATCTTTGTCATCAGCATAAATACAGCCCCAAATATTTTTCTCTGTTGGTTCTAATGTTACCGAAGCAATTCCCGCGCCAAGAAGAATTGCATCTCTTCTATTTACCTGTATTGGAGCATTTAAAGCATAATGTCCCGGAGTAAAAAATATATTTTTGCCAGACTTCAATGCAGCGTTAATTTCCACATCACTGTCTCCTTCCTTAGCAACATACCAACCAGTCATCAAATCTTGGATTTTCCCTTTTCCCATATCTGTTCCGGACCAAGAAACACCAACCCTATCTTTTTGCCATGCCGGAACAAACACTTTGTATTCACCATCACTATCAATAAACAAAAAAGGTTTTTCTCTAATAATAGGAGTTTTCAAAATTGGTGAATTACTTTCATTAGCTTCTGGCGGATTTACGCAACCTTGCCAAACCATATTGTAAGAGCCTCCCATTGCTCCAGTGCCTTCTGGAAAAACAGTATTTCTAGTATACCATTGCTGCTGTCCACCCCAATTCGGCCTCGATGTTGTATAATGAGCATCGGCAATAAATCCACCGCTACCCCAAAAATTCGTATCTCCAATATCCGAAATATACTTTGAAGTGCTTTCAATCAAAAGTCTTCTCGCACTCGTTGACTGAGAAACCGTCCAAGAAAAATCGCGCATTACTTCGACATTTTCCACTGAACGCCAAAATGTACAGGTAGCATTAGCTCCACCAGAAAGGTGAGGCCTTGTAAATATTGCTCCTAATCTAACATCTGAAGGCACTTTTCCTAATCCCCCAATATGAGAATAGAACCCTAATTCTATAGCATTCGATGTTTCCGATGACGCAGAACCTGAACCTCCAACATCGTAAGTTTGTCTATCAATATTTGGTTTAAAATAATACGCTTGACGTCTAGTCGTCCATTCGCCATTTGCACCTCCTAAACCGATACTCCCAAACTGCGAATTAATCTCATTTCGTGCCGTTACGGCTTTTTCATATTTTCGATCATAGAAATACATATTATCTCCGAAAATCTGATTTTCAAGCGAAATCATAACAGTAATACCATTACGAGTAACCTTATAATAGTTCTCATATTTATCATTATTAGGCTTACTGTCAGTAAACATCAATTTGGAAGTTGACCCAACCGATACGAAATCTGATGCCAAACGACTGCCCCCTCTTGTAATTACATAATTTCCTGTCGAACCAAAATCTGACCATGATAGAGTGATGCTGTGCTTCTTTTTATTGTAGACAATTTTGCGTTCTATTTTTTTACTTCCTTCTAATTTTTCATCACCCGAAGAGGGAGAAACAAAACTGCATAAAAGCAGAAAAAATGCAAATGCTGTAAATAATGAGATTCCTTTTTTGCTCATAAGAATGTTCTTTTTTTTTGTGGTTTGATAGCTTATAATATTTGTAGTTTTTTAGAAATCCCAAAATAGCAATAATCTTCAACCTTCACTTCCATTATGCTGTTCAATTTTCTTATCAAAAACTATACAAAACCAAAGATTCTGCACTTTAACAGCACAAACAAACGATTGTGCAGAAAAAATATCTCCTTCAACATGACATTACATAGCGATTAAATGGATGAGTGAAAAATTAAAAATCGTAAGGCACTACACCTCAAGACAGAAAAAAATCAACATCAAGAAAGCATTTGTTTTAAATATTTTCTCTTCAACAAAAACCTTCCGTTTATTTCAACTTTAAAAACTCAAAACACCACCTTTAACTAAGGCAAAAATTTGATTTCTCTCCTTTTATAGAAGAAGCAACAACTAAATTGACCCAAACACTCATTAACAATTTTATTCATAACTCAAATTATTTTCTGTCGAACACCCATGAAACCACGATTAAGCAAACTTTCTTAAATGTTAACAAAATAGATTTTCAGAAACCATAAATAATTGTATTTTTACGGTTCAAAATTCAGAAAATAAATGGGCAAAATCATTGCTATTGCTAATCAAAAAGGAGGCGTTGGAAAGACTACTACATCAGTAAATCTTGCTGCCTCATTAGGTGTTTTAGAGAAAAAAGTATTGTTGATCGACGCTGATCCACAGGCCAATGCTACATCTGGTCTTGGAATTGATGTAGAAACAGTTGAAACTGGAACTTACCAAATACTTGAGCATACTGTAACACCAAAAGAAGCCGTTTTAAAATGTACAGCTCCAAACGTAGATGTGATACCTGCTCACATTGACCTTGTTGCTATCGAAATTGAATTGGTTGACAAAGAAAACCGTGAATACATGCTTAAAAAAGCATTGGAAGAAGCAAAACAAGAATATGATTACATCATTATTGACTGTGCACCTTCTTTAGGTTTGTTAACCTTGAATGCCTTAACAGCAGCAGATTCTGTAGTTATTCCTATTCAATGCGAATATTTTGCACTTGAGGGATTAGGAAAACTATTGAACACTATTAAAAGTATTCAAAAAATACACAACCCAGATCTTGACATTGAAGGTTTATTATTAACAATGTACGATTCAAGATTACGTTTATCGAATCAGGTTGTAGAAGAAGTTCAAAAACACTTCAACGATATGGTTTTTGATACTGTAATTCAGCGAAATGTAAAATTAAGTGAGGCTCCGAGTTTTGGCGAAAGCATTATCAATTACGATGCAACAAGCAAAGGTGCCGTAAACTATATTCATTTAGCACAAGAAATTATAAAGAAAAACAGTAAATAGTTTTTATGACAAAAGTAATTAAAAAACAAGCCTTAGGAAGAGGATTATCTGCCTTATTAAAAGATCCTGAAAACGACATTAAATCAGTAGAAGACAAAAATGCTGATAAAGTTGTTGGAAACATCATTGAGCTTGAAATAAGTGCGATTGAAATAAATCCGTTTCAGCCTAGAAGCAATTTTAATGAAGAATCATTACGAGAATTAGCCACTTCCATTAAAGAACTTGGTGTAATTCAACCTATTACTGTTCGTAAATTAGATTTTAACAAATACCAGTTAATCTCTGGAGAGCGTCGTCTTCGTGCGTCTAAATTAGTAGGACTTACTCATGTTCCTGCATATATTCGTATTGCCAATGACAACGAATCATTAGTTATGGCCTTGGTTGAAAACATCCAACGCCACGACTTAGATCCAATTGAGATTGCTTTATCATACCAACGTTTAATCGACGAAATTCAATTAACTCAAGAACAAATGAGCGAAAGAGTTGGTAAAAAACGTTCGACAATTGCCAACTATCTACGTCTTTTAAAACTAGACCCGATTATCCAAACAGGTATTCGTGATGGTTTCATCAGTATGGGACATGGTAGAGCAATTATCAACATTGAAGATTTAGACGTTCAAACTGATATTTATCAAAAAATCGTTAGCCAAAATTTATCGGTTCGTGAAACAGAAGCTTTAGTGAAAAATTATCACGAAGGCTTACAGCCAAAAGCTGACGGAAAGCCAAAAGCTGATGCGGCATTTGTAGTTAGAGAAACACAGAAAAACTCTTTCAATGACTATTTTGGCTCAAAAGTTGATATAAAAGTCGCTGGCAACGGAAAAGGAAAAATTACAATTCCATTTAATTCTGAAGCTGACTTTAACAGAATTATGAAATTAATAAACGGATAGTGAATAAAATTGTCCCCATTGGTCTATTGTTCTTTCTAACAGGAACCGTTTCTCTTTTTGCCCAGGTAAAAAAAGACACGGTTTTGGTCGTAAAAGACACTACTGCACTAGAAGAAATAGACCCGCTTACACCAGCAAAAGCGGCTTTTTACTCTGCTGTTTTACCTGGTTTAGGTCAAGCATACAACAAAAAATATTGGAAAATCCCTTTGGTTTACGGAGCAATCGGAACTAGTTTATATTTCTACATAGACAACAACAAAAAGTACCATGATTATCGTGACGCTTACAAACGAAGATTGGAAGGCTATAACGATGACAACTACAAATATCTGGACGACAGCCGACTTATTGCTGGACAGAAATTCTACCAAAGAAACAGAGACCTATCTGCTTTATTTGTTGTAGGTTTCTATGTCTTAAACATCATTGACGCCAATGTTGACGCGGCATTAATACAGTTTAATGTAAACGAAAGACTTTCAATGCGTCCAGAAATTTATCCTGCCGATGTAACATTTAAACCAAATGTCGGACTAACCTTTAATTATAAGTTTTAATAGATTGCATTCTATTTAAAAAATCAAAAAACAAATCATAATGAAAATTGCGCTTTTAGGATACGGAAAAATGGGTAAAGTAATCGAAAGAATTGCTTTAGAAAGAGGTCATGAAATAGTTTTAAAGAAAGATGAATTTAACACCTATGACGGGCTTTCGACAGCCGATGTTTCCATCGATTTCAGTGTTCCATCAGCAGCAGTGAGTAATATTTCTGCCTCTTTTAATGCCAATGTACCTGTAGTTTCAGGAACAACTGGTTGGCTAGAGCACTACGACGAAATGATTGCACTTTGCAATGAGAAAAAAGGAGGATTTATTTCTAGCTCTAACTTCAGTTTAGGAGTAAATATTTTCTTCGGACTAAATGAATATTTAGCTAAAATCATGAAGCAATTCGATTCTTATAAAGTTTCGATGGAAGAAATTCACCATATCCATAAACTAGATGCTCCAAGCGGAACAGCAATTTCTTTAGCACAAGGCGTTATCGAAAACAGCAACTACGCAAATTGGACAATGGAAGATGCTAAAGCAAACGAAATACGCATCGAAGCAAAAAGAATTGGAGAAGTACCTGGAACTCACACAGTAAATTACGATTCTGCTATAGACAGCATCGAAATTAAACATACTGCTCATAACCGAGAAGGTTTTGCCCTTGGCGCTGTGATTGCAGCAGAATGGCTGGCAGGAAAACAGGGAATTTTCTCTATGAAAGACGTTTTAAACTTACAATAAACCGACTGAAATTCAAGATTAACAAAAACTTGAATTTGAAACTTAAAATACAATATTATGACATTTTACTCTTGGTTCGTATTTTTCTTGGCTGTTCAAATTATTCACTTTCTTGGAACATGGAAATTATATCAGGCAGCAGGAAGAAAAAGCTGGGAAGCAGCAATTCCGGTATATAATTCTATAGTTTTAATGAAAATTATCGGACGTCCAACATGGTGGACCATACTGCTTTTTATTCCGATTATTAACTTGATTATGTTTCCGGTTATATGGATAGAAACCTTAAGAACTTTTGGTAAAAAATCAACTTTAGATACTATTTTAGGCCTCTTTACTTTAGGTTTTTACATTTATGTTGTCAATTATACTCAGAAATTAGAATACAACAATGACCGTAAATTAACTCCCGATAACAAAGCAGCAGATACTGTTAGCTCGCTACTATTCGCGATCATTGTAGCAACATTAGTACACACTTACGTAGTACAACCTTATACAATTCCGACATCATCTTTAGAAAAATCTTTATTGATTGGCGATTTCCTATTTGTAAGCAAATTAAACTATGGACCTAGAGTCCCAATGACAACCGTTGCATTACCAATGGTTCATGACTCTATCCCGATGACAAAAACAAAATCGTATTTAAGCTGGCCACAACTGCCTTATTTAAGACTTCCGGCTATTCAGAAAATAAACCGATGTGATATTGTCGTCTTCAACTGGCCTGTCGATACGGTTCATTATTTCTTTGAACCAAAAGGAAGACCAGGCGTTATCAAACCAATTGACAAAAAATCAAATTACGTAAAAAGATGTGTTGGTATTCCTGGAGACAGCTTATCAATTAAAGATGGTTACGTTTTTATTAATGGAAAAAAATTAGTCTTACCTGAAAGAGCAAAACCTCAGTATTCATACGCTGTGGCTTTAGACGGAAAAACTCCTATTGACTTTGAAAGCATTTTCAAAGAATTAGACATTACAGATCCTGCTGGTTTTAGAACTGAAAAAAGAGATACTCTTTACTTAGGCGCTTTAACAGAAGCTGGAGCAGAAAGATTTAAACACACTCCTGGAGTTACTGCCGTAATTAGAAAAATTGACACCGGAGACAACAACGACATTTTCCCTCATATTAATAAATGGAACCAAGATAATATGGGACCAATTTATATTCCTGAGGCAGGAAAAACAGTTGCTCTAACAAATGAGTCACTTCCTTTCTACAAAGAGATTATTACAAATTACGAAGGAAATACTTTAGAATTGCAAGGCTCGAAATTCTTAATCAACGGAAAACCAGCAACAACATACACCTTCAAACAAAACTATTACTGGATGATGGGAGACAATCGCCATAACTCAGAAGATAGTCGTTATTGGGGTTACGTTCCGGAAAATCATATCGTAGGAAAACCAGTTTTCATTTGGATGAGCTGGGATACTAACGGAAAAGGAATCAATAAAATTCGCTGGAACCGCGTATTTACAACGGTCGATGGTGAAGGTCAGCCTCAATCTTACTTCAAATACTTCTTGATACTTCTTGCTATCTATTTCGTAGGAGATTTTATCTGGAAAAAAAGAAGAGAAAATAAAGCATAATAAAAAATAAACTATTTTTGTTCAGGTTTCAAATTTCAGGTCTAAAAAACTTGAAACTTGAAACCTGAAACTTTTAAACAATATATAGAAATGAATTCCTTAATACTTCCAACTTACTTCCCATCTATCAGTCATTTTGCAGTAATTGCGCAATCTGACAGTATTACTTTTGAAATGGAAGATAATTTTCAGAAGCAGACCAATAGAAACAGAACGTATATCTATAGTCCGAACGGAATTCAATTATTAAACATCCCTGTTAAGCATTCTAAAGCAACACATCAGAAGACGAAAGACATTTTAATCGAAAACGAATTTGATTGGCAGAAACAGCATTTTAAATCGCTTGAAGCCGCATATAGAAGCTCTCCGTTCTTCGAGTACTTTGAAGACGACATCGCTCCTATTTTCGAGAAAAAACACGATTTTTTGATGGATTTAAACTTCGAAGTGTTAGACGTTGTAACGAAATGCCTTCGAATGAAATTGGAATTTGGAAAAACTACAGAATATTTTCATGAAGTAAGCGATTTTACCGATTTTAGATACTTAGCAAACGGTAAAAAAGATAGTAATTCTTTTGAAAAATATACGCAGGTATTTGATGACAAACATGGCTTCATCAACAATTTAAGTGTTTTGGATTTGCTTTTTAACGAAGGTAAATTTGCAATGGATTATTTGAAGACACAGACAATCATATAAATTATGAATTATAAGTTATGAGTTATGAGTTATGAATTCTCACATATCTCATTAAACTAACTTTTGACTTTTGACTTTCGACTTTCCAACTTTTGACTAATAAAATCATTCCATTGAAAGCCTAGTCATTATTGGATAATGATCTGAATTTTCAAAATCAGAAAAGCTTTCAAATTGTTTAACTTTCATTTTACTATCTGTAAAAATGTAGTCAATTCTAGCTGGATAATATTTGAATTTATAAGTAGCGCCAAAGCCTTCTCCAGCTTCTTCAAAAGCATCTTTTAGCTTTCCTTTTATGTTTCTATATACATAAGAAAACGGACTGTTATTCATATCTCCGCAAATAATCATTGGAGTTTTACATTTTTTTATATGCTCTCTAAAAATCTCAGCCTGTTCCTGTTGTTGCTTAAAACCCTTGCTGATTCTTCCGTAAATACGTTGCGATTTCTTCTGATTTACATTATCAATATCATCTGATATTTCACTCACATCTGGAGAAATTTTAATAGACTGCAAGTGCATATTATATACACGAATAATATCTTTTCCGCGCTTAATATCAGCATAAACCACATTATTATCAGATTTTGGAAAAACGATATTTCCTTCTTCAATAATCGGAAACTTAGAAAAAATAGCTTGTCCTGTTTTAATTTTTTTTCCATCTATAAAAATATATCGGTGCGGATATACTTTTAAATCCAAATGCGCCGAATTGGAATATTCTTGAATGCACAAAATATCAGGATCTTTTTCATCTATGAAAGCTTTAATATTTGCGGGAATATCATCGCGATCCAACCATTTAAAAACATTAAAAAGACGAACGTTATAACTCATGACAGAAAAATCTTTTTCGTCTTTCACATACTCTTTTGCAGAAAACTTATAGAATTTGCTAATAAACGTAATTCCCGTCAACAAAACCAAACCAGATAAAATAAGGCGTTTTTTAAACTGAATTCCCCAATAAACAAAAAAGAATCCGTTTGCTACAAAAAAAGCAGGCATAAACAAAGTAAGCACCGATAAAAGCGGAAAACTTTTAGGTGCTAAAAAAGGTAAAACATAGACGCTAAACGTAAGCACAGTTAGGACTATATTCAAAAAGAACATTATTTTATTAAACCAAGAAAGGTTTTTCATATTTTCCTCCTACAAGTTTATTTTCCAGCTTTAAATAAAAACTCTTTTTCTTCTTTTGTCAGACAATCATATCCCGACTGACTAATTTTGTCTAAAATCTCATCAATCTGCTGTTGCGTTTTGTCTTTCGTAACAATTCTTGATGTGGTTTTTTCTGTAGGTTTTTTGTAATTTTTATGAACTTTTGTAAATGGGGTCGTAGGAGATTTTCTAAAAAGATTTACAAAGAAATCTAACGTTTTAGAAACAATTGCACTTAAATCGGTACCGTTTTGAAGGAGCTTAATATAAATGAATCCAAAGAAAGCACCTGCAAGATGCGAAATATGTCCACCCATATTTCCAAGACGAAACTGCATTAAATCTAAGATTATAATAACAGCTGTAATATGCCAAAGCTTTACATTTCCGAACAAGAACAAGCGAACATTCATTAATGGAGAATAAGTCGTTGCTGCAACCAAAATTGCCATTATAGCAGCCGAGGCGCCCACAATAGAACCACTGATATTTGACAAATAAAAACTCAATGCAAAAGCCACTCCAGCAAAAAGAGCACTTAAAAGATACAATCCTAAATATTGCTTCTGAGTAAAATACGTTAGAAACAAGGAACTGGCAAAATTAAGTACCATCATATTGAACAACAAATGAAAAAATCCGTCGTGAAAAAAAGCATATGTCAAAAGCGTCCAAGGTTTAAACATAAAAACCTGAGGATCTGAAGACAAAGCAATCCAACTTGGAAAATCAAATAGACCATTTGAATAATTATAGAAAAAAATAAGTGATACAATAAAACATGCTATATTCCAATATATAACACGCATAGCAATACCTCCCAATCTATACTGTAATTTTAAATCGTCCAGAATGTTCATAAAGACTTCTTTGTTTTTAGAATTTGTACTTTAAAGTTAAAAATTAATTCCAACGGTTGTTATTAAACTGATTTTTTTTCCAGTACCACATAATCATAAATCCGAAAAAGGCTCCTCCAATGTGTGCATAATGTGCAATTCCAGATTCGATTCCCATTAATGAACTTCCAAAGATTCCAAAAAAACCATCATATAAAAGCATGTAAACCGGCACAAAATATTTTGCCTTAATTGGAATAGGAATAAACAAAATTCCCAATTCTGCATTTGGAAACATAAAAGTAAAAGCCACCAACAAACCATAAATTGCTCCAGAAGCACCTACTACAGTTCCAAAATAAGCACTTGTAAAATGTTTAAACTCTGAAGCCGTCAAAATTTGCTGCCATCTGGTATCAATCTTACCTTGATTTAATATGTTTAAAATGTCAGCTTTCGCATAACCATGTCCCAATAAAATATTAAGACTATCTTGATAGAAGTAATAATTGACTGCAAAATTAACCAAAGCCGCTCCTAGACCGCATGAGATGTAGAAAAACAAAAACTTTTTTCCGCCCCAAAAATGCTCTAATGTAGACCCAAAAGAATATAATGCAAACATATTGAATAGTATATGCCCGAAACCGCCATGCATAAACATGTGAGTCACTGGCTGCCAAACTCTAAACCCAGGATTTTCTGGAAAGAAAAGAGCAAGATATTCATAAGAAATTGGCACTAATTGCGCGCCAAGAAAGAATATAATATTAATAATAAGTAGCTGTTTAACTACTGGAGTGATATTCATCATACTGCAAACTTTTTATCTATATCTTCCACACGCATGGTGATGAAAGTAGGTTTTTGAAAAGGTGAAATATTTGGATCTTTACAAGCAAACAAACCGTTTACTAAATTATCTTGTTCTTTTTCGGTTAAATAAGATCCTGTTTTAACCGCTAAACTTTTTGCCATTGACTTGGCAATGGTATCGTTCTGACTGTAACTGTTTCCAGGAATTCCATCCTGCAAATCGCTCAGCAATTGCTCTATCACTTGCGAAACTTCACTTTCTGTAATATTGACTGGAATTCCAGAAATCACAATATGATCGGTTTTGCTTTCGTCAAAAACAAATCCCGTTGTTGCTAGCGAAGGCTTTAATTCTTCAATCAATTCCATCTCAGCTGCCGAATAAAACAAATCTAAAGGAAAAAGCAACTGTTGGCTCGCCGCTTGATTAACAGTCATATTCAGCAAAAATTGTTCGTACAAAATTCGCTGGTGCGCACGCTGTTGATCAACAATAATCATTCCTGATTTTATTGGCGAAACGATATATTTTTTATGAATTTGATACGTCTTCTGACTAGCTTGCTCAACTTCTTCATCATTAAACAAAGAAGAAGTTACCTCTTCATTTTCGAATGTAAAAGGCGAACTTTCTACACTTTCTGGATTTTCTACATCCAGACCAACATATAAACTTTCCCAACTTGCCGTTGGTTCTACTCTTTTGGAATAACCTGAGTAGGATGATCCAGAATAGGACGCCCCAGAGGAAGATGATCCTGATGAAGACGAAAAAGAAGAACCTGAACTAAACCCAGACGATCCAGAACCAGCTTTGCTATAATGCTGATTGGTTTTATCATCAGTAAATGGATTAAAAGTTCCATCTACTTGAATCGTTGGCACTTCTGCTTCTACGTCTTTATAATGATACGGTGTATCTAAATTAGCATCTCTGTCAAAATCTAAAACCGGAGCAACATTAAATTGCCCCAAACTATGTTTGATCGACGCTCTTAAAATAGCATACAATGCTTGTTCGTCATCAAATTTGATTTCTGTTTTCGTTGGATGTATGTTAATATCAATTGTATTTGGCGGCACTTGCAAATACAAGAAATAACTTGGCTGAGAACCATCTTTCAGTAATCCGTCATAAGCAGACATTACCGCGTGGTGCAAGAAACTGCTTTTTATAAATCGATCGTTTACAAAAAAGAACTGTTCTCCTCTATTTTTCTTAGCAAATTCAGGCTTGCATACAAAACCTTGAACATTTATGATTTCGGTATCTTCGTTTAC
Source organism: Flavobacterium anhuiense (assembly GCF_050990855.1). GTDB lineage: Bacteria > Bacteroidota > Bacteroidia > Flavobacteriales > Flavobacteriaceae > Flavobacterium > Flavobacterium anhuiense_C. The sequence goes on from NZ_CP158861.1 coordinate 221,224, forward strand.
AGGAACTAATTTTTCATTCGTTTTTCCAGACATAATGCCCACAATTCGTTGGCGATATCCTGCTGACGGAAGATTGTACATCTCGCTTCCGTTATGATAAAAACTAAAATGAATATTAGGATGTGCCAATGCCACGCGCTGAAACTCATCCATAACATGACGAAATTCGACCGTATCCGACTTTAAGAAATTACGGCGAGCAGGAATATTAAAAAATAAGTTTTTAACCGCAAATGAAGTTCCTTTTGGCAAAACAGCCACTTCTTGCGAAACAAATTTACTTCCTTCAATTACAATATGCGTTCCTAGTTCATCCTGATCTTGTTTGGTTTTCATTTCCATGTGGGCAATCGCCGCAATAGAAGCCAAAGCTTCTCCACGGAAACCTTTTGTGCCAAGCGAAAACAAATCTTCCGCCTGACGAATTTTGGAAGTAGCATGACGCGCAAAACACAAACGGGCATCTGTAACGGTCATTCCAACACCATTATCGATCACCTGAACTAGTGATTTGCCAGCATCTTTTATAATTAATTTGATATCAGTTGCTTTAGCATCGACCGCATTTTCTAACAATTCTTTTACAACTGAAGCTGGTCTTTGAACCACTTCTCCAGCAGCAATTTGGTTAGCAACGTGATCAGGAAGCAATTGAATAATACTCGACATTAAGCAAAAATAGTTTTAAAGTTTAGATTCGGTTTTTACAAACCAAGAAGTACAAATTTAGTGAATTTTGATTGGCTTTTAGAACAAGAACAATCATAAAAAAAACAAAAACTACAACAGTCTATAAAACAGAATGATTACCAGTTAGACTCAAAAAAAACTAATCCATTTTCTTGATCTCGTCTAAGGTATAAACCTTGTACTCCATTCCCATATCTTTTGCATTTTCTTCTACAGTAGTTGTAAAACCTGCTTTCTTTCTTCGTTCATTAACTTTAGCAGGATTTTCAATCGGAGAAACATAACTAAAAAACTCTTTTTTTCCAGTCTGTTTATTTGTTATTTGTTTCATCTGCCCCTGCGTTCCGTAAATCTGTTCTTTTCCTTGTTGTGTTAAAAAGCGGTCTTGCATTTTTGCAAAGTACGTAAAAGGTATTTCTTTCTTTTTCGCTTCTTTCTCAATCATTGGCAAATATTCTGCAATTTTTTGACTGTGCTGAATAACGTACCATGCCGCAATATTTGTAGGTTCGCCAACAAGACTTTTTCCAGGATAGCCATATTGCTTAATAATTTCTTCCACTTTAATCAAATTAAGCGAATCTTGTTTTTGCATCTCAAGCCAAATACCTTTTCTAAAATTCGGATCATTCTCACGACCGAGTTCTTTTACTATTTCTTTTTTTCGATCATCGGAAGTATCAAAATTGATATATTCCCTAAGAATCTGGTCAGATTTCAAAATTGATTCAAGTTCACTTTTTAAATTTTCATTGATTTTATTCTGAGCATAGCCTAGACTAAAACACAAAATAAAAGTATAAAGTAGATATTTTTTCATAAAATTTAAATTAAAGATCAACTCAAATGTAATATAATTCCGAATCCGATCCGACTTAACGTAATCACAAAAAAAGCATAAAAAAAACCTATACTTTTAACAAGCATAGGTTTCAAATTTCTTTCAAAAGAAAAACTATTCGTTCTCAATCTTTTTTGGTGAATCTTCAATTTGAAGCGCTCCCGAAGTTAATAATGGCTGATTAAAAACGTGAGCTATTGAAGCCTGCTGACGAATATACGCCATTTTAATTGCCGCAATCGCTGCTTCAGTTCCTTTGTTTCCGTGAACTCCTCCACTTCTATCAATTGATTGTTGCATATTATTATCTGTTAAAACACAGAAAATAACTGGAATATCAGTTTGAACATTCAAGTCTTTAATTCCTTGTGTAACTCCTTCGCAAACAAAATCAAAATGTTTTGTTTCTCCTTGAATTACGCATCCAATTACGATAACCGCATCAACATTTTGTGTTTGAAGCATTTTTTTAGCTCCGTAAATCAGCTCAAAACTTCCTGGAACGTTCCAACGGATAATTTGCTGAGCAGGAACATCGCAATCAACCAAAGCATCAAAAGCACCATTGTAAAGTCCTTCTGTTATAGTATCATTCCATTCAGAAACAACAATCCCAAACCGAAAGTCTTTCGCGTTTGGGATTGTGTTTTTATCGTATTCTGATAGATTTTTATTTTCAGTAGCCATCTGTTATATTTTAGATTTTTGATTTATCGATTTTAGATTCTTAATACTACAAATCTACAATCTTAAATCTAAAGTCTAAAATTTTTATTGTGCTAATCCGATTAAAGCATCAACAGATGCTGCTTCTGGAGTACTGTCGTAATTATCTTTAATATCGTTGAAGTATTTCAAAGCATCTTCTTTTTGCCCTAAAGCCAAAGCAGTTTTTCCAGCTTTTAATAAGAAACGAGGCGTTGTAAAATCGTTTTTATTAGACTCAGCAGCTTTTACATAAAAATCTAAAGCTTCTTTTTGCTGATTTTTTTGAGAGTAAGCATCTCCTGTAGCACCTTTAGCTAAAGCGCTTAAGATTACATCCTCAGATTTGAACTCACCTAAATATTTAATTGCCTCATCAAATTTACCAGTATTTAAGTAAGCGATACCAGCGTAGTAGTTTGCAAGATTTCCAGCATCAGTTCCAGAATATTCGTCAGCGATTTTAATAAATCCGAATTTACCTTCTGAACCGTTTAATGACAATTTAAATAATGAATCGCTAGAAACACCGTTTACAGCTTTTTCAAAGTTTTGTTGCGCAACAAACATTTCACTTGCAGCCTCTTCCTGTTTAGGAGCCGCAATAAATTTTTGATAACTTAAATATCCAATCGCAGCAACTGCAATACCAGCAACTAAACCAATAATGATTTTTTGATTTTTAGCCACCCAATCCTCAGTTCTTGAAGCTGTTTCGTCTAATTTCGAGAAAACAGCAGCTGTTGTACTGTCCTTTTCATCAATAACTACTTGTTGCTCTTCAGTAACTACCTCTTTTACTTCCTTTTCTTTTGGTGTCTTATATCCTCTTTTATTGTAAGTTGCCATTTAAAATTTATTTAGTGAACGGCAAAAATAAAATTTTTATTGAAAATGACGTAAAAAATTTCAATTTTATCACTATTTTAAAAGAAATATTTTCTTTTGTGATTTGCGCTTTCGCGAAAGCGCTAAAATAAATTGTCCGAGAATCGCTCTAAAGCCAATTATATCGATAATTTTCGGTAATTTGCAGCCTCAAATTTTTACTGCTAAAAAACAGTAAATAGTACACATGGAGTCCCTAAAAAATGCATTTAAATAAAATCTCATTATTCAATTACAAGAACTTTTCTGAAGCAAGTTTTGATTTTGACATCAAAATCAACTGTTTTGTTGGTAAAAACGGCATTGGAAAAACCAATGTGCTCGACGCAATTTACCATTTGACGTACGGAAAAAGCTACTTTAATCCTCTTGCGGTGCAAAATATCAAACACGGTGAAGAGTTTTTTGTAATTGATGCTGAACTCGAAAAAAATGAGAGAACCGAGCAGATTGTCTGTAGCTTAAAAAAAGGACAGAAAAAAGTTTTAAAGCGAAACGGAAAACCTTATGATAAATTCTCAGATCATATCGGATTTATTCCGCTTGTAATTATTTCGCCAGCGGATCGTGACCTGATTATTGAAGGAAGTGAAACACGCCGTAAATTTATGGACAGCGTGATTTCGCAGTTAGACTCAACTTATCTCCACGAATTAATACAATACCAAAAAGTAATTACACAACGAAATGCACTTTTAAAGTATTTTGCACTAAATCATGTTTTTGACAACGATACCTTATCTATATATAACGAACAATTGCAAGGTTTCGGAAAATCAATTTTTGAAAAACGAAAAGATTTCTTAGAGCAGTTTATACCTATATTTAATAGACACCATCAGGCAATCACAGGATCTGAGGAAAGTGTGCAGCTGGTTTACGAAAGTCATTTGTTTGAAAAAGACTTATTAACTCTTTTACAAGAAAACATTAATAAGGATCGTGCATTGCATTACACAACTGTCGGAATTCATAAAGACGATTTGTCTTTTGAAATTGATTCACATCCGATAAAAAAATTCGGATCGCAAGGACAGCAGAAATCTTTTTTGATTGCTTTAAAATTGGCTCAATTTGAATTCTTGAAAAAACAAAGCGGTGTAAAACCAATTCTTTTGTTTGATGATATTTTTGACAAACTAGACGAAACGCGTGTTGCCAAAATCATAGAAATGGTAAACAGTGAAACATTCGGACAGCTTTTTATTTCTGACACTCATCCAGAAAGAACCGAAGCGATTGTAAAATCGACGCATCAGACTTATAAGATTTTCAATCTTTAATTCTTGAAAAATGGTACAATTTGTATCAGCTTTCAAGATTAATTCCAAAATAGAAATCAGTAAATTAGCCTGAGTAAAATTTAAAAAATAACTGCAATAAATATTTAAGGAATATGCTAACGAAAGAATCATTGCAATTTTTAGACGATTTAAGAAAAAACAATAACCGAGAATGGTTTCAGGACAATAAAAAACGATACGAAGTGTTCAAAAAAGATTACCACCAGCTGGTGAGTGATTTTCTGGATGCAATGAAACCGCTTGATCCATCGCTTGAACTTCTAGAAATAAAAGACTGTACGTTTAGAATCAACCGCGACATAAGATTTTCTAAAGACAAATCACCTTATAAATCTCATTTGGGTGTTTGGATGTCGGCTGGAGCAAAAGGCGCAAATCGTTCTGGCTATTATGTTCACATTGAAAAAGGAGCCAGTTTTATTGCCGGCGGATTTTATTCGCCTGAAGCGGAAGATTTAAAGAAAGTCCGTAAAGAAATTGCTTTTTTCTACGATGATTTACAGGAAATTTTAAACGACAAAAACTTCAAAAAAGAATTTGGAAGTTTAGATGTAAACGAAAATAATTCATTAAAAAGCATGCCTCGCGGTTACGAAAAAGACCATCCAGCAATTGAATTCTTAAAATTGAAAAGTTTTACTGCAACTCAGCCTTATGATATTTCAGAAGTAACAAAAAAAGATTTCGTAAAGAAAATGAGCGAAAAACTTATTGCTTTAAAACCACTAAACGAATTCATCAACCGCGCATTGGAAACTGAAGAATTTTAATTTTATTTGCCACAGATTACACAGATTCCCACAGATTAATTTTTCGCAAATGCAAAATCCTTTTAATCTTTTTAATCTGTGGCAAAAAACAATAACTGAATGAAAAGAAAAATACTTTTTCTTGGAGAATCTTATCGTGCCGACGCCATCACTTGGATGAAAGGCCTAAAAGAATTTGGTGATTTTGAAATTATCACTTGGGAACTTCAAACTTCAAACAATAAGAGATTCAAACGTATTTTAGAGTATTTCTTTGCACCTCTTTCTATTCGCAAAATCATTAAAAAAGAAAAACCAGATATGGTTATTGCAGAAAGAACGACTAGTTATGGCTTTCTTGCGGCATTATCTGATTCTAAAACCATTGCTATTGCTCAGCAAGGACGAACCGATTTATGGCCTGAAGAATCTAAATTATATCCTTTTAAAAAATTCATTCAGAAATATGCTTTCAAAAAAGCCCATTTAATTCATGCTTGGGGACCAGTGATGGCCGTTCACATGAAAGCAACTGGTGTTGATATGGACAAAGTTTTGGTGCTTCCAAAAGGAATTGATTTATCACTTTTCACTCCTTCAACAAATCATTCAAACAAAATTGAAGCGATTGTCACGCGTTCGCTTCAACCAGAATACCGACATGATTCTATTTTAAAAGCTTTCGGAATCCTAAACCAAAAAGGAATTGATTTTTCGCTGACAATTGTTGGTGACGGAACAAGATTACAGTTTTTGAAAGATTTAGCTACCGCACTTCAAATCGAAAACAAAGTGATTTTTACAGGAAGAATTCCGAATACAGAACTGCCTAAATTATTACAGCAATCGAACATTTACATCAGCATGCCCATTACCGAAGGTGTTTCGGCATCTTTGTTTGAAGCAATGGCTTCTAATTGCTTTCCTGTAGTTTCTGATATTCCAGGAAACCAAAGCTGGATTACACATCGCGAAAACGGTCAATTAATTGAAATTGATAATCTAGAAATGCTTGCCGAAGAATTAATCTGGTCTTTTGAAAATCCTGAATTACGAAATGAAGCGATTATTCAAAATAGAAAATTTGTGGAAGAAAATGCTAATTATGATATTAACATGAAGCTTATTTCAGAGAAATATCATGAGTTGCTCAACTCACAAAATAGTCTACTTTAAAATTATCAAAATTTAAACAGCCACAGATTAAAAGGATTAGCACAGATTACAAATCCTTTTTAATCTTTTAATCTGTGGCTAAAAACTTTGCGCATCTTTGAGGTTAAACCAAAACTTATAATTCATACTTTTGAATCCTATTAAAAAGCCTTTTATTTATGGAAATCCAATCCAATTTTTCTTTAAAAAAACACAACACTTTCGGCATTGAAGCCAGTGCTAAACAATTTGTTGCTGTTCATTCTATTGCTGAACTAAAAACAGTTTTAGCCGAAAACAAAAACGAAAAAAAATTCATTTTAGGAGGCGGAAGCAATATGCTTTTGACGAAAGACATTGACGCTTTGGTTATTCATATTGATTTAAAAGGAAAAAAAATCACCAAAGAAGACGATGATTTTGTTTGGGTTGAAAGTCAGGCGGGCGAAACTTGGCATGATTTCGTTCTTTGGACAATCGACAATAATTTTGGAGGTTTAGAAAACATGTCGCTTATTCCTGGAAATGTTGGTACAACTCCAGTTCAGAATATCGGCGCTTACGGAACTGAAATCAAAGACACTTTCGTTTCTTGCGAAGCGATAAATATTGCCACTCAAGAAATGAAAACTTTCGATAATGCAGAATGTAATTTTGGCTACCGCGAAAGTATTTTCAAACACGAAGCAAAAGATCAATATATTATTACTTCGGTTATTTTTAAATTGACCAAACGCAATCATAAAATCAATACTTCTTACGGAGATATTTTGGCAGAATTGGCTAAAAACAACATTACAGAACCAACATTAAAAGATGTTAGTAATGCTGTAATCGCGATTAGACAAAGTAAATTGCCAGATCCGAAAGAATTAGGAAATAGCGGAAGCTTCTTCAAAAACCCGATTCTATTGAAATCTGATTTCGAAAAAATCCACCAAAAATTCCCAGAAATGAAATTTTACGAAGTGTCAGAAACAGAAGTAAAAGTCCCAGCGGGTTGGCTAATTGAACAAGCTGGTTTTAAAGGAAAACGTTTTGGCGATGCTGGAGTCCATAAAAACCAAGCATTGGTTTTAGTAAATTACGGAAATGCAACTGGGCAAGAAATTTTAGCAGTTTCAAAAGAAGTTCAAAAAACCGTCTATGAAACTTTTGGCATTCAAATCGAAGCAGAAGTGAATGTGATTTAAAACACAAATTTCACTAATTGGCACAAATTTAATTCGTGGAAATTTGTGAAATTCGTGGCAGTAAAACAACACAAATGTATACACCCGATTTATACAAAAACGAAAATCAAGAAGAAATCAAAGCTTTTTTGAAAGAAAACAGCTTTGGAATCCTGATTAATCAGACGAACGGAAAATTAACCGCAACTCATATTCCGATAGAACTTGAAGTCAATGCCGAAGGAAAAGAAACCCTTCAAGGACATATTTCAAAACTAAATCCGCAAGCAGAAGGATTTAAACAAAACGATCAGGTTTTAGCGGTTTTTACGGGTCCGCACAGTTATATTTCGTCATCTTGGTACGATCATGAAAATGTGCCAACATGGAATTATATAGCTGTACATGTTTACGGAAGAATCAAGATAGTAGATTACGAAACTTCAGTTGAACAATTAAAGAAATTAGTTGACAAATATGAAGTCAATTCAGAAAACCCTGTTCGCGTTGAAGATTTATCCGAAAAAACAATGCGCGAAGCACGTGGAATATTTGGTTTTGAAATAGAAATTGAAGAGATTCAAGCTACTAAAAAACTTTCTCAAAATCGCGACGATCACAATTATAAAAACATAATTTCGGAATTGGAAAAAACCGAAAACCCTCAGGCTATTGCTGTTGCAAAAGAAATGTCAAAATACCGAAAGTAAATCGGTTTTAACCATTGAAAATTAGTATTTCATAGTTACATTTGTTCTCGCAAATTTAGGTTTTAATAGTTTAACTAAATCCAGATGCTTATATACATATTTTACTTTTTTATTGCTATTGTTGTAGTTCAATTATTTTATTATTTAGGAGTTTTTGGGAAATTTGCTTTTGCCAAACCACAGCATATGAAACCTAAAAACCTTCCGGTTTCTGTAATTGTATGTGCAAAAAATGAAGAAGAGAATGTAAAAAAATACGTTCCGCTTTTAGCTCAGCAAGATTATCCCGATTTTGAAATTGTCTTAATTGACGACGCATCTAGCGATGAAACACTTGAAGTTTTTGAAGAATTTGAAAAAGAATTCCCTAATATTCGTTTAGTAAAAGTCGAAAACAATGAGGCTTTCTGGGGAAATAAAAAATATGCTTTAACACTTGGAATAAAAGCTGCTAAGAAAGAATATTTACTTTTTACAGATGCAGATTGTTTTCCAAGCTCTAAAGATTGGATCACTTCTATGACTTCACAATTTACGATGAATAAAACAATCGTTTTAGGTTATGGTGGATATGAAAAAGTGGAGCATTCCTTTTTAAACAAGATTATTCGCTTTGAAACTGTTTTAACAGCAATGCAATATTTTTCATGGGCAAAAATAGGCCTGCCATATATGGGAGTTGGAAGAAATCTTGCTTACAAAAAAGAAGAGTTTTTTAATGTGAATGGTTTTATTGATCACATTCAGATCCGCTCTGGTGATGATGATTTGTTCATTAACCAAGCGGCAAATAAAACAAATACCACTATTTCTTATATGCCTGAAAGTTTTACGTATTCAAAACCTAAGCTAACTTACAAAGAATGGTTTACTCAAAAAAGAAGACACATTTCTACTGCAGAACATTACAAGTTTTTTGATAAAATGCAGTTAGGATTATTTTTCCTTTCACAATTATTTTTCTTTTTATTAGTTATTGTATTATTAGCATTTCAATTCCAATGGATTGCCGTATTAGCAATTTTAGCAACGCGCTATACTGTTGTATGGACAGTTATTGGATTTTCAGCAGGAAAATTAAAAGAAAAAGATATTAAAATTTGGTTTCCAGTTGTTGAGATAGCGCTTATATTAACGCAAATTAATATCTTTATAACTAATATCTTTTCAAAACCAGTATATTGGAAATAAATTCTAAAATAGAAAAAGCAAAAAAAGGCGATCAGATCGCCTTTACTTTTTTATTAGATCATTATTGGAATGAGGTGTACGCGTTTATGCTCAAACGAACTGAAAACGAAACTACCGCAGAAGATATTACCATAGAAACCTTCTCTAAAGCTTTTGACAAAATAGCTTCTTATAATCCAGAATTTCAGTTTAATACCTGGCTTATCGCAATTGCAAAAAATGTCTACATTGATTTGCTTCGAAAAAAGAAAACCAATCTTTTTATAGAAATCACAGACAACGAAGACCAACAAGCATACAACATTGCCGACCCTACTCCATCTGCAGAAGATGCGCTAATTAAAGAACAGAATCTTTCTCGTCTGCTCTTATGCATCAAAGAACTTAAACCACACTACCAAGAAGTAATTCAGCTTCGTTATTTTCAAGAAATGTCTTATCAGGAAATTGCTACTAAGATTGATGAGCCGTTAAGCAGCGTTAAAGTAAAACTTTTGCGTGCTAAAAAATTATTAGCCGAAATTATCGAACGTAACAGATAATTCACTATCTTTAAACAAAGGATAAACAATTTCTATTTTTATTCTTAAAACAAAAACATTTTCTCAAAACTAAAACTACAACTTTTACGTTGTTAGCTCAAACCTAAACCTTATCGCGTATGATTTAAAGTTACTTAACCTTAAAACCCAAAAATTATGTCTAAATTAAGCATTTATGAAAACAAGTGGACCGATCTTGTTTTCGAGAACAAAAACAAAGAATACGGCGCGTACCAATTACGCCAAGAGAACTCTAAAAACTCTGTTACCGCTCTCTTTATGGGTTTATTGTTAATAACGGCTTTAGGAAGTGCACCTGTACTTATTAGCAAATTTAGGACTTCTCCTGTTGAAGTTGAGCCAGAAGAACCTCAACTTTACGACCCAACGATTGTAAACGTTGACCCAACTGTTGTACCGCCACCGCCAGCCCCACCTGCACCAGTAGTAGAGCAAAGTGCAGCAAAATCAACAGACGCAACTCAACTAATCAATCCAGTTTTAGCAAAACCAGAAGAAGCAGTTGAAAAAATTGCTCCAAACACAGAAAATGCACCAGTGGTAGACAATGCAAATGGAAATGGAACTGCAACCAATACTATGCCTGTAACGGGAGGCGGAGGAGGAAATGGAGACATTGCATCGGTTACGCCACCAACTAACGAGCCTGTTTCTACTGCGATTTTGGATAAACTTCCAGAATTCCCAGGCGGAATTGGACAGTTTTACAAATATGTTGGAAACAATTTCCGCAGACCAGAACTTGACGTAGAAAAAACATTACGAGTTTATGTTTCCTTTGTAGTTGAAAAAGATGGATCACTTACAGATATTATGGTAAAAAATGATCCTGGTTACGGAATGGGAAAAGAAGCTATTAGGGTTTTAAAATCATTAAAAACAAAATGGACTCCAGGAATTCTTAACGGACAAGCAGTAAGAACTGCATACAATCTTCCGATTACAATAAAAACAGAGATTGAATAATATAAATATTTTGAAGAGTAAAAAAGCAGAACTTAAAGTTCTGCTTTTTTGTTTATATTTAATTCGTAAATTAAAAATGCAACCTTAATGCCTTTTACCTTTTCGCATCCTGCAATAATTCTTCCACTAAGGTATTTACCCAAAAAATGGTTTTCTCTAACAGCCTTAATAATCGGAAGTCTAACTCCAGATTTTGAATATTTTCTTCGTATGAAAGTTAAAAGCACCTACAGTCATACTTTAGATGGAATTTTCTGGTTTGATTTACCTTTTGCACTTCTATTAACTTTTATATTTCACAATCTAATTCGAAATCTCCTATTTCAAAATCTCCCCGTGGTAATAAAAAATAGAATTCTCCTTTTCATTGATTTTAATTGGAATAACTATTTTAAAAAGAATTGGCCTATAGTGATAATCTCTTTACTTATCGGAATATTTTCTCATATTTTTTGGGATGCCTTTACTCACAAACACGGTTATTTCGTCAATCAATTTGCTATTTTTCAAAACACCATATTACTATTTGGAGTAGAAACTCCATTTTGGAAAATAGCGCAGCATACTAGTACTGTAATTGGAATTATCCTCATATTATTCGCTTTCTTTAAACTACCAAAAACATTTTATTTAAAAACCTCTACTGACAAATTGTATTGGAGCAATGTTATTTTACTCACGACAACAATTTTATCAATCAGGTTTATACTAAGCCCATCAGCTTTAAACATTGGAAATTTAGTTGTCACTTCTATAGCATCTTTTTTACTTGCGACAACCATAGCCCCTGTTATAATTAAATTTAAATCCAACTCAAAAAAATAACAAAATCTACTACATTTACGTTTCAAAAACGAAATTCATTCAACTAAATTAAAAACAAAATAATGGGGATATTTTCAGCCATTCTTGGTAATGCAGGCTCTGTAAGTCAGGAAGATTTAATTAAGAAATACGGACAGCTTTTGACGGCAAATGAAGAAATTGAAATGGGTTTTAAACTTATTCGAGATACTTTCATTTTTACCAACAAAAGATTAATCTTAGTCGATGTGCAAGGCATTACAGGAAGTAAAACAGAATACAAATCTATTGGTTATAAAAGCATTACACGCTTTAGTGTTGAAACTGCGGGTACTTTTGATTTGGACGCCGAACTAAAAATCTGGGTTTCGAGTGAATTAAATCCAAGTATTGTAAAGCAATTTACTAAATCTGTTAATGTATATGAGGTTCAGAAAGTTTTGGCATATCATGTTTTAGGGTAGCATTTCGTTTAACCCGACAGCTCACGTTGAAATGTCGGGTTTTAGAAATAACATTTTAATTATCCTAACTGTATCATATCGATACTATAATTTTGTGGTGTAGACGCATTAGTATTTTGAATTGTCAGTGTTTTACCAGTCAATGTTATTGTATAATTAACCTGAGAAGAATCTGCTGTACATGATGATGCACCAATATTTGCTTTCATATCTAATGAGTTCCCATTAGGATCAAGAACCGTCGAAACATAGCTGCCAACTCTATTATTCATATAAAACATAACACTTTGTTTAATCATGAAGGTGGCACAAAAGTTTTTTCCGCAACTGTCTGTTGTCGTTACTGTAAACATAAAAAAGTTTATCTTACTATTTAACTCTATAGATTGGCTACTATTAGATCCTACTTGCGACATATTATAATAACAAGTTTGCAAAATAGCATTCACATTTGTATCGGACAATTTCACAAGTCCATTGTTATCGGCTGTCACTACATTGTCTGCAGTTCCAGACGACGTTATTTTTTTCATTTTAAGTTGCTTATCAATTATTGCACTTCCAGCAACATGCAACATCGCAGCAGGATTAGATGTTCCAACACCTAAATATCCTGCGGTGGTCAATCGTAGTTTTTCTGCCACTACATCTTTATTGGCTCCACCGTAATTTGACCAAGAAAAAATCCCTAGCGCTGTATTTTTCTCACCAGACTGGAAAACAGTAGTATAATTACTTCCCAATCCGATACCCGACGCATCTGGCCCACCCAAAAATTCAAGTTTAGCACCAACATTCTCATTGAAATATATCTTGTTAGCCTGCATATTCAAATCTTGTGTTGCAGTATGATTCCCTAGATTATCCCCAATAATTTCCGATTTCACTATTAATTTTTTCCAATTCGTACCATCGTAAAAATAATAACCAGCACCTTTAGCACCATTACCACTTATTGCTGCGTTAGTATTATAAACCATTAAACTTACTGCTGGATCAACAATTGTAGCAACATCACTAGTACTTTGCAAATTTATCTGCGGAATCAAAACCCCTTTATTAGGCGCATTTATATCCAACGCAACAGATTTATTAGGATCATTACTCATCATTCCTGTTTGGGCTATTAAATCATTTGCAATAAAACATGCTATTAAGAGTAATGCTATATGATAATATTTTGTTCTTTCAATTTTCATTTTACAATCATTTAGTAATTTAGTAATCAAATACAGATATTAGGTACAAATCAGTATTAGCTGAAGTATCGTTATCAGCATTTGATTGAATCGTAACAACATTATTAGCAAAACTTATCGTATAATTAAATGCATGCGAACCACTCCCATCTTCACATCTCAAAATATCTGCAAATAATTTAAAAGAAGTGCCTGAAGTTCCCACAGGAGTTACAGTTTAGATTTTATTTCTTGCCTGTCCCCCTAAATAAGAAACTGTATTGCCACAAACCGTAAAAGCTGCTATTCCATTACGCCCACAAGCATTCCCTATTGTGATCGTTACCATATAAACAGGCAAATCTACGACGGCAATAGAAGCACTAGCATCATTTGCCAGCGCCACAGTTCTATAATCATATCGTTTTGGCAAGCCTGTTAAGTCAAAACCAGCCTTTTTAAAGAAACCTTCATCGTCCATTACAATAATTTTGTCCGTTAAACCAGACGGCATTGTCTTTATAGTCAGCTGATCATTTACATATACATTACCCACAACCTGCAGTTTTTCTGACGGAGTATTGGTCCCTATTCCCAAATTTCCCTTTTGATTTAAACGCATTCTTTCCGTTAGCGTATTATTATTCAAACCGCTATAGTTAGAAAACGCTATTTGCCCAGATCCTATACCTTTATATCCCAGTTGAGTATTATTAATCCATCCACTATTATTTCTAAATAATGGCCCATCGTTATGATCTACAAGAGCTAATTTTAATCCATCAGCCCTGTTAAAATAAATTTTATTGTCTCCCATATTGAGATCTTTGATTGCTATGTGATTTCCTAGATTGTCGTCAGTATCATCTAGCGTGATTAATTTTTTCCAAATCACTCCATCGTAATAATAATATCCAACACCTAAAGCTCCTGCTCCAGCAATATCTGCTTTGGTATTGTATATCAACATACTTGCAACAGGATTAGGCACCGTAACAATATCTGTAGTATTATTTAGGCTAATACGAGGAATCAAAAGTCCTTTATTTAGATTTGATGTAAGATCCAAAGCTGCGGTTTGGTCGGAATTATTTTTTACTACCCCTACCTGGGCAGAAATTTTTGCCATAGAAAGAAACAATCCCACTATGACTAATATTTTTTTTATAAATAGTTTCATATGTTCAACTTTTATAGTACAGCTATTTTTAGATTATAGCTTTGTGATACAGAAGTATTATTATTAATTATGGTAATAACATTACTTGTAATAGCGATCGTAAAATCAAATTGATGAAAATCAGAACCATCCGCACTACAAACAACCATAGAATTAGCCGTTAATTGCAAGGAATTTCCAGTATTCCCAATTGTTGTCACCGCATATTCTCCTCCATATGCTTGTCCACCCAACATAGTGATTGTTGAATTATCCTTCACTATAAAAGTAGCTACAGCCTTATCTCCGCAACTGTTACTTGTATATACCACTAATTTATAGGCTGATTCTGGAACAATTGTAACGCTTCCACTTCTTCCTTGTGATACCGAAGAAATAGCATAATTATAGCGTCTTGGTATATTACCAATTTGAATACTCGATTTAGTAACACCTCCAGTTGTATTGGCGGCAAGCAAATAATCAGAATCAATACTTGCCGGAAGATTTTTAATGGTAAGAGTGGAATCAATTTGAGCACTACCTGCAACCTCTAAGTGTGCGGCTGGTGCACTAGTGCCAATTCCTAAATACCCCTGACTGTCTAATCTCATTTTTTCTATCGTGGAGCTATTTCCACTTCCTCCATAGGTAGACCAAATGTATTCTCCACTAGCAAATCCCTTACGACCAGTATTAAAATTTGTAGTCCAATCTGATTTAATTAAACGTATTAATGGCCCATCTTCACTGGTAGTTAACATTACTTTAATTCCATCAGCATTTTTGAAATATACTTTATTTGCTTTAATATTTAAATCTTTTAAAGCGGTATGATTTCCTAAATTATCACCTGTATTATCAATCGGAATTAATTTATTCCAGCCGTTGTTATAGTAATAAAAACCTGCGCCTTCACCAATATTCTCATTTATATTGTATACCAGTAAACTTGTTGCGGGATTAGCAATTGTTGTAACATCTGAAAGACTTTTCAAATTAACCCTTGGAATCAACAATGCCTTATTGGTTGCCTTTATATCCATTATAGCAGATTTATCGGGACTATTGCTCGTAAGCCCTATCTGAGCATTTGCTGTTATTTGACCTACTGCAAATAGAATTAACAGTAGTTTCATTTTTATTTTTGCTGCCATTTTTTTAATTCTTTATTAGAATCTTGACAATGTTTGCCATTTACCCGCACCCTCTTTTATTATTTGATAACTTACTTTGTTACCAACTGTAATAAAAGAATCCCCTTCATCTACAGTTTCGCTAGTAAATCTCACGGTAACGGTACTTGTAGAGCTATCTACGCGTTTAATTAAAAATAGACGCCCAGGAATTATACCTGCAGGAATTGTTACATTAATATTACCACTTGTTGCATCAACTAAGATCACATTATCTACGTTGGCATCAATTGTATAGTCGGTATTTTTCCTAATTACGTTCATAAACCCCACACTTTGTGATGTGGTTATCACCTTTAGAACTCCAGCAGCATCTGTAACTAGAAGCCGATCTGCCGTACTCCCTTGTCCTAGACCTATTAAAGATAGTGTGTTAGAGTCTGTAGTTGTCAATACAGTTGGTTCTGTTAAAGCACCTCCTAACATCATAGTTCCAGAAATATCATTTGTTTTCAAACCATTGGCTACATTAGGATAAATTTTAATTTTCTCTCCGAATTTAGTTACTACAGTTTTGGTTTGCCCAGTAATAAAGCCACTGCTTACTAATAAGAACATGCAAATTATTCTTTTCATTATTATATCATTTTAAATTGTACTTTTTTAGTTCTAATACTAGAAATTTATTTTCGTGCAAAATTAAATCAATACAAAAAGGTGCATTTCCTATATAAGTTATTAGTATATCATAATAAGACAATTAGAACAAAAAAGTTTTTTTTCTTTTAAAAATTGCATCAAAAAAAAAACCAATAAATTCATATGAATTTATTGGTTTTACTTTTTCAACGAAAAAAGATTTTATCTTCTAACCGCTATTTCTTTTTGGTTGTCGTTGTCTTTTTCGTGGTTGTCGTTGTCTTTTTAGTTGTGGCTGCAGGAGCTGTATTTACAATTTTTTGCTGCACATAAGGCTTATACACTCCATCCTTCTCAGCTCTTTTTTTAGCATCATCAGCTCTTTTCTTCGAATCAGGATGCGAACTCATCATTTGATCGATAAATGAAGCTTGAGTTCCTTCGCTCATTTTGGCTAAAATTCTGAAAGCAGATTCTTCAGCATTTACATCATAACCGTTTTTCTTCATAAAATTGTAAGCAAATAAATCTGCTTCCGACTCTTGTTTACGGCTGTATTTACTATCAATAATCGCGCTTCCAATTTTCCCAAGCTGACTATCTGTAACCGTTGCCACAGTTACCGATTGAGAAGCAGCCCCATCCATCAAAGCTTCTTTTTGATATGCCGCACGAATAGCATCTCTGGAATCATTGTTAGCAACGTGTCCGATCTCGTGTCCGATTACAGCAATTAATTCGTTATCATCCATAATATCCATTAATCCTGAATACACACGAACGCTTCCATCTGCCGTAGCAAAAGCATTTACTTCTTTCAATTTATAAACTTTATAGTTTAAAGTAAATCCGTCACCAGCAGCATGTTTTCCAAAAACACGATTTAATCTTAAAGTATAGCCGTCTGTTGGTCCAGCAATTTCATGCTCTGCATCTAATTTATCAACTGCTTCTTTAGACAATTTTGCTGCATCGGCATTACTAAAAGTAAAACCCGTCACTCCTTTCTGAACCGCCCCAATTGCTTTATCTCCCAGATTAATTTGTGCATTTGCTTTAGTAAAGCTAAAAGCAGCTAATAAAACTCCCAATACAATAAATTTCTTTTTCATTTTTTACTTTATTAATTTAATAACAAATATACTACAAAAAATTCCCTGTGTTTCTATCAAAAAATCGCTTTTTTTAACATTTAAAGGTATAAATTTTAAAGCACTAAAACACAGTTAATTGCTATAATAATAGTCGATTTTAAATTTTTCAAAAAAAAAGACAGTAGCAAAACCCAAAAAAGTATTTTAATACAATGATTTAACTTTTTTATTACACATAACTGAAGCGTAGTTCTACTGCTTTTTGGTGACAAATTGCTAAATTAAAGCACAAACAAATCTTCAAATAAACTACATTCCGTATCTTTGTACTTTGAACATTGATATATGGAAACAGTCACTGAAAATATACAAACCACAAAACCAAAGTGGTTAAAAGTAAAATTACCTATCGGACAAAAATATACTGAACTTAGAGGTTTAGTTGATAAATATAGTTTAAATACCATTTGCACTTCTGGAAGCTGCCCAAACATGGGTGAATGCTGGGGTGAAGGAACAGCAACTTTCATGATTTTAGGAAATGTTTGTACTCGTTCTTGCGGTTTCTGCGGTGTAAAAACCGGAAGACCTGAAACGGTAGATTGGGACGAACCAGAAAAAGTAGCTCGTTCTATTAAGATCATGAATATTAAACATGCTGTAATTACCAGCGTTGACAGAGACGATATTAAAGATGGCGGTTCTATCATTTGGATGGAAACGGTAAGGGCCATTAGAAGAATGAATCCTCAAACTACTCTAGAAACTTTGATCCCAGATTTTCAAGGAATCGAAAGAAACCTTGATCGTATTGTAGAAGCAAATCCTGAAGTTGTTTCTCATAACATGGAAACAGTGCGACGTTTAACCCGCGAGGTTCGTATTCAAGCTAAATATGACAGGAGTTTAGAAGTACTTCGCTATCTAAAAGAAAAAGGAATCAACAGAACAAAATCTGGAATTATGCTTGGTCTTGGAGAAACTGAAGAAGAAGTTTTCCAGACGATGACCGATTTAAGAAATGCAAATGTTGATGTGGTAACCATTGGACAATATTTACAGCCAAGCAAAAAACACCTTCCTGTAAAAGAGTTCATAACGCCTGAACAATTTGCCAGATATGAACAATTTGGTCTTAAATTAGGTTTTAGACATGTTGAAAGCGGGCCTCTCGTTCGTTCTTCTTATAAAGCACAAAAACATATTTTATAAAAAAAGTTTAATCATTTTAATCGTTTAATTGTAAAACCGATTAAACGATTAAACAGTTAAACAAATAAACTAAAAGTTGAAAACAAGAATTGCCATTAATGGATTTGGAAGAATTGGAAGAAATTTATTCCGATTGCTTTTAAACCACCCTGAAATCGAAGTCGTTGCTATAAATGACATCGCAGACAATAAAACAATGTCACATTTAATAAAATATGACAGTATTCATGGTGTTTTGCCTGTAGAAGTAAGTCATGACGAAAATAGCATTATTGTTGACGGAAGGCATTTTTTCTTTTTCCACGAAAAAAGCATTTCAAATATTGATTGGAAATCGCATTCGATTGATATTGTTATCGAATCGACAGGCAAATACAAAACGCATGAAGAATTAAATGCGCATCTTGAAGCTGGGGCAAAAAAAGTAATTCTTTCGGCTCCTTCAGAAGTTGATACGATTAAAACGGTAGTTCTTGGTGTAAACGAACATATTTTAGACGGAAACGAGGATATTGTTTCTAATGCAAGCTGTACGACAAACAACGCTGCTCCGATGATTAAAATTATCGAAGAATTGTGCGGAATCGAGCAAGCTTACATTACAACCATACATTCTTTCACGACAGACCAAAGCCTTCATGACCAGCCACATAAGGATTTACGCCGTGCGAGAGGTGCCAGCCAGTCAATTGTTCCAACAACTACAGGCGCAGCTAAGGCATTAACAAAAATTTTTCCTAAATTGCATAATAAAATGGGTGGCTGTGGTATTAGAGTACCAGTTCCAGACGGTTCATTAACAGACATAACCTTCAATGTAAAACGTGCCGTGAGCATTGAAGAAATAAATAAAGCATTCCAACAAGCCTCAAAAACAAATTTAAAAGGGATATTAGATTATACCGAAGATCCGATTGTTTCGGTTGATGTAATTGGCAACACACATTCTTGTTTATTTGATGCACAGCTAACTTCAGTTATCGATAAAATGGTAAAAGTTGTGGGCTGGTACGATAACGAAATTGGCTATTCATCAAGATTGATCGATTTAATTTTACTTATAAGAAAAAAATAAGATTCATTGTAAAAGCATTGCCATACATGAAATACTATCTTTTTATTGTTGTTTGTTTTTTTAACTCGTTTTTGTATTCTCAAGCCAAAAAGAATACGGATAGCGTGACCTATTATAACAAGCTAGCCAACACAAATCTTAACAATAAAAAGTACACACTGGCAGTATATTACACTGAAAAGTCGATTAATTTTTGCGAAGAAAATGGCAAAAAAGAGAATTTAGCCAATCAAACTTTTAAACTTGGTAAGATTTATTACAACCAAAGAAAATTTGAAGACGCTTTAAAAAACTTCCATAAAACAGTTTCTTTATTTGACACTTTAAAACCAAGCTGTACAAAAGTTTTGGCATTGCATTACATTGGTGTAACCAATACTGCAAAAGGTGATTATAAAACTGCAGTTGTGTATTACACAAAAGCTAAAGATTTACTGAAAGAACTCAACATTGACGACAATGCAGAAGCACTTGATTATCAAAAGGCTTTAGCATTCAAGACCAATAACGATCTTAAATCGGCTGCAAAAACTTTAAAAACAATAACTAAAAAACCTGATAATAATGCCATTTTAAAAACTAAAGTAGATGCTTATTATCAGCTTGGCTTAATTGAAGGGCAACTTAAAAGAAATGATTCCGCCATCATTTATTTCAATAAAGCCTTAGATTACAATGATAAAATCAATGATTTCCCAAAAAAATCAAAAATCGTTTTGGCGATAAGTCAATACTACAAACAAAATAAAAATTACGATCTAGCCTATTCGTATTTAGACGAACATTATCAGTTAGAAAATTATCTTTTGAAATTAAAAAATGCCAAAATTGATTTGGACGAATTCCAAAAATTCAAAAAAAATCAATCTTTGACTAATACTATAAAAAAGGAAAATGAAGAAAAATTTCAACTGAAAACGTATCGTTATTCTAAGTTAGTGAGTATTTTAGCAATTGCTTTAATTTCGATTTTATCTCTTTTGAGTTTGGCTTTGTATAAAAACAACATCATACGAAATCAGAATAATTTATTGCTTCGAGAAAAGAACAAAGAATTGATTTTAGCCAAAAATAAAGCCGAAAAAGCATCAAAAGCACGATCTGAATTTTTGTCTACAGTAAGTCACGAACTCCGGACACCATTAAATGCCATAAACGGAATCACTCATATTCTTCTTGAAGACAAACCGAAGAAAAGACAATTAAAATATCTTGAATCTTTAAAGTTTTCAGGAAATTATTTAACCACTTTCATCAATGAAATTTTAGAAATTAATAAAATTGATTCGACTAAGGCTGAAATTGAA
The DNA here is from genome assembly GCF_050990855.1 of Flavobacterium anhuiense. Classification (GTDB taxonomy): domain Bacteria; phylum Bacteroidota; class Bacteroidia; order Flavobacteriales; family Flavobacteriaceae; genus Flavobacterium; species Flavobacterium anhuiense_C. The sequence goes on from NZ_CP158861.1 coordinate 242,226, forward strand.
AACATTAGCTTTAATTTGAAAGAGTTGCTTATTAACATTCAAAGTTCATTAAAGGAACTTGCCACAGCCAACAAAAACTATTTTAACTTAGAAATAGACAAAGCTATTCCTGACAACTTAATTGGAGATCCTACAAAATTATCTCAGATCATCCTTAACTTAATCAATAATGCTTTAAAATTTACTCAGAACGGGCATGTAAATGTTATTGCCAAATTGTATTCGCAAGAAGAAGAGAACGCGATCGTCTATTTTGAAATTGTGGATACTGGAATCGGAATTCCGGAAGACAAACTCCAATCTGTTTTTGAAAGCTTTTCTCAAGGTTCCATAGAAGTCAATAGAAAATACGGCGGAACAGGTCTTGGTCTTACTATCGTAAAAAAATTAATCGAACTTTTGGGAGGCGAAATAAAACTGAAAAGTGAAGTAGGTAAAGGTTCTACGTTTACCTTTAAACTAAATTTCAAAGTCAACAACGAACCATTGGAGGTAATCGAAGAAGTAAAACCTTATAACGACAAACAATTGAAAAACAAATCTATTTTATTGATTGAGGACAACAAAATCAATCAAATGATTACTCGCAAAATGCTGGAAAACAAAAACATTACTTGCGAGATTGTTGACAATGGCGAAGATGCTGTCGAACTTTTAAAAGTGAAACGCTTCGATATGATTTTAATGGATGTTCATCTTCCTGGAATTAATGGAACTACTGCAACGAAATTAATTCGTGAGTTTGATAAAGAAACGCCAATTATTGCTTTAACCGCTATTTCGCTTGACGAAAACAGAGACATGCTTCTTTCTTTTGGAATGGATGATGTAATTACAAAACCTTTTGTTCCAGACGATTTTTATAGCACTATTGCTAAGTTTTTTGATTAACTTTTTAAAAGATACTAAGGTTCTGAGACGCTAAGGTTCTAAGTTTTTTTTACGTATTCTAAAATCTTGGCATCAAAATTTTGTTGGTGATTGATGAAAGAGCTTTTTATTGGCAAATAATACAATTGATTTACCAATTCTGAATCTTTCAGACGCACATAATCTTTCTCGGTAGTAATTATTTTTCTTCCGTTTGCTTTATTCTGAATGGCGTCTACATCTGCATCAGAAAAATGATGATGATCTGGAAAAGTCAAACATTCGTCATTTTCATTTTTTAAATAATCAAAAAACGGTTTTGGTTTTGCAATTCCCGCCAAAAGCAATTTAGATTCTGATTTTATTTCGCCAACTGCTATTTTTTCGTTTTTACCAAAAATGAATATATCGTAATCTATAAAAGTAAAAAAGACTTGCTGACTGCTTTTCAACTTTAACCTAATCTCAGATTGTTCGTCATCGGTTAAGATTTTAGGACATTTCGTAACAACGATAATACTTGCTCGTTCTGCTCCGCTCCTGCTTTCACGCAAATTTCCTGTTGGAAGCATAAAATCATCTGAATACAAATCTCCATAAGAAGTTAGTAAAATATAAAAACCTGCTTTTACTTTTCGATGCTGATACGCATCATCCAATAAAATAATTTCTGGCTTCTCATTTTGAGAAAGCAATTGTTGAATTCCGTTTGTACGATTGGCATCAACGGCTACCATCACATTTGGAAATTTTTGATAAAACTGAAAAGGTTCGTCTCCCAAAATTTCAGCATTTGAATTTTCATCAGCCAAAACAAAACCTTCAGATTTTCTTTTATAACCACGGCTTAAAGTGGCTACTTTATATTTATCAGATAATAATCGAATTAAATATTCAATTTGAGGTGTCTTCCCTGTTCCGCCTACACTAAGATTTCCAACAGCAATTACTGGAAGATCAAACGAAGTCGATTTTAAAACTCCTTTATCAAAAAGAAAGTTACGGATTGAAGTAATGAATCCGTATAGAATTGCGAAAGGGAAAAGTAATTTTCGAAGTATTTTCATTTTACGAAAGTATAATTTTTATATTATTATTGCTTGCAAAAAGCAAAAAGAAATGTCACGATACTTAAAACGAACAAAAGTGTTTTGGCAAATAAAGAAGGGGAATTCTCTATTCTTATAGATAAAGCAAATTTTAATGATAAAATTATTGTATCGGCTTTTGGATATATTTCAGATACGATTTCAATTAAAAATCTTGTTGATGCCAATAAACATTACGTAAAAGTAAAATTAAGACCATTTCATTTTCAAACTATTAATTTAAATGAAGTTGTTGTTAGTTCAACCTCAAAGCCTTTGTCTGCTGAAGAAATAGTAGCAAAAGCTCTAATAAATGCTGAACTTAATTATGATCAAAATCCATATAATCAGACCTTTTTCTTCCGTAATCAAGTGATTAAAAACAATGAAATCATTTCGCATGACGAATCGATTATAGCTACTTATAATTCAATAGGAATGAAAGGCACTAATAATCCTGATGAAAAAATATTTGGAGAAATACAGCAAACACATGTAATTGTTAAAAACGATTCAAAAAACAACTTAGGCAACATAAACACTTTTGCTTTTCTGTTTAATCGTGATCTTATTTTAAGCAAAGCCAATGTACTTTACAAGCCAACTTCTTATACCTTAAAAAAAGAAGGAATTGTACCTTACAACGAGCAGAAAGTCTACAAAATAAGCTTTCAGAACATTGAACCTGGCGCATATTCTACTGGTTATGGCTATCCGGCACCAAAAAAATCATCGGGAGTTTTATACATCGACATGCAAACATTTGCCATCTTAAAATATGAACATTGTGTTACCAGAGAACCATTTGAAGTAAAAAGCCAGCCTGGTAAAACGGCGCAAATGAATCATAAAATCACAATAACTTATAAACTATCAGAAGGAAAATATTTTATCAATTATCTCAATGTGATAGACAAATCGATTATCACTTCAACGGCTGATAATTCGTATTTATACGACACTTACAATGTTAGCAATTTATTGTCGACGGAAATAAAATCGATAAATACTCAAAAACTTAATCGACCACTTTTAAAAATTGGTTTAAATAATGCTGTCCAAGAAAATTTAGATTTTTGGAAAAACAATAGCTTTATTCTCCCTGATGAAAAAATCATTTTTGATTTATGCTATTAAAAATTGCGACATTATTTCTTCGATTGTAATAGTTTAGAATTTGGATTACTTTTGTTATTCACTTTAAACTTTTGAAATTCGAATGAAAATTAAAGAAATAATAGCGGTTCTTGAAGAAATGGCTCCTTTGGCTTACGCCGAAGATTTTGACAATGTCGGGCTTTTAGTCGGTGATTCTGAAACCGAATCTACCGGAGTTCTGGTTTGCCACGATGCCTTAGAAAGTGTAATTGATGAAGCGGTTTCTAAAAACTGTAATCTCGTTGTTTGCTTTCATCCGATATTGTTTTCTGGAATTAAAAAAATCACAGGTAAAAATTATGTGGAACGCGCGATCTTAAAAGCAATCAAAAATGATATTGCCATTTACGCCGTTCATACCGCGCTTGACAATCATTCGCAAGGCGTCAACAAAATTTTCTGTGACGCTTTAGGATTAACAAATACTAAGGTTTTGATTCCGAAGCAAAATTTCATTCAAAAATTAGTGACTTTTACTGTTCCAGATAATGCTGATAAAGTTCGAAATGCAATGTTCGAAGCGGGCGCTGGAACAATTGGAAACTATGATAATTGCAGTTTCAATACGCAGGGATTTTTTACTTTTCAAGGAAATGAAGACAGCAATCCTGTAATTGGAGAAAAAGGAAAACTGCATACGGGAGAAGAAATCAAAATCGAAGTGGTTTTTGAAAAACACTTACAATCCCGCATTTTAAAAGCACTTTTTTCGAATCATATTTATGAAGAAGTGGCTTATGAGATTTATGATTTAAAAAACTCGCATCAAAATATTGGTTTAGGAATGATTGGCGAACTGGAAACCGAAATGGATGAAAAAGATTTTCTTCTTTCGGTAAAAGACAAAATGATTGCTGACGGAATTCGCCATTCTGCATTTTTAGGCAAAAAAATCAAAAAAGTTGCCGTCTTGGGAGGCTCAGGAAGTTTCGCTATAAAAAATGCCATTCAGGCTGGAGCCAATGCTTTTTTGACTGCCGATTTGAAGTATCATCAATTTTATGAAGCCGAAAACAAGTTACTTTTGGCAGATATTGGTCATTTTGAGAGCGAACGCTATACAAAAAATTATATTGTTGATTATCTTCGAAAAAAAATTCTTAATTTTGCAATCATTTTATCGGAAGAAAATACAAATCCAGTTAAGTACTTATAAAATATGACGAATACGAAAGAATTAAGTGTTGAGGACAAGTTAAGAGCAATATACGATTTACAGCTTATTGACTCTAGAATTGACGAAATCAGAAACGTTAGAGGAGAACTTCCTTTAGAGGTTGAAGATTTAGAAGATGAAGTTGCAGGTTTGAGCACTCGTTCAGAGAAACTGAAAGGTGAACTTGAAGTGATTGAGGAGCAAATCAAAGCAAAGAAAATTGCTATTGAGGAGCATAAGGAGGTTATTAAAAAGTACACTAAACAACAAGAATCAGTACGTAACAACAGAGAATTTAATTCTTTGACAAAAGAAGTTGAATTTCAAGAATTAGAAATTCAATTGGCTGAAAAGCAAATCAAAGAAATGAAAGCTTCTATCGAGCACAAAAAAGAAGTTATTTCTAATTTAAAAGAAAAACTTGATGCTAAAAGCTCTCATTTAAAACATAAAAAATCTGAATTAGACGCTATCATGGCTGAAACTCAGAAAGAAGAAGCTTTCTTAACTGAGAAATCTGCTGAATATGCTGCACAAATCGAAGACAGATTATTGGCAGCTTACAACAGAATCAGAAGCAGCGTTCGTAACGGATTAGCTGTAGTTTCTATCGAAAGAGGAGCTTCTGCTGGATCTTTCTTCACAATTCCACCACAAACTCAGGTTGAAATTGCTTCAAGAAAGAAAATCATCACTGATGAGCACTCTGGAAGAATCTTAGTTGACACACAGTTAGCTGAAGAAGAAAAAGAAAAAATGGAACAATTGTTCGCAAAATTCTAAATATCAAGTCCCGATTTAATCGGGACTTTTTTTTGCTATATATTTTTGCCACAGATTAAAAGGATTAACACTGATTAAATTATTTGCATCCTGAATAAAATCTTTTTAATCCTTTTATCCCGATAGCTATCGGGAGTGACAAAACATTTTTTACCTTTAGACAAAAAATAAATTTTGGGAATTAAAAAAGGCATTCGTTTTATTACATTAAAATCTGTTGGCTCTTACATTAACATTCTAAGTTACGTGCGTCCGCAAAAGGCTGTTGAACTTTCTTATGCGCTTTTTAGTCAGCCTCGAATTGGCCGATTGCAAAAAGAAAAACTTCCTAAAGTTTTAAAGAATACAGAAACAGAAATTTTCCATCATAATGAACATCATTTTCAAACTTATATTTGGAAAGGAAACGAAACCAAAATTTTATTAGTTCACGGTTGGGAAAGCAATGCTTCACGCTGGAAAAAAACCTTGCCTCATCTCCAGAAATCAGGAAGTACTATTATTGCACTTGACGCTCCTGCACACGGGCAAAGCAGCGGAAAAGAATTCAATGTGCCGCTTTACGCTGAATTCATCAATAAAGCAGTAGAAAAGTATCAGCCCGAAATTATTATCGGACATTCTATTGGAGGCGCGGCTTGCGTTTATCATCAATATTTATTTCCGAATACGAGCATCAATAAAATGGTCGTTTTAGGCGCTCCTTCTGAGTTAAAAACTTTGATTGATAATTATGTTTCGATGCTGAGTTTGAATACTAGAATGTTTTCACTTTTGGAAAGTAAATTCCTTGACCGATTCAATTTTAAATTAGAAGATTTCTCGGGACAAAAATTTGCTTCAGAATTTACTATTCCTGGATTTATTGCTCACGATACTTCAGATAAAATTGTGGCTTTCGCCGAAGGGCAAAAAATAGCCAGCAATTGGAAAAACAGTCAATTTATTGAAACCTCTGGTTTAGGGCATGGAATGCACGATGATGAATTGTATGATAAAGTGATTGAGTTTCTTTTTAACGAGCAAAGCTCGTAGCTACAAAGGGGCAAAGGTGCAAAGGCGCAAAGACCTTTTCACATTTTACATTTTACATTTCACTCATAATTCATAACTCATAATTCATAACTCAAAAACATGATAGCTGTAATTTTTGAAGTAATACCAAACGAAGGAAAAAAAGAAGAATATCTGGATATTGCCGCAAGTCTAAAACCACAATTAAGCCATATTGATGGATTTATTTCTATTGAACGTTTTCAGAGTTTGAGCGATTCTGGAAAAATTTTGTCATTATCTTTTTGGAGAGACGAACAAAGTATTCAGCAATGGAGAAATCTCGAAATGCACCGACACGCTCAGGAAAAAGGCAGAAATGGCATTTTTAAAGATTATCATTTACGAATTGCAACCGTGGTTCGCGATTACGGAATGTTTGAAAGAAACGAAACACCAGAAGATAGCAAGGAGTTTCATCATTCTTAAAAAAGGTTCAAAGTTGCAAAGGGACAGAGGGACACAGTTTTTCAAAAAATCTAAAATCTAAAATCTGAAGTCTAAAATTTAAATTTTGCCTACTTTTGCAGTATGGAAGAAAATTTAAAACGCCTGAATAAATTTATTGGAGAAACTGGTTATTGTTCTCGTCGTGAAGCGGATAAACTGATTGACGAAAAACGTGTAACAGTAAATGGTGCTGTGGCTGAAATGGGAACTAAAGTTTCGGCTGATGATGAAATACGCATAGACGGAAAATTAATCGTTGAAAAAAACGAAAAAATGGTTTATCTGGCTTTCAACAAACCAGTCGGAATTGAATGTACGACCAATTTAGAAGTTAAAAACAACATTGTTGACTATATCAATTATCCGAAACGTATTTTCCCAATTGGACGGTTGGATAAAGCCAGTGAAGGTTTAATTTTTATGACTAATGACGGTGATATTGTAAACAAGATTCTTCGTGCAAGAAACAATCACGAAAAAGAATATACGGTGACGGTAAACAAACCCATTACAGAACGTTTTATCCAAAGAATGGGAAATGGTGTTCCGATTTTGGATACGGTTACTAAGAAATGTAAAGTAGAACAAATTAGTAAATTTACTTTCAAGATCATTTTAACGCAGGGATTGAATCGTCAGATTAGAAGAATGTCTGAATATTTGGGTTATGAAGTTACGGCATTGAAACGTATCCGAATTATCAATATTTCATTGGATGTTCCTGTTGGAAGATATCGAGATTTAACCGATGACGAAATAAAAGAACTAAATCAGTTAATTGAGCCTTCCAGTAAAACGGAAGAGGCAAGTTTCCCTAAAGTCGAAAGTTCGACTTCGAGTGCTGCCACTCCAACTAGAAGAAAAAATTTCATTTCAAAACATGATCCTCGATTTAAAAAAAGAGGAGATAATAAATAAAAAATTGCCATTCAAATGAATGGCATTTATTATTATTTCTTTTTATCCAAAAACTCATAGTATAAAGCTTTAGATAAAAAGCTAGCATCTTGATAATTTGAAATCATTTCTTCTCTCACACTTTCAGCATACTTTCCGTTTAAATTATTCTTTTCGAAATATGTTCTTCGAGCGCCATCATTAAAATTTAATCCGCTTAAGAAAACAGGCTCTACTCCTTTGTTTACAGAGATATTGTAGTTGGTAATTAAATTGCCCCAGTTTACATAACTGCATAGAAGAATCGTTCCGTAGAAATACCAAAGCATTTGATTGAATAGAAAAGCGTTTGTTTTTTGTTTGTTTATTTTCTGAAATGAAACTATTAATCCGATTATCGCTAAAATTAGAAAAGCGTAAACTCCTAGCCTTTTATAAGTTAAACCAAAATAAGAAACGTACTCTGAGTTTTTAATAATGGCGCTAACAATTAAAACAACATTTAGTCCAAGCCAAACTTTAGCTAGTGTTTTTAAAGATGAAGCTTGTTTATCAAAATTAAAACCTCCTTTAAAGTAAAACATAATAACTCCAACAGCCATTAAGATTGAAAAAATTACAGCATTTACTCGTTCGTGTGTATCTGCGCTTAGATTTGTTTTTTCTACTACTTCAAAAAACTGTTCGTAATTGTAAGTTGCGATAAAAACCAAAAGCATTATGTTTAAAAGAAATAAGGTAATTACACCGCTTTTTCTTTCGAAATCCAAATCTAAGAATGAAAAAGTACTTTCATTCTCCACTTCAGAAATATTGCTGAAATCATTATTTAATTTCGGATTGTATTCATAACAAGCATCTGGAACCCAATAATTCCAAAAACTGAAAGAAATATAAAATCCTAAAATACTGATTCCGATTAATTGCGGTACATCGATATCTAACTCGTAATCTGTAAATAATGAAGAGAAATGATCGCTTCCGAAAGAATACACGATAAAAAACAATCCGAGAAAGATAATTGGAATCAAAACAAAGGCCACTAGCTTTTTAGCAAAATCGTTGTGGATTTTTCGTTCTGGCAACCATTGATGAAACATAAATATTCTCCCTACAGAAGTAAATCCGTTTAAGGCTATGAGCGGAAAAACCTGAATCATTTTGAGTTCTCCATCTTGGGTTTTAAATTGCAGAAACAGAATTGATAAAGCTAAAGCAAAAAACGAAGCTGCATCTCCGTACCAAGCAAAGGCAAAACAAGATAAAATAGAGGTCATTACAAGAACCAAATGTGATCTGTCGACAAACTTTTCCTGAAAGAAATAACTAATCAAGAGCGTTAACACTACGCCGAAAATAGAAATGTTGATTCCGACAGATTCATTGTAAAAAAGCAGTAAAAAAACTGCTGCACAAGCTAAGATAATTTGATGTTTTTTCATGATTTTAAATTTAAAAGTACTTTGCAATTCAAAGTTTTTGGATAAAAAAATAGTGTTATTAAAATTTCATTAATTTTTCAAGGTAAGATAAGTGTGCTTTAAAAGCTGCACGCCCCAAATCGGTTACTTGATAAGAGGTTCTTGGCTTTTTACCCACAAATTCTTTTTTTACTTCGATATAACCTGCTTTTTCAAGCGCAGAAGAATGACTCGCTAAATTACCATCGGTGATATCCAAAAGCGCTTTCATCTCAGTAAAATCTACCCAGTCGTTAACCATCAGAACGGACATAATACCCAGTCTGACACGGCTTTCAAAATCTTTATTTAGTTTATCAATAATTCCCATTGGGTTATTTGTATTTTTTGAACATCACTAATCCATATACGATGTGCAGGATTCCGAACCCTATAATCCAGAAAATCAAACCATATCCTATATTAAAAAGTGCAATACATCCTAAAATCAGTTCCGAAAAACCAAGATATTTAATGTCTGAAAATGTATATTTTTCTGCGTTTACAACTGCAAGTCCGTAAAAAATTAATGTTGAAGGAGCCACAAAACCAAAGTGTCCATAATATATTAAAGCCAGACAAAATATTCCGCCAGTAACAAGTGGCACTGCCAAATGAAACAGCATCTTTTTTGTTGCCGAAGTCCAAATTGGCAAATTGTATTTTCTGCTTTTTCTAACGGTAAAAAAGGCCGCAAATACTAATGCAACAACCATAATTATGATTCCGATCCAGAACAATTCCGAAACTAGATTGGTAGAATACAACCTATGCCCATCGTTTAAATAATCGATACCGTTTACTTTGAAAAGCTGGTAAACATAGATTCCGCCAATTAAAGCCGAAAGACCCGCGAAAACTCCTGAAAGTCCGCTTAATGATATAAATCTTGAAGAGCGCTCCATCATGGAACGAATATGTGCTAAATCTTCTTGGTGCTTTTGATTCATAATTAAAGTACTTTGCGTTACAAAGTTATTGTTTATTTTGAATTGGCAAATAAAAAAATGATTTTATTTTATTCACGGCATGATAATAATTCATTTTGCATCCAGATAAATTATATAATCCCTACGGGATATTTTCTATCGGGAACTTTTTCTACCGATATTTAATTCCTAGCGGAATATATTGCCGGAATGAATATTCTTCTACCGATATTTAATTCCTAACGGAATATATTGCCGGAATGAATATTCTTCTACCGATATTTAATTCCTAACGGAATATATTGCTGGAATGAATATTCTTCTACCAATATTTAATTCCTAGCGGAATATATCATCGATGTACTCTTCAATATCTCGTAGAGATTAAATATCGGTAGCTATAGATTTACGATAGTTTTTTGTCCCATAGGGACTTCACCTTTAATACCATTGCAAAAACAAGTGTTGAAGTAATTACAAACGCGTGAGGGATAGAAGCTAGCTACCGAAGTAGCGCGGATAGCCCGACCCTATTTTGCGAATGGCGCGAATGAGCGCAAAGATTGGTGCGCCATTTGCAAAATAGGGTCACGCCCAAATTATAAAACGAAAAAGCCTATTCTTAACGAACGGGCTTTTGTTATTTTAGAACCATCTTCTGCGTTTGAATAAAAATACCCCGAAAGAGGAAAGTATTATAGAAATCAAAAGTAGAATCCAGATTCCGTATTTGCTTTCTTCTAGTCCGTTTGGCACGTTCATTCCGTACAAACTTGCAATTAATGTTGGGATCATTAAAATGATAGAAATCGAAGTCATCTGCTTCATAATATTGTTCATATTATTGGAGATTACAGATGCGTAGGCATCCATCATTCCGGTCAAGATGTTGTTATAAATATTGGCTGTGTCTTGCGCCTGATTCAATTCGATTTCGACATCTTCTAACAATTCTGGATCGTAACTGGCTTTGTGTGCTTTTAAGTTTTTGATTCTTTGAAATAAAACATCATTTGCTTTTAGCGAAGTGATGAAGAATACAAAGCATTTTTCGATTTGTAACAATGCTTGCAATTCTTCATTTTTGATCGATTTCTCTAAGTTGTCTTCGGCCAATTTTATTTTGTGATTGATTTGTTTTAGATACTTCAAATACCAAACACTTGATGACAAAAGCAATCTAAGCACCAAATTGAAATTGTCTTCGATTTCGATGTTTTTGCGTTGCGAATACGAGACAAAATCGGCAATGATTTCTGTTTTATAGAAACTGATGGTTACGCAGATATCCTCTTTAAAAATGATTCCGAGCGGAACTGTGTGAAAAGGAATTTTGACATCGCCGCTTTTTATCGGAATGCGCATAATAATTAAAGTCCAACCGTCTTCGATTTCGATACGAGGTCTTTCGTCAATATCCTCAATATCATTGTAGAATGCTTCGGGAATTTGAAGTTCTTCTAGTAAATATTTTTTGTCTGATTCTGTTGGAGATTCGATATGAATCCAGCAATTTGAAGTCCATTTTTGGATTTCTACCAATCCGTTGTTGTTTGTGTAAAAGGCTTTCATTTCAAAATACAGGGTTTTATCGCAGCATTTTGAAATTCAAAAGCTGCTTTAATTAAATACTAACGAATAATAATCGTCCATTTGGAGAAGTGTTTTTTTAAGTGGTGCAAAAGTATCCTTTATTTTTAAGAACCAAAACTTTAAACTATTAATTATATATTAAAACAGTACTTTTGATCAGGTTTTTTTAGAAATACATCAATAAAAAAGCCTGTTCTAACGAACAGGCTTTTCAGTATTTTAATGCTATAATTATTTGTTTCTTGCACTTCTCATTTTGCGTGCTAAAAGTGTATTTTTAAGCAACATTGCAATTGTCATTGGCCCTACTCCACCTGGAACTGGTGTAATGAATGATGCTTTTTTGCTTACTCCGTCAAAATCAACATCACCTTTAATAACGTATCCTTTTGCGTTTGATGCATCTTCTACACGAGTAATTCCAACGTCGATCACGGTTACTCCTTCTTTCACCATATCGGCTTTTAAAAATTCTGGAACTCCTAAAGCAGTAATAATGATATCAGCATTTTTAGTGAATTCTGCCAAATCTTTAGTTCTACTGTGAGTTAAGGTAACTGTTGAGTCTCCAGGATTTCCTTTACGGCTCATTAAAATACTCATCGGACGTCCTACGATATGGCTTCTTCCGATAACTACTGTATGTTTTCCTGCTGTTTCAACTTTGTAACGCTCTAACAATTCCATAATTCCGAATGGCGTTGCTGGAATAAAACTTTCCATTTCAAGAGCCATTCTACCGAAGTTAGTTGGATGGAATCCGTCTACGTCTTTGTCAGGATCGATTGCTAGCAAGATTTTTTGCTCGTCGATATGTTTTGGCAACGGCAACTGAACGATATATCCGTCAAGGTTATCATCTTCGTTCAATTCTTTGATTTTTGCTAAAAGCTCGTCTTCTGTAATCGTTTCTGGCAAAGCAACTAAAGTTGAATCGAAACCAATTTCTTGGCATGATTTTACTTTGCTTCCTACGTAAGTTAAACTTGCTCCGTTATTTCCCACTAAAACCGCTGCTAAATGAGGTACTTTCCCTCCAGCTGCTTTTATAGATTGAACTTCAAGAGCAATTTCATTTTTAATGTCGTTAGATGTTTTTTTACCGTCTAGTAGTTGCATTGTGTGTTGTTTTGTTTCAGGTTTTAATTTTTGTTCCAAGTTTCAGGTTTCAAGTTTAAAGTTGAACACGAAACTCACATATATTGAATTAAAAAAGTTTCAAGTTTTGGTCTCATAACTTGAAACCTGAAACTTGAAACTCTTTTTATTATTTTGGCATTCCCGGCATTCCACCTGGCATTCCTTTCATACCTCCCATCATTTTCATCAGATTTTTTCCTCCTGGGCCTTGCATCATCTTCATCATCTTACTCATTTGATCAAACTGCTTCATCAGCTGATTTACTTGCTCGACTTTGGTTCCCGAACCTTTTGCGATTCTGGCCTTTCTTTTTACGTCGATAATGGCTGGTTTGCTTCTTTCTCCTGGCGTCATCGAATAAATGATCGCTTCGATATGTTTGAAAGCGTCGTCTTCGATTTCAACATCTTTCATAGCTTTTGAAGCACCTGGTATCATTCCAACCAAGTCTTTCATGTTACCCATTTTCTTTACTTGCTGAATTTGCGTTAAGAAATCGTCAAAACCGAATTCGTTTTTAGCGATTTTCTTTTGAAGTTTTCTTGCTTCTTCTTCGTCAAATTGCTCTTGAGCTCTTTCAACAAGAGACACAACGTCTCCCATCCCTAAGATACGCTCCGCCATACGTTCTGGGTAGAAAACATCAATTGCTTCCATTTTCTCTCCAGTACCAACAAATTTGATTGGTTTGTTTACAATCGATTTGATTGAAAGCGCAGCTCCACCACGAGTATCACCATCTAATTTCGTTAAGATAACTCCATCAAAGTTTAAGATATCGTTGAAAGCTTTTGCCGTGTTTACAGCATCTTGTCCTGTCATAGAGTCTACAACGAACAATGTTTCTTGCGGCTGAATTGCTTTGTGCACACGGGCAATTTCGTCCATCATTTCCTGATCTACTGCCAAACGTCCTGCTGTATCGACGATAACAACATTGAATCCGTTTGCTTTAGCATGTTTGATTGCGTTTTGAGCAATTTCTACAGGATTTTTATTTTCTGGTTCTGAGTAAACCTCAACACCTATTTGGTCTCCCACAACATGCAACTGATTAATCGCCGCTGGACGGTAGATATCACAAGCTACAAGTAATGGTTTCTTGTTTTTCTTTGTTTTTAAGAAGTTAGCTAATTTTCCAGAGAAAGTCGTTTTACCAGAACCTTGTAAACCTGACATCAAAATCACTGTTGGATTACCTGAAAGGTTTACGCCAGCAACGTCTCCACCCATTAATTCGGTAAGTTCGTCTTTTACTAACTTAACCAATAATTGTCCTGGCTGTAATGTTGTCAATACATCCTGACCAATTGCTTTGTCTTTTACTCTTGCTGTAAAATCTTTAGCAATTTTAAAGTTAACATCGGCATCAAGTAACGCACGACGCACTTCTTTTAAAGTATCGGCAACGTTTACTTCTGTAATTTTACCGTGTCCTTTTAATATATGGAACGCTTTATCTAACTTATCGCTTAAATTATCAAACATATCATTTTCTTTATTTGAAGTGCAAAGATAATCTAATTAGATATTTCAGGCAATTTTTATTTAGGTGCATTTAACCGCAAAGTTCGCAAAGGTTTACGCAGAGAGCGCAATGCATTTTTGCTCGCAAAGTCGCTAAGGCGCAAAGTTTATTTCACGCTCCCGATAGTTATCGGGATAAAAAGATTTAAGGAGATTACTATTTACATCCTAAAAAATTAAATCTGCCAAATCTGCGGAATCTGCGAGGGGAAAAAACGTAGCGTCTTAATACCTTTTTGGCAAAAACAAAAAAAGGCGCAACGAAAAAACCTCTGCGCCTTTGTATCTATGTCCCTTTGAACCTTTTTTAGAATTGAAAGTAAATGAAAGGCTGTGAACCTGCCACTGCTGTTGCGTAAACTATCCAATAAACAAATCCTAAGATTATGGCTTTGATTAATAAAGGTGTTTTGTCGAAAACAGATTTCATTCCGTTTGTGAATGAGTCTGGCAAGAAATGCCAAACGTAACCAAACAACATTAATCCGAATACATTTTTATACCCTAGAACAATTGTTTTCCAAAGTTCTGGTTCGAATGTTAACTGGCCAATATTATTAATTACTTGTAAAGCTGTTTCGAAATCTCTTGCGCGGAAGAAAATCCAACAGAAAACCACAAAATGGAATGTGATTAGGATAGAGAAAAATCGCCACAAGAAATTTGGACTTTTGTCTTTCTTTGAAGGAAAGAATTCCATGAATATTTTATGAACTGCTAAAGCTAATCCGTGTAGTGCTCCCCAAACAATAAACTGCGCTCCCGCTCCGTGCCACAAACCTCCTAAAAGCATTGTAGTAAACAAATTGAAATTGGTTACTAAGGTTTGTTTTATTTTGCTTGAAAGTAAAAATGACAAGGCAAAAATCAAAATACTTACTCCAGCAATGATAAGCGGAATTATACTTTCATTATAACAAGACATTCCCCAAAGCAACAGTCCGAAAAAGAATAAACTTGGAAATAAATATCCTGCAAAAGAACCAGATCTGTTTCCTCCAATCGAAATATATAAAAAGTCTTTCAACCAAGTCGAAAGCGAAATGTGCCATCTTCTCCAGAAATCGGTAATCGAAGTAGACTTATACGGAGTTCTAAAGTTGACTGGCAATTTAAATCCAAGCAATAAAGCAATACCAATTGCCATGTCTGAATATCCAGAGAAATCACAGTAAATTTGAATGGCATATCCGTAAGAAGCCATTAAATTTTCAAACGAAGTATAACTCATTGGCGTATCAAAAACACGGTCAACAAAGTTTACCGATATGTAATTTGAGATTACCGTTTTTTTAATTAATCCACCGATAATCAAAAACAAACCGTTGTTTACATCTTGTCTGGTAAGATTTAATTTTTGATAAATCTGAGGCAAGAAATCTTTTGCGCGTACAATTGGCCCGGCAACTAATTGCGGGAAAAAGGAAACGAAGAATAAATACTCAATATAATTCTTTGTTGGCTTGATTTCTTCTCTATAAATCTCAATAATATAACTCATCGATTGAAAAGTATAGAACGAAATTCCAACAGGAAGAAAAACATTATGAAGTGCAAAATTACCGTGAAACATATCATTGTAAGTCACAATAAGAAAGTTCATGTATTTGAAATAGCCCAAAAGCGCTAAGTTCAAAATCACACTTATCACCAAGTATAATTTTTTAACACCATCTCTGCTTTCTCTATAAATAATCTGACTCAAACCATAATCTACAACAGACGACAGCAATAGCAGAAGGAAATAAATTCCACTTGATTTATAGTAAAAGAAAAGTGAGAAGAGAATAACATACGTTAATCTCAAATAAAATGTTTTGCGTAAAAAACCGTACACAAAATAGAAAACCAGAAATAAACCTAAGAATAAACCGGTATTGAATAAAAGTTTTTCGTCGGGATCGTAAACAAACCAACTCTTAACTTGTTCTATCGTAATTGCACCAAAGTTTTGAATAAACCAATTATTAATGCTCTCTATTGTTGTCAACTTACTTCTTTAATTTAAAATTATCGTATGATTTTAAAAATGCCTGAGTAAACAAATTTCCTTGTTTCTCATATCCCTTTTTTGAATAATGAACCCAATCTGGCCCAATTAATCCTTGTATTTTTAATTGTCTAATGCCGCTCATTCCGCCAAACTCATCGTATAAATCCCAAACGGCAAGACCATCTTTTTGAGCTATATCGATAATTTGTTTTGTATAATCATCGATATAGGTATTGGGTTTTCTTCTTAGTAAAGATGGCGGCGGTGTCATAACAATAATTGGCGCGTCTATTTTCTGTGCTCTTATATTACTGATAAACTCACGCAATTCAATAATATACTTTTCTGCACTTAAGTGATCGTAACTCTCATTTGTTCCTAACGAAAAAACCAATAAATCGGGATGCAACGATTTCAGTTGATCAAAGAATAAAGGGTATTTATTATAATCTGAAAATTTAGCTCCATTTACCCCAATACTACTGTAAATTAATCCAGGAGCATCTTTTTCTAAAACAATTCCGTTTAGCTCATAATCTTTTGCTTCTTTGTTTGGAATCAAGAAAATTCGACTTAAAGCATTTTCTGAATTATAATAATGCGAATAAGAATCCGATTCCATTGCTAAAGGAACAAATTCAGACATTGAAATGGTCTTTTGTCTTGTTTCCTTTATCGCAATTTTTAAGGTTCTTCCCGCACGAATATTATTCGATTTTAAATGATTGTCTCTTTTAATTTCAGCAACCGAAACATTGTATTTGTCTGCAATGGTTCCAAGCACTTCACCTTTTTTAATTTTATGTGTAATGACTTTTGGCTCTGTCGTTTGGATCGAATTGATTTTAGACGAAACTGCCAGATCAAACATATTCTGATTCTGAGGCGTAATTATTTTTATTGTATTGAATTTGTAAGCTAGATCTTTTACATTCATCTCCATTACAAATCCGCCAGAATCTCTCCAAAGTCCAATTCCGCTTAATCCAACCGGATTGCCTTTAACTGGGTAAATATTTCTATAGCTTTCCCAAGTTCTGTTCGATTTAAACCGCTCGTTGTAAGAACCATTAGTTCTGGCCAATTGATACGGAAATACTAAACCGCGTCCTCCATTACCAAATTTCTGCTGCAGTTTTTTTCTGATTTCATTGGTCATCAAATCACCTTGAATGTGCGAATCTCCAATATGCACGATATTGATTTTTTGATTCTTTTTATCTTCATTTTTTTCCAATTTCTGAAAAAAATCGCTTAGCACTTTTGCATTATAAAATTGACCATCAGAAGGCGCATCAATTGTTGCTGAATCTGTTTTATGAATCATACTTTTTGGTGTTGGATCTACGTCTGTTTTTGGAGTTTTTTCATTTGTTGCACAAAAAAGACAACAAAAGAAAAAAATAAGTTTGTTTATCATACACTATCTTTTGTTACTGAAACGGAATCGGGTCTGGCTTTTCTTACCGGTTTTGGCTTAGTCCCCTCAGCATCTCTTTTTTGTCTGAGTACTTTATATTCTTCGTATCCTTTATTCAATTGTCCGTATAGCAAATTACCAATTGCTTTTGCACCACGCTGGTTAAAGTGCGTGTAATCTTTGTTTGCTTTCGCTGGAGCTTCATCTACCCATTTAATCATAGAACCATCCCCTCCCATCAAAGTATACAAGTTAACAAATCCAGCTTGCGATTCAAGTGCATAATGTTTTTGTGCTTTCATTAATGGAACTACGGCAGAATCGGTTTTCATTTCCAAATCATATTTGGTCGATTTATCAGCGGTAGAAACAATTAAAATAGAAACTCCTGGGAAAGATTCTTTTATTTTGTTTACAGTTTTCGTCATTCCTTTTTCATACCAAGAATAATTTTTGGTTCCGTAATTTAAAACGTTAGTTCCATAGTGCAGAATAATCAAATCGTATTTTAAGCTATTATTAAAAGCTCTCATTACATCTGCATTGAACATCGAAATTGGAAGTCCAGAATTTCCTCTCTGAGAGAAATTATCTACGTGAACTCCTGCTCCATTGTCAAAATTAAATCCGTAAATCGGAATAGAATCTGCTTGAACAAAGTTGGCTTTGAAAGCTTTTAAACTCCCTGATGAAACTTTTAATGTGTTCACTAAATTATTTGGCGAAAGACTTTTCTTGATCGTATCTTTTCCGATAATGAAATTCACTTTTCCTGTTTTAGACGAACGTCCATAAAATAAGGTTGCGTTATCCAAAGAAGTCGAATATTTGTTCAGTCCAGCTTCATATTGAACCCAAGTTGAATTGGATTTATCATTGGCAAAAAACACGTGTCCGTTAACTCCAAAAGGGCTTGTTGGTCTTTTTACATTTAAGTAAGACTGCGTTTTCCAGTTTTTAGAATAAGTTGATTTTACAGAACCTCTTGAAGCAGCAGATTCCGAAGTAATAGAAACAAATCCAACACCGTTTCCACCAAAACGTTCCTGATAATTGGTACGAACATCCTGAACGATTAAATCTCCATCGGTCATAGAATCTCCGTAATAAGCGATTCTCACTTTATTTTGCGGATTTTTCTCTAACTGATATAATTTCTCATAAAAAGAAATCAGGTATTGATATCCTTTATAGTTTTCGAATGTTTCAGCAGGAAACTCGATTCCTTCTGTTTGATCAAAAACAATTTTCTGTCCGTTCAACGCCTCCTCGCTTTTAGCGATACTGTCTTTATCTAGAGAAAGTGAATCTTCGGCAACAGATTCTAAAAGCAAACTGTCGATTAATATATTTTTAGAATCTAACTTACTCTCAGAAAATATTTTATCTGGAAGGATTTGTTTAAACCCAATAAAAGCAACCAGCGCTAACGCAACGATCGCAAAAGATTGAAAAAAATAAGATTTTGTATTCACCTAATAATTATAAATATGAAGAACTGCATTCAAAAATTAAACCAATTAAATAATGGTTAACTTATTGCAGAAAAAATTTGTGCAAAGATAGAATAACATTTTATTTCTATTTCATTTTAACAAGAAAGTAGAACAAAAAAAAGAGGTTAGAAAAATCTAACCTCTTTGATCAAAAAAAAATAAAAAAAACAAAGCTAATGATTAACTAGATTTTTGATGTTTTTATTTAAAAGTACCCTCTGTAAAATAAACTATTCGAGCTTATAATTGTATTAGAATGTAGTAGTGCTATTTGGTTGGTATGCGAAATTAAAAGTATAATTTCCTGACACAGCTGTTGTTACGTCCGGAGTTGCTGGCGCATCTTTATAATAGCTTAAAATTTCAAATTTAGCGTATTTACCGTCGTGCGTTTTTACCACAAATACTTTCCCAGCAATTGGTGAAACAATATGCGTTGTCATATTATAAGAATACCATCCATTTCCGCTTCCTGTAGGAATGGCGTAAGCTGCAGTACCATCCTGAGCAAAAGTTGACGCAACCGGAAATAATGTTACACCTGCAAATGTACCAGAAACAATACTGATTGCACCAGATCCTGTTCTTGTTGGTTCTGCTTCTGTTTTTTTAGTTCCTCCATTAACAAGAATTGTTGTTGTGCTGAAAGCAATATCCCAGTTATCATTGGTAACTACTTTGTTCTCAGAAAAACTAAACTTTGTATATGTTCCCGCTGTTGCTGCGTCAAGGTTAGAAACTTTTGTAGTTACAACCGGAGGTATTGTATTATCATCGTTATCATCGCTGCTACAAGATGCTGTAGAAATGAATAAAGCTAATAGTGAAAGTTTTAAGAAATTTGTTTTCATTTTGTAAAGGTGTTAAATAAATGTTGATTAAAAATTATATTGAATTCGTGCAAATAGCTGCCTGCCTGCCAGGTTGCCAATTTGAGTTGGGTCTGTAAAATCAAATAAATTATTGGCTCCTGCTTGAAGCATAAATTTATCGCCGATATATTTTGAAACTGATAGATTTGTTAAGAAGTAACCGTCAACAAATGTGTCGTATTTGTCAAGGATTTGGTTTCCATTAGTATCAAACATTCCGTATTTGCTTCTGTAAAAAACACGTAAGTTGATGTCGGTTTTTACTTTCGGAATAGTGTACGCAAACTTTACATTGGCTGTATGTTTTGATCTATTATACAATCCAAAATAATCAGATTTTTTAATTTGAATGGTTTGCAAATCTGAATTACGGATGTATTGATAATCTTGAAAATTATCTAGAACAGATTTGTCTTTTGCTGTTAAAAACTGATATCCAAATGATACCGATAATTCTTTTGTAAAATCATAAGTTGAGTTAAATTCTAAACCATAAGTAAAGATTTTACTGATGTTAAAATAACTGAAGACATTCTGTCCATTAGTTTTTTGAGCTACGACACGAGTATCGATCAGATTTTCTATCGAATTATAGAAAGCATTTACGTCTAATTTTAATTTATTTTTCTTGTAAAAAGTTCCCAAATTCACGTTTATCGAACTTTCTGGCTGCAACGGATCGCTAAAATTTACTCCATCTACTCTAGACAAAAGCTGTCCTTGTTGTTCTAATTGATTTAAGCGATCTTCAGCAACATTGTATCCCAAAACAGTATATCCAACCGATGGATTTGTAAAGTCAAAATACAACTGACGGAAATCTGGCGCTTTATATCCGTAACCTACAGACGTTTTTAGAGAAAAATTTTCATTTACCTTATAGTTAACAGCTAGTTTTGGACTAAACTGCGAAGCATATTCACTATGATTATCATATCTAAATCCAGCAAGAACATTCCATTTATCCGTTGGGTTATAATCATATTGCAGATAAATATATTGCGAATTAAAATTGACTTGTTTCTCAAAATAAGTTCTATCCAAAGTCTCGTAACTTATCCCAACTCCACCAGTTAGTTTATCATTTTTTAATGAAAGTGTCGTTCTAACCTCTGGTCGAATTAACCATTGATTATAGTAAGCACTCTCAAAAAGAACATTATTCTGATCTTTCAGAAAGGAATCATTTTGGTAATTTGTCGCATAAAATTCATATTCAGAATACACTTTTGAACTCCATTTATGCTCAAATTTCAATTGCGAATTCCATTCTTTCTCTTTTGCATCTCCGCTATAATTTTCAGCATCTATTATTGCTCTATTATCCATTTTCATATCATAAAAACGGTTATTCACAATCATTTTTAAATTCTCCGAAAAATCATAATATATTTTAGGTTGAATAGTAAAATTATAAAATGGCTCTACATTTTTTAACGGTGTACTTTTGTCTAAATCATAACCATCTGTAGAATAAAAATTAGCAAAAAGGTTAGCCGCAAACTTTTTCTTTTTCCATAGCAAATTAGTATTAGCATCACTCGTATTAAAACTTGCGTATCGATAAGAGAGACTTCCCGAAAACATATCTTTTTTAGGCCTTTTTGTAATGACGTTTATCACTCCTCCCATTGCTTCAGAACCATACAAAGCAGAAGAGGCTCCTTTAACAATTTCTATTCTTTCTATATTCCCCACTGAAACCCTTGACAAATCCAAAACACCGGAACTTCTTCCAACTAATGGCACTCCATCAATTAAAATCATGGTATAAGCAGCATCCAAACCCTGCATTTGAATTCCTTCAAAACCACTTTCGTCAGGAATCAAAATAATACCGGTTTGTTCGCTTAAAATTTCATTTAACCTTGTAACACCAGACTTCATAATTGCTTCAGATGTAATAATTGTCATTGGCAAAGGCAATGACGAAAGCACTCTTTCTGTTCTTGTTGCAGTAGTAACTTTAACTTCCGATAATTCATTTGTCTTAACACTATCTTTTTTAATCTCCTGTGAAACAGAAATTTGACAAAAAATCGCAACAGCAAAAACAGTAATTTTAAATTTCATTATTTTTATTCAGTCTTAATAATCGATGCAAATATATAACTATTTTTAATTGTTCTAAATAAAATTTATATATTTGCGAAAAATTTAAAAACAAAACAATAAGTTATGATTTCAAAACACCTTTTTTTATCGGCCGCTATGGCTTTAACATGTGGTCTTGGTTTTAGTCAGGACAAGAAACAACAAGACATAAAATCAATAAAATCGATGTGCGGTTGTTATGAAGTGAAGTTTAATTTCACAGAAACTTTCTCTTACCCAAAAGATTCTCTTACTTATAAACCTTCTGAAACCAAACATGAATCGGCTTTAGAATGGGTAGAATTACTAGAAGACACTCCAAACAAAATTGTAATGCAGCATTTATTGATTGTTAGCGACGATATGATTATCAAACACTGGAGACAAGATTGGTTATACGAAAACACAGACTTATATACATTTGACAAAGGCAATACTTGGAAATATAAAAAGCTAGACAAAAAAGCGGTAAAAGGACAATGGACTCAAAAAGTATATCAGGTAGATGATAGTCCAAGATACGAAGGCTCTTCAACATGGGTTCATGTTGACGGGCAAGATTATTGGGCAAACGTTGCCGATGCACCGCTACCAAGAAGAGAACAAACAAAACGTAACGATTATAACGTTTTAAAAAGAAGAAACATCCACGAAATTACTGCTACAGGATGGAATCATGAGCAAGACAATGACAAATTAGTTCGTGACGATGCTGGAAAAGATGTTCTTTTAGCTCAAGAAAAAGGATTTGATGTTTACACTAAAGTTCCAGACGTAAAATGTATCGCGGCTCAAAAATGGTGGGTAGCAAACAATGCTCTTTGGAAAAATGTTCGTGATAAATGGCAAACTCTTTTTGACAGACATAAAGATCTTAACTTAGAAGCTAAAGTAGACAGAAAAGCACTTTACTCTTTATTATTTGATTTAAAACCAGATACTGCAAAAGCAGAAACAGATAAAATCATTGACAAATTTGTTAAGTAATTAGAATTAGTTGTTATAAAAAAGGCCTGAAGTTTTGAGACTTCAGGCCTTTTTTCATTTGATATTTCAATTACTGAGCACACTCAGAATATGTAATAGCATGTTTTGTTAAATCAGTCCATTTTGGATCTGCTGCAGATGCTGAGATTAATTTGTCGCATCCACCCCATAATTGAGTAAATTCTTTTTTGTATTCTTTTTTCTTTAATAAAAATGCTGGTGCATCTTTTTTAGCAACATAGTAAGATTTAGCATCTCCACCTACAAATTTTACACCACCAACCCCTAAAGAAGTAGTTTCTTTTGCGTAAGGATCACAGTAGATCTTAAATTCTTTACTAAATGCAGGGTTCAAAAGTTGCATTAATAGTTTTGAAGTTTTCTTTTTGATTTTTACTTCAGCAGTTTCAAAATAGGCATAACCTTCTTTAAGATATTCTTGGTTCAATTTGTCATCGTTCCATTTTTGATAATCTGAAATAAAATCTAATTTTTTTCCTAAATTATCCAATCCGCTTGGTGGCAAATACATGAATTTAATATCTTCTGGTTTTAGTTTGTGTTTCTTCCCAGCTTCGTCTTGTAACTTAATAAATTCAATTAACCCTTTATCTCTATCAATATCTTTGATAATTCCACTTATTTCAGTTCCGTCAGCTAAAGTGATGTAAGCTGTTTTTTTGTGTGAAAATCCATAAGAAGGATTAACTAAATCTTGTGCATTTACTGCTGAACATGCCAAAAGAAGCATCATAAAAAGTAAAGTTTTTTTAATCATTTGTTTTTGGGTTTAAAATTTTGCCTACTCTTACGATTTTCGGCTTCCTCGATTTATTTTATACTGACACCGATAGTCTTTTTACTTGATTTACTGGCACTTCCATAAAAAAAATAACCAATTATTTCCTACCGTAAACATACTTATAAAATTGATACATACAAATCTTGTTAATACATTTTTACACGAAAATACATCTTACTTTAATTGGCAAAATTTTAAATATAAAAAAAGCTGGCATTCAGTATTACCAGCTTTTTATTTATGCACATTCATCTTCTTTGAGCCTCTTTTTTGATGGAATTAAACACACCATACCATTACAATGAAAAATTGAGATCTTTAGAAATTTAAACTATCCTGAAGGCATTTTCGATCCTATTCTGAGAAAGAAAAAACGAGTAAGAATTACAGCTAAAGAACAAAAATCATCTAAAAAAGTAGGCTGTGCACGACCTAAAAAGCAATAAAAAAAGCCAATAGTTTTAAACTATTGGCTTATACTTTTGGCAGTATTTACAATGTTACATTCTCTCTGGAACTTCAATTCCTAATAATTGGAATGCAGATTTAATTACTTCGGCAACTTTTTGAGATAGTTGTACTCTGAATATTTTTTTTGTTAAATCAACTTCTCCTAAGATATGTACTGACTGGTAAAATGAGTTATACTCTTTTACCAAATCATACGTATAATTTGCGATCAAAGCTGGACTATGATTTTGAGCGGCATTTTGAATTACTTCAGGGAAAAGTTCGATTTGTTTTACCAACTCCTTCTCTTTTTCGTGCAATTCCTCTATTTCGATTTTGTTAGAAAAATCAAAATCTGCTTTACGGATAATTGACTGAATTCTCGCGTAAGTATATTGAATAAACGGACCTGTATTTCCAGCAAAATCTACAGATTCTTCTGGATTAAATAAGATACGTTTTTTAGGATCTATTTTTAAAATGTAATATTTCAAAGCTCCTAAACCAATTGTCTTATACAACTTCGCTTTTTCTTCATCAGAATAGCTGTCTAGTTTTCCTAAATCTTCTGAAATTTGTTTTGCAGTGTCTGTCATATCCTGCATTAAATCGTCTGCATCTACAACAGTTCCTTCACGGCTTTTCATTTTTCCAGAAGGCAAATCAACCATTCCGTATGATAAGTGGTATAGATTTGAAGCCCAGTCAAAACCTAATTTTTTCAAGATTAAGAATAACACTTTGAAGTGATGATCTTGCTCATTTCCAACTGTATAAATCATTCCACCAACATCTGGCATGTCTTTTACACGCTGAATTGCTGTTCCGATATCTTGTGTCATATATACTGCTGTTCCGTCAGAACGCAATACAATTTTACGATCCAAACCTTCATCAGTCAAATCAATCCAAACAGAACCGTCCGGATCTTTTTCAAAAACACCTTTATCTAAACCTACCTGAACAACATCTTTTCCTAATAAGTAAGTGTTGCTTTCGTAGTAATATTTATCAAAATTAACTCCAAGATTAGAATAAGTTGTTGCGAAACCTTCATAAACCCATTCGTTCATTTTTTTCCAAAGAGAAATCACTTTTTCATCACCAGATTCCCATTTCTGAAGCATTTCTTGTGCCTCGATAATAATTGGCGCTTGTTTTTTTGCTTCTTCTTCAGTTTTACCCGTTTCGATTAAACCGTTAATTTCACTTTTGTACGCTTTATCAAACTCTACATAATATTTACCAACTAATTTATCACCTTTTAAACCAGAAGTTTCAGGAGTTTCTCCGTTTCCGAATTTCTCCCAAGCCAGCATCGATTTACAGATATGAATTCCTCTGTCGTTAATAATTTGAGTTTTGTATACTTTTTTACCAGAAGCTTTTAAAATCTCCGCAACAGAATATCCTAACAAGTTGTTACGAACGTGTCCTAAATGCAAAGGTTTATTAGTGTTTGGAGAAGAATATTCTACCATAACCGCTTTTTCAGCTGGGTTTGAAGCAACAAATCCAAATTGTTTTTGGTCTTTTATTCCGTTAAAGAAATTTACATAATAACTGTCTGAAATAACAATATTCAAGAAACCAGAAACTACATTAAAGCGCGCCACTTCAGAAACATTTTCAACTAAATAATTTCCAATTTTATTTCCTAATTCAACTGGATTGCTTTTAGTCAATTTCAATAGCGGAAAAATCACCATTGTAATATCTCCTTCAAACTCTTTTCTAGTTGTTTGAAACTCGATTTTATCAACAGTAACATCAAATAATGCTTGTATTGCTTTTTGTATAGAAGGTGTAAGAATTTGTGATAATGACATGTAAACTTATTTTAAAGTGAGCAAAGATAATGCTTATTCATCAATTAGAGAAAATCAAAAACATATTAAATTCAAGAAAAGAGTTTCAATTTGATAAAAAAGCAGGTTTTTTAATTGTTAAAATTATCAAAAAATCAAAAGCTTAATCTCTTACAAAACAACCCATGAGAGAAATTTTAATTTTTTTTCTACATTTTTTTGTAACATATCAAAAACAAAAGAGTCTTACTTAGTGATTTCCATTTTTTGAATCTGGAAAAAAGAAAAAAAAGAAAAATTAACAAAAGCCAAATCATCATCAATCAAATCAAAAAATAATCAGCAAAAAAATCATGAAATTAAAATTCTTTCTGTTTGCGTTATTAGGGATAATCGCAACAGCACAGGCCCAGAATACTGGAAGTGTTTCTGGAAAAATTACAGAAAAGTCAAACAACGCACCAATTTCTTATGCAACTGTTTCGCTTAAAGAAAATGGAAAAGTGGTTTCTGGAGTAAATACAGATGACAATGGAGACTTTTCATTTAAAAACATTGCTTTAAAAAGCTACACAATCGAAATTCAATATATTGGATTTAAAAAATATATTGGTTCTGTGCTTTTAAGTGAAAACAGAAAAACAGCAACTGTAAATGTTAAGCTTGAAGAAGAAGCAACGCAGCTTAAAGGCGTGAATATAGTTGCTGAACGTTCAACAATCGAGCAAAAAATTGATAGAAAAGTGGTTAATGTAGGTAAAGATTTAACTACTGCGGGAGCTTCTGCATCTGACATTATGAACAATATTCCTTCTGTGAATGTAGATCAGGACGGAAAACTTTCGCTTCGCGGAAATGACAATGTTCGTGTCTTAATTGACGGTCGCCCGACGAATATAGATCCTGCTCAATTATTGAAACAAATTCCTTCAACTTCGATCAAAAAAATTGAGTTGATTACAAACCCAAGTGCAAAATACAATCCAGAAGGAATGTCTGGAATTATCAATATCATTTTGCATAAAAATGCAAATACTGGTTTTAATGGAAGTTACAGCGGTGGTATTACTTTTGGTAAAACGGCAAAATACAACCAGTCTTTAGATTTAAATTACAAAACGGGTAAAGTAAATTTCTTTGGAAATGTGGGACAAAACTTTGGAACATACCAAAACAAAGGTTTTATCCAAAGATTTGATCAAGATATTACTCAAGACATTAATGTATTGAATGATAATGATTCTTATCTATACAAAATCGGAATGGATTACTTAATTGACGACTATAACACTTTATCGATCTACACCAACCAAAACAAATCTACTGGCAAAGGTTACGTTGATACTGATATTGATTACAATGATGTGACAGGTTCTGATATTTCTAACATTTTCCAAAAATCACAATATTGGGGGCCGGACCGAGTTGGAACTTACAATTTAGCATACAAACATATCTTTAAAAAAGAAGGTCATACTTTAGATTTTGAAGCAAACTACAGTGACAATAAAGAATCTCAAAATGCTTCTTTTGACACTAAAACTACCAAAATTGACAATACGGCTTCGGGTGTTGTTTACAATGATTTTTTACAAGGTGGAAGACAGTTAAGCACAATAAACGTAGATTATGTTAATCCGTTAAACGACAAAACAACTCTTGAAGCTGGTGCAGAAGCAAGAATCACACGTACTGATAACGATTATATTACTGGAAATCCTTTGCTTCCTGTTGCAGATCAAACATCTCATTATACATACGACACCGATATTTATTCTGCTTATGTAACTTTTGGACAAAAATTCAAAAAACTAAGCTACCAAGTGGGTGCGCGTTTTGAGAGCTATAAAGTTCAGGCTAACTTAAATTACGGTCAAACTAAATTTGATGATGATTATATTACCTTATATCCATCTGCATATTTAACGTATAATTTGACTGAAAAAAATACTTTGCAATTAAGCTACAGCCGTCGTGTAGACCGTCCGAGTTTAGAGCAGACAAAACCTATTCGTGAATTTGCTACACCGTTAGTTACTTCATTAGGAAATCCTGAATTAAGACCTCAGTTTACAAATTCTGTTGAAGTTAATTATACTAAAACTCTTGAAAAAGGAAGTTTTACAGCAGGTGTTTTTGTAAGAAGCATTAATGACCAAATCAGTAGAATTTTATACCCAGATCCAGCAGATCCTAGTATGGAAAAACAAATTATGAGTTTTACCAACTACGATCATAACACAGCTTACGGATTTGAAATGTCGTTCAACTATAAAATTACAAAATGGTGGGATATTCAGCCATCTATTGATTTCTCAAGCATTAATCAGCAAGGTATTGTATTTCAATATGATCCAGCAACAAATACAAGTAATCCAATAGATAGAAAAATTACAGTTGCTGCTTTCAACGGACGTATGAACTCAAACTTTAAAGTAAACAAACGTTTAAGTTTCCTAGCTTTCGGATTTTACAGAGGTGCTACAGACGGGCTTCAAAACAACAGTCACGAAATGTACAAAATGGACATTGGTACACGCTACACATTGTTAGACAACAAAATGAACTTAAGCGTACGTTTCAATGACGTTTTCAATACGATGAAATATGCTTTTGATACCATGTATCCTTATCCTCAAGCTGGACAGTTTAAATGGGAAAGCCAAACAGTTTACTTTGGTTTAACTTACAACTTTGGAGGTGGAAAAATCAAAAACTTACAGCGTAAACAAAGAGATGATAACACTAATAAAGGTGGTGGCGGAATGTTTTAATCCCACTTCAATTAGTAGATTTTAATAGTTCTTGTAGAAAAGAAAAGCCTGGAGTATGCCAACTCCAGGCTTTTTTATTTTATTGAATTAACAATTATAAAAAATTACGCAATTCTTTTATTTCTTCTGGATTTGCTGTTTCCGAATTATCTGTAATTGCCGACGAATGGTAAAAAGTCAAATCTAATTTTTCTTGAAGCAATTTAATATTTGAAGATCGCAAACCTCCGCCTGGCATAATTTCTATTCTATCTCCTGCCAATTCTTGAAGCCTTTCTAAAGCCATAATTCCTTCTTCAACATTTATTCCTTGCCCAGAAGTCAAGATTGTTTTGAAACCGCAATCAATTACAGATTCAAGAGATTTTTCAGGATTCTTGACCACATCAAAAGCGCGATGGAATGTACATGAAAGCGGATGAGCCAAATGCACCAATTCTTTATTTTGCTTTTTATTTATTTTTCCATTTTCCTTTAAAATTCCAAAAACAAAACCGTCTACACCCAATTTTTTATATTGTTTGATGTCTTGTTTCATTTCTGTAAGTTCCTCGTCAGAATAGACAAAGTCACCTCCACGAGGTCTAATGATAACGTGCATTTTTATATTTAAACTCTCGCGAACTTTTACCACTAAAATTGAATTTGGCGTAGTTCCTCCCAATTTCATGTTTTCGCATAACTCAATTCTGTCCGCGCCATTTGCTTGAGCAATTAACGCCGATTCATAATTAAAACAAGCTATTTCTAGTTGATTTTTTTTCATTTAATAGAATAATTTCTTCTGATTTGTCGTTTCAAAAGAACAACAAAAATTGTGCAATTTATTTTTCAACACTAAAGTATAAAAAAACCTGCTCCTAAAAAGAAACAGGTTTTAAAAAATTATTATGTAAGATGATTATTTTACCATTTAATAATAGCACTTGCCCAAGTAAATCCACTTCCGAAAGCTGCTAAAACTACAGTATCTCCAGATTTTATTTTTCCTTGTTCCCAAGCTTCAGTTAAAGCAATCGGAATAGACGCTGCTGTCGTATTTCCGTATTTCTGAATATTGTTATGAACTTGATCGTCTGTTAATTTGAATTTATTTTGAATGAATTGCGAAATTCTCAAATTTGCCTGATGCGGAATCAACATATCGATATCTGAAACCTGAAGACCATTTGCTTCCAATCCTTCATTGATTACTTCTGCAAAACGAACAACAGCATTCTTAAATACAAATTGTCCATTCATATAAGGATAATAACTTTCGTCATTCGGATCATTATCTGCAATAATATCTGTTACCCAACGTGCTCCCATTCCTGGCGCTTGCAAAGCCAATTCTTCTGCATGCTCGCCTTCTGAATGTAAATGCGTAGATAAAATTCCTTTTGTTAAATCTTCTTCACGACTTAAAACTGCTGCTCCTGCTCCGTCTCCAAAAATTACAGAAACTCCACGTCCGCGAGTTGTCATGTCTAACCCTGTAGAATGAACCTCAGAACCAATAACCAAAATATTTTTATACATTCCGGTTTTAATATATTGATCTGCAACAGAAATTGCATAAACAAATCCTGAACATTGATTTCTAACATCTAATGCTCCAACTGTTCTTAAACCTAAATCTCTTTGAACCAAAACTCCAGGTCCTGGAAAATAATAATCTGGACTTAATGTAGCAAAAACTACAAAATCAATATCTTCTTTGGCTACACCAGAACGCTCGATTGCAATTTTAGCTGCTTTTACTCCCATTGAAGTCGTAGTGTCTTCTCCACGGATAATGTGCCTTCTTTCCTGAATTCCAGTTCTTTCCTGAATCCATTCGTCATTGGTATCCATTATCTTAGACAAATCATCGTTAGTCACCACATTAGAAGGAACATAATATCCTAAACCAGCTATTTTTGAATGATACATAATCTATTATTATTTATTAAAAAATTGGATTGCAAATTTACGCATACTTTAAAATATTCGTACACAAAATACTATTTTTTTCGTTATTAGCAATTTAATATAGTTTAATTCTAAAGCAACTTATACTCATTTACTTCTTGAAAAGGCAGTTTTCTGACACAAATATTGAAAAAAATGAAAAATCGTTCGTAAGATGTAACAAGACAAAAGTATCTTAGACAAACATTTTTGAACACCTATTTACAAACCCATAAAATTCAAACTATGAAATTAAAGGTTACGCTGTTTTTATTTTTAAACATAAGCTTTTTTTCTTTCGCACAAGAAAATCTAACGTATCAAAAACCTTCAAAATCTATTTTAGATTTGGCAGATTACCAAAGAGCTCCTTCTGTATCTATGGATACGAAAAAAGAAAATATGCTCTTAATGTATCGCAATACTTATAAAACACTCGACGATCTAAATCAAGACGAAGTTCGTTTGGCAGGTTTACGAATTAATCCTGTTACTAATATTTCAAGTACAGCAACTTACCTTATCAATCTTAAATTAAGAAAAATAAACGGAAAGGAAGAACTTCAAGTAAAAGGCTTGCCCGATAATCCAAAAATAACAAACATACTTTGGTCTCCAAACGACAAGAAAATCTTATTTTCTCACACTACAAATTCGGGTGTTGAACTTTGGGTTTTGGATGTAGCAACAGCACAAGCCACAAAACTTACAGAAGCTCGAGTAAACGCCAATCTTGGAAGTCCGTTTACTTGGTTTTTAGACAGTGAGACTATTTTGGTAAAAATGCTTCCTAAAAACAGACAGCCTCTTTTAGATTCTAAAAAAGATTTGCCAACTGGTCCAATTATTTCAAACACTTCGGGAGAAAAATCTCAAAACCGAACGTATCCTGATATGCTGAAAAACAAAAACGACGAAGCTAATTTTGAAAACTGCGTAACTTCTGAATTGTACAAAGTAAAACTAAATGGCGATGCGGTACTATACAAAGACGCGGCTATGTTTGCTGGCGAAAGAATCTCGCCAGATGGTAATTACATCATGCTGACAACAATTCAGAAACCATTTTCTTATGTAGTTCCTTTAAATCGATTTCCTTCTAAAACTATTGTTTATGATTTAAGCGGAAGAGAAATTAAAACCGTAAACGAGGTTCCTTTAAACGAAATTATGCCAAAAGGTTTTATGGCTGTTCGAAAAGGAAAGAGAGAAATGGCTTGGAGAAACGACAAACCTGCAACTTTATCTTATGTTGTAGCTTTAGACGAAGGAGATCCTGCTAAAAAAGTTGATTTTAGAGATGAAGTTTTCCTTTGGGAAGCCCCTTTTGACAAAGAAGCTACATCATTGGCTAAAACCCCACAGCGTTTCAGTGAAATCACTTGGGGAAATGACAATCTAGCAGTTCTTTCTGAAGAATGGTACGACACAAGAAACACCAAAACATTTTTGATTAATCCGTCAAATCCAAGTCAGCAACCAAAACTAATTACAGACAGAAATTCGCAAGACGTTTATTCTGATCCCGGAGTTTTTGAAACCAGAAAAAACGCTTACAACAAATATGTTTTGGCAATCGAAAAAAATAACCTTTATAGAATTGGCGAAGGTTATACTAAAAACGGACAATTTCCTTTTGTAGACGAATTTAATCTGGAAACTTTAAAATCGAAACGTATTTATACTTCTCCTTATAAAGATAAAAAAGAAGATATTTTAGAAATTGAAGACTTTAAAAACGGAAAAGTTTTAGTTCAAATTCAGTCAAAAACAGAATATCCGAATTACTATTTCAGAAATATCAAAAAACAAAACAGCTTAACACAAGTAACCGATTTCAAAAATCCGTTTGAAAGCATTAAAAATGTTAGCAAAGAAGTTATTAAATACAAACGTAAAGACGGATTGGAACTTTCAGGAACTTTATATCTTCCTGCAGGTTACGATAAAACTAAAAAAGAAAAATTGCCACTATTGATCTGGGCGTATCCAGCAGAATATAAGGATAGAAATAGTGCGTCTCAATCTACTCAAAATTCAAATGAATTCACTTTTCCGTATTATGGATCGTTTGTATATTGGGTTACTAAAGGATATGTGGTTCTAGACGACGCGGCTTTCCCAATTATCGGAGAAGGAACGACAGAGCCAAACGACAACTTTATTTCGCAATTAGTTGATAATGCTGCAGCGGCAATTGATGCAGTTGATGCTTTAGGATATATTAACCGTAAAAAAGTCGCTGTTGGAGGACATTCGTACGGAGCATTTATGACCGCAAACTTATTAACTCATTCTGATCTTTTTGCTTGTGGAATTGCGAGAAGCGGTGCTTATAACAGAACTTTAACTCCATTCGGATTCCAATCTGAGCAAAGAAACTACTGGGAAGTACCTGAAGTTTACAATACAATGTCACCATTTATGAATGCAGAAAAAATGAAAACGCCAATTTTATTGGTTCATGGAGAAGCAGATAATAATCCTGGAACTTTTACTTTACAGACAGAAAGATATTTTCAAGCATTAAAAGGTTTAGGAGCACCAGCAAGAATGGTTATTCTGCCAAAAGAATCTCATAGTTATGTGGCTAAAGAAAACATCCTTCATTTGCTTTGGGAACAAGATCAGTTTTTAGAGAAATATTTAAAGAATTAAACACCTCTTGATTTTAAATATAAAACCCGACAAATTTCAAAAACTTGTCGGGTTTATTTTATCATTTTAGTTAAAGAAAAAATTATCTAATTATCTAATTGACACATTAACGAATTTATAGGTAATTCAATGCCAAAAAAACTTCTTGTTCTAGCGGTAAATCTATTTCGCTTTCAAAGAAAATCAATTGCCTTTTGTAAACAGTTTCAATTAAATAATGGCTTCCTCTAAAATAAGTTCTTCTAATTTTCACCATCAATTTTGATTCTGAAACCATTTTAAACTGATGCGGATACACTAAAGTTTTGTGAGTTTCATCTGCATAAGACAATAATAAATGAGTTGGAATTTCATTTACTTCCCCAAACAAAGAAGCTACATATTTAATTTTTGGATCTTCATAAATTTTCGAAGGATTATCTTTTACCAAGACTTCTCCATTTCTCATCACTATCGCTTGATCTGCAAAAGACAAAGCATCTGTACTGTCATGTGTTGCTATGATACACGTAATTCCTTTTTGTTTTAAGTAGCGAAACAAATTACGACGCAACGCATTTTTTCTAAAAGCATCGATCTGGCTAAATGGCTCGTCCAACAAAATTACTTCTGGTTCAAGAGCCAAAACTCTAACCAAGGCTACTCTCTGCTGCTGTCCGCCACTCAAAAATTTAGTTTTAACATGAGCAAACTGATCCATTTCTACCATCTCTAGCAATTCTTGAACACGCAGTTTTTTCATATTAGCAAAACCGTTCGACAAAAACTTCCCAACATTTTCTGCAACAGTTTCATACGGAGACAAATCAAAATCTTGCGCCAAATATTTCATATAAGGCATTCCGGGAATCAAATTAAACTTTGGTCCTAAGATTGGTTTATCGCCGTAAAAAATTTTTCCTTCATCCAGATCATACAGTCCGTAAATAAGCTTAAGGAGCGTACTTTTTCCGCAGCCACTCTCCCCTATAATGGCAATATTCTGGCCTTTTTCAATAGAAAAAGAAATGTTTTTTATAACGGGGTTTTCGGTGTACGAAAAAGATATATTTTGAATGTCAAGCATGAGTTGTAATATGAGACGTCAAATTTACAATGTTTAATTTCTAAAGTCAAAAAAAAGCTGCTTCAATTATTTGAAACAGCTTTTTTGATGATTTATTTTACTAGAAACTATTTTCCAGCTTCTGCTTTAGCATCATTTACCATTTTGTCGTTTGCTGTAATTGAGAATTCAACACGACGGTTTTGAGCTCTTCCTTCTGGAGTATCATTTGTCGCAATTGGATCCGCAATTCCTAAACCTGAAGTTTTAAAACGGCTAGATTTTAATCCTTTAGAAACCAAATAAGATTGCACAGAAGCAGCTCTTTGTCCAGAAAGCGTCAAGTTATATTCTGGTTTTCCAGTATTATCTGTGTAACCAAAAATTTGAATATCTGTATCTCCATACTCATTAAATACAGGAACTAATTTATCCAAGTTAGCTTTTGCTTGAGCTGTCAAAGTTGATTTATTAGTATCAAAACGCACTGCATTTTCATTTAATGTCAAGTGAATTCCCTCTCCAACTCTTTCAACAGAAGCACCTGGTAAAGCCTGATCAATTTCACGAGCTTGTTTATCCATTTTGTTACCGATCAAAGCTCCTGTTCCACCACCTACGGCAGCTCCAATTGCAGCTCCTAAAGCAGCGTTTCCGCCTTTCCCTAAATTATTTCCTAAAATCCCACCAATAACACCTCCTGCTACAGCACCAATTCCAGCTCCTTTTTGTGTATTATTTGCATTTTTTACTGAATCGCAGCTTGCGAAAAAGCTCACCAATACCAGTAAACTACTTAAACCTAAAACCGTTATCTTTTTCATTTTTTATACCTTTAAAAATTAATTTGCTCTTTGAAATTGGTAAACCACATCTTTTACCTGACCACCAACATTGATGTTATCTATTAACTGAAAAGAACTTTCAGATACACCTGAAACTTTAAGCAAATAACCATCTCTTACTTTTTTCGCTTTTTCACCTGCATTAAGAATTTTTAATACAAACAAACCTTGATTATTGATACTCCATACAATCGGCGAAGAAAATCCAGTACAGCTTGGAGAAGTCAAAGCCATATTTCCTTTATTATTGTTTGAAATAAAGCTCCAAGTACTACCAATAAAACATTTTGAATCTGCAAGATCAAATGAATTTACTTTGATATAATCAGAACCTGGATAAGAAACGTTAGTTAGCACCCAATTTCCTTTTAACGCTACTTGTGTTGATTTGTCAAGTTTTGTAGAAAGCGTTGTGTCTGTTGAAGCTGTCGACGAAGCTGATTTACACGCAAAAAATAGTACGGCAATCAAGCACATAAAAATACCTTTCTTCATTTTACAATTTTTTTATAGATTAATATTTTGCTTTTTTAACAATTATTGTACCACAAATATACGATTCGTCGCGATAATTTTTGTTTTAGAATCTATTTATTTTCTTTCAAAATTAACATTTCAGACATTTTGTCACCCTTAACGTAATTGGTATTTTATTTGAATAAATGAAAATCATCAAATTAAATCAAAAAATTAAAAATATGGCAACAGGTAAAATTAATGTTTCAGTAGAAAACATTTTTCCCTTAATTAAAAAGTTTCTTTACAGCGACCACGAAATTTTCTTGCGTGAGCTTGTTTCTAATGGTACTGATGCTACTTTAAAACTAAAACATCTTATTAGCATCGGTGAGGCTAAAGTAGAATACGGAAACCCAATTATCGAAGTTAAAGTGGACAAAGAAGGAAAAAAAATCCACATTATCGATCAAGGTTTAGGTATGACTGCTGATGAAGTTGAAAAATACATCAATCAAGTAGCGTTTTCTGGTGCTGAAGAATTTTTGGACAAATACAAAGATTCTGCTAAAGATTCTGGAATCATCGGACATTTTGGTCTAGGCTTCTACTCTGCTTTTATGGTAGCTGAAAAAGTTGAAATCATTACCAAATCATACAAAGATGAGCCAGCAGCCCATTGGACATGTGATGGAAGCCCTGAATTTACTTTAGAGCCTGCTGACAAAACTTCACGCGGAACTGAAATCATTCTTCACATTGCTGAAGATTCTTTGGAGTTCTTAGACGATTCTAAAATCTCGGGTTTATTAAACAAGTACAACAAGTTCATGCCTATTCCAATTAAATTTGGAACAAGAACGGAAACACTTCCAAAACCAGAAGATGCTCCAGAAGATTATGTTAATGAAACAGTTGAAACTGACAACATCATTAACAATCCTAATCCAGCTTGGACAAAACAGCCTTCTGAATTATCTGATGAAGATTACAAAAACTTCTACAGAGAATTGTATCCAATGCAATTTGAGGAGCCATTATTCCACATTCATTTAAATGTAGATTATCCATTTAACTTAACTGGTATTTTGTATTTCCCAAAATTGGGTTCAGATATGCAAATCCAGAAAGACAAAATTCAGCTGTACCAAAACCAAGTTTACGTTACTGATAACGTTGAAGGAATTGTTCCTGAATTCTTGACCATGTTAAAAGGTGTAATCGATTCTCCAGATATTCCATTAAACGTTTCTCGTTCTGGCTTACAGGCTGACGGAGCGGTGAAAAAAATCTCAAACTATATCACTCGTAAAGTAGCCGATAAATTAAAAGCTTTGTTTAATGAAAACCGTGCTGATTTTGAAGCAAAATGGAACGATATTAAAATCGTTTTGGAGTACGGAATGCTTTCTGAAGATAAATTCTATGAAAAAGCAGGTGCATTTGTGTTATACCCAACAGTAGACGACACTTACTTTACACTAGAGGAGTTAAAAGAAAAACTAAAAGAAAACCAAACGGATAAAGATGGTAAATTAGTAATTCTTTATGCAGGAAATAAAGATGCTCAACACTCTTATATTGAAGCAGCAAAAGATAAAGGATACGAAGTATTGCTTTTAGATTCTCCGATTATTTCGCATTTAATCCAAAAAATTGAAAACGATAACAGCGGATTAACTTTTGTACGTGTTGACTCTGACCACATTGACAACTTAATCAAAAAAGAAGAAAATGCGATTTCTAAATTATCAGATGACGAAAAAGCAGCTTTAAAAACTTCTTTGGAAGCTTATATTCCAAAAGCGTACAGCGTTCAGTTGGAAGCTATGGATTCGCAAGCGGCTCCATTCATTATCACGCAGCCAGAATTTATGCGTAGAATGAAAGAAATGAGCCAAACAGGCGGAGGAGGAATGTTCGGAATGGGCAATATGCCAGAAATGTACAACTTGGTTGTAAACACCAATTCTGATCTTGCTTCAAGCATCTTAAATACAGAAGATAAAACGCACCAAGAACATTTAGTTAAACAAGCTTTAGATTTAGCTAAACTATCTCAAAACCTATTAAAAGGTGAAGCGCTTACTGCTTTCGTAAAAAGAAGTTTTGAAATGATAAAATAAGTACATCGTGCTTTCATCCTAAAAGCTGTCCAAATTGGACAGCTTTTTTTTATTTCAATCTTTAGCAAAAAAAACAAATCCCAAGACTTATTTGAATCATTTTAAAAATGCCTGTTCATAATTTTTTGTTCAAAAATCCGTTATACAATGCTGTAGATCAAACATTACGCAATTTTTTAATTACAATTCGTTTTTTTATTACATTTGACTGCCTTATTAATCTATTTAAACAAATACCACTATGAAAAAGACCGCACTTTTACTATCTACAATTTGCGCAACAGCATTTTTATACATTTCTTGTTCTAGCGACAATCACGACGAACCTATAGCTTCAACAAACCTAACCAACATTGGAGCATCAATTGCTGTTGACACTTCAAACGAGATGGACCTGAACACTGCCCTTTCAGTTGCAACAACTACATCAAGCACTTCAAAAACTGCCGAAACAGCTCCTGGAGTTTGCGCAACAATTACTGTTACGACAACTGGAGGAAATTATCCTAAAGTATTTTTGGCCGATTTTGGAACAGCGGGATGTAAAGACGCAAATAACCTCACAAGAAAAGGACAACTAAAAATAACGCTTTCTGGCCCTATTACCGAAACTGGAAGCAAAATGACAATTGAAAGAATTGACTATTCAATAAACTATATCAAATTAGAAGGTACGATTGAATACACTAATACTACAACTGTTGCCACTACACCGCAATGGAGCAGAAAAGTAACAAATGGCAAACTTACAGATATACAAGGCGGAGTTTACACTAATTCTGGATTTTATACGACTAAGCAAACTGCAGGAGTAGATACTCCTTTTGTCTTATCTGACAATGTATACGAAATTACAGAAGGCACACATAAAGTAACAGCTGCAAATGGCGAAGCACTTACTTTGACCGTAAAAGAACCTCTAATTAAAAAATACTCTTGTCTATTTGTTTCTAAAGGACAATTAAAAATACAAGGAGAAATTTTGAATGGCGTAATAGATTACGGAAATAACGACTGTGATGCAGTTTATACGTACACACAAGAAAACGGATCTTCATTCAATTTATCTATGTAAGACCTTTTCCTGCACTGCTTTAATATCCCAATTTAGAAATAGATTGGGATTTATTTTTTTTTAGAAAAATAAAACGCCAGCCTCTTTACATTTAAACTATTTTCTTTATTTTGCACCAAAATCTCAAAAACTAATGAAAAAAACACTAATTGCTTTTGTTACTCTAGCAGTCTTAGCATCTTGCAGCAAAAAAGAATCTGCTGCCGACAACTTACATCTTACAGGAAACATTAAAGGTTTAAAAACTGGAACTTTATATATTCAAAGAGTAGTTGACACTTCTCTTGTTGCTATCGACAGCATTAAAATTGACGGAAACTCAACTTTCGAAAGAGACATCAAATTAGAATCTCCTGAAATGCTATACTTATTTCTAGATCGTGGCGTAACAAACTCATTAGACAATAACATTTTGTTTTTTGCTGAACCAGGAAACATCAATATCGAAACCAACTTAGACAATTTCATTGCTAACGCAAAAATTACAGGTTCAAAAAATCAGGAACTGTACGAAGAGTACAAAAAAGTAAACTCTCGTTTTATCGAAGAAAACCTAACAATGGTTGAAGCCAGATTCAAAGCCATAAAAAGACAGGATCAGAAAGCAATTGACAGCATAGAAGTAAAACAGCAGACAAACATTAAAAGAAAATATTTATACGCTACAAACTTTGCCATAAACAATAAAGATCACGAAGTAGCACCTTATATCGCTTTAGCAGAGATTTACGATATCAACATCAAATTTTTAGATACTATTCAAAAATCGATGACTCCAAAAGTAGCGCAATCATTTTACGGAAAGAAACTGACAAAGTATGTAGCCGATATAAAAAAAGTAGAAAAAAACGCTCCAGCAGAAACCACAACTGAAGCTAGTACACCTGAAGCACAAAAATAATCTTGTCATCATAACAATAAAAAGGTCCTGAAAATTTCAGGGCTTTTTTTATGCCCTAAATTACAATCCCAACCGCGAACGATCTACAATCCCAAACCATTTAAAAACTCTCCTAAAAAACGATAGAATAGCCTCAATATTCCATTATTTTCAATACGACCAAAACTCACCCCTCACTTTGTCAAAATTTTAAAACCGACAATGGCACCATTCAGAATTTAAATATTGGAGTCTCCTTAAAAAATTTAGAATTTTATTTTTTAAGCATAAAAAAAACCACCACATTTCTGTGATGGTTTTTGAGCCGATAGAGGGACTCGAACCCACGACCTGCTGATTACAAATCAGCTGCTCTAGCCAGCTGAGCTACATCGGCCTATTTTGCGAGTGCAAAGATAGAAATGTTTTTTAATATTCCAAAAAAAATTCACACTGCCCTCTATAATTAAAAAAACCACCACATTTCTGTGATGGTCTCCGTTTTTATTGAGCCGATAGAGGGACTCGAACCCACGACCTGCTGATTACAAATCAGCTGCTCTAGCCAGCTGAGCTACATCGGCGTCATTACGGGTGCAAATATAAAGCGGTTTTTCGTTTTCCCAAAATAAATTTGCACTTTTTTACACTTTTTTTTTCTTATAATGCGTTGATTTTTTCAATCAATTGATTAGCAGCTTGTTCTAATTCAACATTAATTTGCTTGAAGTGCGCTTTTTTATTTTCAACGTTCTTTGCGTTAACTTTTGTGATCAAAGTATCGAATGCAGCGATAGCTTCATCGACCAAAGCATTCGTTTCTGGAGTAGGATTTCCTGTTGTTGACATCTCAAACAAGTAAACTGCTTCAATAATATCTCCTAATACGAAGTTGATGTCTTTCTTTAAATTCTTAACGTTTGCCATTTTCTTTATTATTTTAATTTGCGTTTGCAAAAGTACATATTATCTTTAAATTTAATGCTAAGAAATGTAAATTTCTAAAATTGAAGCTTTTCCGTTTAAACTAAATGCATTTATCGCAGCTGGAACCAAAACGGTATCTCCTTTTTTGTAAGCTTGTTTAAATCCGTGGTATTCAATTTCAAAATCACCTTCGATACACATATATACCGTAAATGTTTCTCCAGTTTTAGCAACTTCCAACTTATTTTCTAACGGAAGGAAATTAGTTGTAAAATAAGGACAATCTACAACCGTGTTTGAAGTATTAGTTTTTGTCTCGTATTTTTTCTGCGTATCTACTTTATTGTAGTTAATTGCATCCAAAGCAAGATCTACGTGCAATTCTCTTTTGTTTCCTTGTGCATCTACACGATCAAAATCATATAATCTGTACGTAATATCAGAAGTCTGCTGAATCTCTGCCACAACTAAACCGGCACCAATTGCGTGAACTGTTCCTGTTTCTAAAAAGAAAACATCGCCAGGTTTCGCTTTAACATCATCTAAAATTGAAACTAAAGTATTGTCATGCAAATGTTTTAAATATTCTTCTTTATTAGAATCTTCTTTAAAACCAACAATAATTCTAGCATCAGCATCGGCTTGAGTAACGTACCACATTTCAGTCTTTCCGAATGAGTTGTGACGTTCTTTTGCTAATTTATCATTTGGGTGCACCTGAATAGAAAGATCTTCTCTCGCATCTAGGTATTTAAAAAGTAACGGAAATTGTTTTCCGAAACGCTCATACACTTTAGTTCCTAAAATCGCATCTGGTGTTTCGTCAATCAAATCCATTAAAGATTTTCCTTTTAAATCTCCATTTGCAACCACACTTACATCGCCTGGCACAGTAGACAATTCCCAGCTTTCGCCAGTAATTTTAGAAACGATTGGTTTATTTAGAATAGTTTTCAGTTTTTCTCCTCCCCAGATTCTTTCTTTCAAAATCGGTTCAAATTGCAGTGGGTATAAGTTTTGGCTCATGTTTTTAGGCTAATATATTTGTTTAATTAAATTCTTATTTGATACTATTTGGTATTCTACAATACTAATTCTTTAACGATTTCAAGTGCTTTCGGAATATGTTTGGCAGCATTTGCACTATCAAACACCGAAATCAGCAAACCATTTTTATCTATTATATAGGTAACGCGTCCTGGCAGAAGTCCGAGCAAACTATTACGGACACCAAAAAGTTTTCTTAATCTTTTATCCTGATCAGAAAGCAAAATAAAAGGTAATTTATGTTTAGCAGCAAATTTATGATGTGACTTTACACTATCGCTGCTAATACCAATTACCTCAGCTCCCAAATCTTTAAAATCTTCGTATTGGTCCCGAAAACTGCACGCTTCAGTAGTACAGCCTGGCGTATTATCTTTTGGATAAAAATAAATCACCACTGGCTTTCTCCCTAAAACGCTTTGGCTTTCAAAAAGTTCTCCATTGTTGTCTTTCGCAGTAAAATTCGGAACTATATCTCCTATTTTTAATGACATGTTTTATTCTCCTTTATAAGTTACAAAATTTCGTTCCGTTTCATTCAGCACCACTTCCAGATCGAAATCGGCATGAATACGTTGTCTAATTTTATTCCATATCACAACCGCGATATTTTCTGCGGTCGGATTTAAATCTGCAAATTCTGGAACGTCCAGATTGAGATTTTTGTGATCAAACGGAACTTCTACTTCTTCTTGTATAATATCCGCTAATACTTTCACATCTAAAACAAAACCAGTTTCCGGGTCAATCTTTCCTGTAACACTTACTGTTAAACCATAATTATGACCATGAAAGTTCGGATTATTGCATTTTCCAAAAACAGCATCGTTTTTTTCAAATGACCAATCTTTTCGATGCAGTCGATGCGCAGCATTAAAATGTGCTTTTCTTGATATGGTTACTCTCATTTATGTTTCTGGTTAGTTGGCTATAATTTATGGTCTTCGAGATAATGATCAAATTCATCAAAAATTATCTTAAACCATACGGTATAAATTTCGGGCTGTTTTTCAATATCTGCTTTCACATCTTCAATGCTCATCCATTTCCAGTCTTCTACTTCATCTGGATTTATATTTGGCTCGTCGTTATAATAACCAATCATAACATGATCCAATTCATGTTCTGTCAAACCGTTATCAAAAGGCGCTTTATAGATAAAATGAAACAATTCCTTCAATTCGGCTTTAAAACCCATTTCTTCAAACAACCTCCTGCTTCCTGCTTCAATATTGCTTTCGCCTTCTCTTTGATGACTGCAGCAAGTGTTAGTCCAAAGCAAAGGAGAATGGTATTTATGATGAGCACGCTGCTGCAACATAATTTCGTTTTTACTATTTAAAATAAAAACCGAAAAGGCACGGTGCAAAAGCGCTTTTTCATGTGCTTCTAATTTTGGCATTAAGCCAATCTGTTCATCGTTTTGATTAACCAGTATTACGTTTTCTTCTATCATAAGGCTTCTTAAGCAAACAAAAATACGAAAAAAGAAATGGCTTAAAAATGCTAATTAAGAATGTCCAAAGCCTAGCTTTAGTCCGAATTTCTATTTCCTTGATTTACAACTTAATAATTCTACTAAAAATTAAAAGCTGTTAAAATTAAGACATAAAAACTACATTGTCTCATTTTACGTAACTAATAAAAAGTTAAAACACACTTAAAAAAATCTCAATAATAACTCTCACTGTAATTTGAAGCTAAATCTCGACGTATCTTTGAAATACAGATTAAAGCACCCAAGAACTTATGAAATCTAAAAATCTAATTTTCAGTCTTTGTTTTTTACTTCCGCTTTTTATTTTACAAGCCTGCGGACAAAACACTAAAAAGCAACCTACAAAAACTGCTATCATGGAAAACAAAATCAGCAAGCCCGGAAACCCTTATTACTCTAATACCGATACAACGAAGTTAAACGTAAGCAATGCCGAATGGAAAAAGGTTTTACCTGCTGACGTTTATGCCGTAATGAGAGAAGCCGACACCGAAAGACCTTTTACCGGAAAATACTGGAATACTGATGAAAAAGGGACATATTACTGCGCTTCTTGCGGTAACTTGCTTTTTAGATCAACGGCAAAATTCTCCAGTAGCTGCGGATGGCCAAGCTTCTTTGAACAGGAAAACAAAAAAAGCATTGTTTTTAAAGAAGATAATTCGCTTGGAATGGAAAGAACGGAAACACTTTGCGGGCGTTGTGGCGGACATTTAGGACACATTTTTGATGATGGTCCTGAACCAACCGGAAAACGCTATTGCATGAATTCAATTGCTCTTGATTTTATTCCTGATCATAAATAAGCTACACATGAAAAATATACTTTTAATATGCCTTTTTGCGCTTTCGCTAAATGGCACTGCTCAAAATAAAAAATCGAATCTAGAAACTATTACACTTGGCGGAGGCTGCTACTGGTGCGTTGAAG
Organism: Flavobacterium anhuiense; assembly: GCF_050990855.1. Lineage (GTDB taxonomy): Bacteria > Bacteroidota > Bacteroidia > Flavobacteriales > Flavobacteriaceae > Flavobacterium > Flavobacterium anhuiense_C. Next base: position 286,447 of record NZ_CP158861.1, read on the forward strand.
CCGTTTATGAAAATCTTGATGGAGTAAAATCGGTTGTTTCGGGATTTTCTGATGGAAAAGTTGCAAACCCAACTTACGAAGAAGTTAGCACAGGAGCAACTGGACACGCCGAAGTAGTTCAAATCACATACGACAAAACAGTTACTGATATTAACGAAATCTTCAAAGTGTTTTTCACCGTTCATGATCCAACAACTTTAAACCGTCAAGGTGCAGATGTTGGAACACAATACCGCTCCGTTATTTTCTATAGAAATGAAGAACAGAAGAAAGCCGCTCAAAGTATTATTGCCGAATTAAACAAAGCTAAAGTCTACAACAGTCCGATTGTGACAAAAGTGGAGCCTTTTAAAATTTTTTACAAAGCTGAAGATTATCATCAAAACTATTATGCTAACAATAAAAATCAGCCGTATTGCAAAATGGTCATTCAACCTAAACTAGAAAAATTTGAAAAGGTTTTTAAAAATAAACTGAAAAAGAAATAAACTTACAAGTACAAAAAAGGGGAAATGATTTTTCATTTCCCCTTTTTATATTACTTAACTTCTGCTAGAGTTTTTTTTGATGAAGTGACTAAATTTATTGTTTAGCTACTTTTTTAAATCGCATCGTTGCTACATCGCCTTCATTCAAAATCAGTTTTCCATCTTTATCGATGCTATAACTTGTAATTTTCTTCATCTGCTGTAAAAACTGCTGCTCTCCTCCTCCTTCGCAAAACATTAAAGTTGCAGGACCTGGCTCACCAAAAGTCAATTTTTTTCCGCTTAAAGCATATGGCGCGCTGTAACCGTTGCATCCATTATTTCCATACACTTTTGTTTCTTTTTGATCAAAAGTAATTTGTGGTTTTTTATTCGGATATAATCCTTCAAAAGCAATTCTTGGTCCAGAAATATATTCTAATTCCCAAGTTGTACCAAATAGATCGCCTGCGCTTTTATCTGTTTTTGACGCCGAACATGACGCAAATAATAAAGTCAAAACGGAAAGGACTGCAAATGTGTATTTTTTCATAAAAATGCATTTTAAAGATTTATAATTTGTTTTTTGAAGATTAAAATAATTCTATAAAAATTCTTTACTCAATATTCATGCCCAGTTAGAAGCTTTTTGAAATTTAAATTTTAGTAAAAACCGTAATTTTCTATACCTAAGTTACTGTATTTTATTTAAAGTTTTATAAATCAAATATTTAATTTCAATCTTACGATTTCATTTTTTTTGTATTTTGCAGCAATCAAAAAACCAAAAAATCATCAATAAAAAACCAGAAAAATGAAAAAGTTTCTATTTTTTGTTCTTGCATTAACAGTATCGTTTGTTCATTCGCAAGAAAACCTTCCCACAGATTATCTCACAAAAGAATTCCACAAAGGGCGTCGTGAAGCTTTTAGAGCTTTAATGCCAGCCAATTCTGTAGCGGTTGTTTTCTCTTATCCAGAAAAAGTTTTCTCAAAAGACATCAACTACAATTATCACGCAAATCCTGATATGTATTATCTAACAGGACACAAAGAACCAGATGCGATTTTAGTGCTTTTTAAAGAACCGCAAGGAGCAGAAAAATACAACGAAGTTCTTTTTGTGAGAGAAAGAAATGCTTCTCGTGAAACTTGGACAGGAAGACGTTTGGGAATTGAAGGTGCAAAATCTAAATTAGGTTTTACAACTGTTTACAACGGAAAAGATTTTAATGCGTTTGCCATTGATTTCGCAAAATTTGATAAAGTTATTTATGACGAAATCCCAACAGATGTTACAGAAAGCAATAATCCAGACAATTTATATTCACTTTTGAAATCATTTAAATCTAAAGTTGGAATTACAAAATCAAATGAAGCCTCAGTTGCGCTATTTGATAAAATAACTAATTCTCTTCGCGAAATTAAAACTCCAGAAGAACTTGTTTTGATGCGTAAAACGGTAAAACTTTCTTGCATTGCTCACAACGAAGTGATGAAAGCAGTTGGTCCAGATATGAGCGAAAATGAAGCAGACGGAATTCATGCTTATGTACACAGACATTATGGCGCAGAAGGCGAAGGTTATCCGCCAATTGTTGGCGCTGGGGCAAACGGATGCATCTTGCATTATAACGATAACAATGCTACAAAAATGGACAATCAATTATTGCTAATGGATGTTGGTTCTGAATATCATGGTTATTCTGCAGACGTTACAAGAACAGTTCCTGCAAACGGAAAATTTACAGAAGAACAGAAAGCAATTTATCAAATCGTTTACGATGCGCAGGAAGAAGTTTTTAAAATCTGTAAAGAAGGGACTCCAATTCAGGATTTAAATAAAAAAGCAAAAGAAGTTATTACTGCTGGATTACTTAAATTAGGAATTATTACAGATCCAAAAGATGCTCGCATTTATTATCCACATGGATGTTCGCACTTCCTTGGATTGGATGTTCATGACAAAGGGAACTACATGGGAACTCTTAAAGAAAACATGATTCTTACTGTAGAACCAGGAATTTATATTCCGCCAAATAGTAAATGTGATAAAAAATGGTGGAATATCGGTGTTCGCATTGAAGATGATATTTTAATGCTGAAAGATTCTTATGAAAATCTGTCTGCAGATTCTCCTAGAAAATGGCAAGACATTGAAGCTTTAGCGAAGCAAAAAAGCACTTTCAACGAAATGAAATTCCCTAAAATATAGTTTTTCTTTTGCCACAGATTAAATGGATTAGAAAGGATTTTTTTTTTTTAAAATAATCTGTGTTAATCCTTTTAATCTGTGGCCATAAAAAATATTTCAAAAGCCTCTATTAAAATTTAATAGAGGCTTTTAATTTTTACCGAACTTTACATTCCTAAATTACTTAAAAATGAAAGCACTTACATTTTCTTCTTTTGGAGATTCAGATGTTTTAGAATATATAGAAATCCCTAATCCAGAATTAAAAAGCGACGAAATTCTTATCGAAATGAAAGCCATCGGATTAAATTTTGCCGATGTTTACCGACGCAAAGGCAATTATCACTTAAAAGGAAATCCGCCTTTTATTGCTGGTTATGAAGGCGCAGGAATTGTTGTTGATGCCAATAATCATCCAGAATTTAAAGTGGGCGACCGTGTGGCTTTTGCCGATGCTCCGTTTGCTAATGCAGAATTGGTGGCAGTAAATGTAAATCACATTATTCCATTGTCTGAAAGCATTTCTTTTGAAACTGCAGCTTCTGTTTTATTGCAAGGTTTAACGGCGCATTATTTGGCTACAGACAGTCATAAAACCGCAAAAGGAGAAACTGTTTTAATACACGCAGTTGCTGGCGGGGTTGGGCAAATACTTACTCAGATTAGTAAACTTTTGGGCGCAACCGTTATCGGATTAACCTCATCTCCCGAAAAAGCAAAAATCGGATTTGAACAAGGTGCAGATCATGTTTTTCTTTATAATGACGATTGGAAATCGCAAGTTTTTAAAACTGTTCCAAACGGAGTCGACGTTGTTTACGATAGTATTGGAAGCACTTTAAAAGATAGTTTTGAAGTGACCAAAGAATGCGGTCAAGTAGTTTTCTTCGGAATGGCGGGAGGCGACCCCGAACCTGTAGATCCGAGAATGCTCATGGACGGCTCTAAAACTTTAACTGGCGGTGATTTATGGAGTTATTTAAATTCTAAAGAAGAAAGAATTAAAAGAGCAACCCAATTATTTAGCTGGATTACTGAAGGCAAAATTAAACTTTCTGAACCGACTTCTTTTAAATTATCAGAAGGAAAATTGGCGCATGATTTCTTAGAAAGCAGAAAAAGCACAGGGAAAATTATATTGATTCCGTAAACATCTGAACTTACCAGCGGTCAGTTTTAAGTCTCGGTTTTCACCGTAAAATTGTCATTTCGACGAAGGAGAAATCACCGCAAGTAGCTCCGTTCCAATAAGCCAATCTTTGCCGTGTTACTTACGAAGATTTCTCCTTCGTCGAAATGACAAACTATATCTTAAACTTACAATTGATCGATTTCAATTTTAGTAATTTCAGACAACTCTAAAATCCTTTCAACATCATTTTTATTGGCAACAAAAAACAAATAATTATCGCCATTTGTATTGTAAGTCATTAATTCAAAACCGCGTTTTTCTAATTCTGATTGAATATACGGGAACAAATCATGGCTATAGGTTTCTTCTGGATATTCGAAAGTGAAATCTTCCTCACCAAGCATTTCGCCTATAAAATATTCAGCATCTTCTGGATCGAATTTCCAATCGCTGTTCCAAGCATCAATACTTTCAAAAAAATCAAAATGACCATCGACAATGTCGTGATATTCACTGCTCTCTTTTTTGTAATTTTCAAAAAGCATTGTCGATTGCTTTTTGAGTTCTTGCTCTTCAATATTTCCTCGAGAAACCAGTTTTACAAATTCTTCAAAAGTTTCTTCTGTTACTTCTTCGTTTTCTACTAAATTTTCATTTGAAGGAAGTTCGACAGTTTCAGGAATTTCAATGTTTAAATATTGGCAGATTCCCTGCAAAACCAATTTAAAATCTTTAATTCCGATTTCCTCACTTTCGTTCTTCGGATTATTTATATCTAATAATTCGCTTTCCAACAATCCTTTTGTATAATCAAAGAAATGTCTTCCTGAATATAATATTTTAAAGTCGTTTATTTCTAAACTATTCGTACAGCAGAAAAAGATCACGAAGTTTTTTATAGAACGCTTAAAGAACTTTTTTTCCTCTAAAGTCGGTTCCGAATAAAACTGAATGTGTATAAAATCGTATTCTAAACCTTCTTGAATCTGCTCGTCTGAAAGGGTAGAAATATTCATTTTTTTATAAAGCTCATTCAAAACTTCATAAGCATTATTAAAACCTGCTTTTTTAATTTCTTCATTTCCTTCTTCATGATCAAATGAACCCGGAACGAAAAACAAATTTACCATGACATCTTCCTGAATTCCTTTCACTTTAAATTCAAGACTTGACTGCTCATTATATAAATACGAATAAATAGGATCAATAACATCAAAAGAAATGATCGATTTTGGATCGTTATTGCGCCCAAATAGGTTAGAGAAAAAGCTCATTGCAACTATTTTGTATTAAAACTAATCGTTAGAATATTTAAAACTTTGATTCATTTTATCGAAAGGAATGACTTCGTTTACAATCGACTCCAATTCGAAATCTGTCAACAATCCTCTTGCCGATTCTACAATTTTCGGAGAAACATTAATTTCATAATCAATAAGTTCTCGTTTTAGAATTTCTTCGATAATCGCATTTTGGTGATCGGTTAAGTATTTTTTATGTGATTTAAACACCGATTCTATATCGTCTCTAAATTCTTCATCGCTTAGTTCGTTGTAAGTATCTTGCTTCGACATATCAATCAATAAAACTTTGAAGATAAAATCCTGTAGATTTTTTGCCAGATAACTTACTTCATTCATGTCGTGCCAAACGTACACAATTGGCACATCATCATTATTTTTTTCGTTTAAGAAAAAACAATAATGATCGCCGCCGCCGCTTTTGGCAAACGGAATAAACTTTAATTCTGGATTAATATTTCGGTAATCTTCTGGATTTTGAAGTTCTTCTATTTCTTCGGCTACAGATTTTAAATTCAGCGATTCAAAATCATAAGAATGCAAAAGTAAAGGCGGATTGTCTTTTAAAGTAGGATAAACATCTGTATACCAATTTGGCCCATATTCTCCAACATCCAGCATGCCATCAGCATCTAACTGTTTGTATAAGAATGGGTATTCAAATCCGTATTTTTTTTCGATTTCTTGTATGGTCATCTTTGGGGGAATATTCTATTAAAATCAGAATACTAAGATAACAATCTTTACTGGACCAAAAAACCTGAAGCCAATTATTTCAAGGATTCCGCAATCATTAAGGCACATTTTTCGCCATCGATTGCTGCAGAAATAATTCCACCCGCATAACCTGCACCTTCTCCGCAAGGGTACAAACCTTTGATTTGCAAATGCTCTAAAGTCATTGCATCTCTTGGAATTCTAACTGGCGATGAAGTTCTACTTTCTGGCGCATGTAAAATTGCTTCATTGGTTAAATAACCGCGCATTGATTTTCCAAAATCCTGAAAGCCCTGACGCATAATTTGAGTTAAAAATCCTGGAAAAACCTGTCCCAATTCAACCGAAGTCGTTCCAGGAACATAAGAAGTTTTCGGAATATCTGCTGAAACTTTACTTTTCGTAAAATCAATCATTCTTTGCGCGGGAACTTTCTGCGTTTCTCCAGCCAAATGCCACGCTTTTTGTTCGATGCTTTTTTGAAATTCCATTCCAGCCAAAGCTCCAAATTTTGCAAAAGGTTTAAAATCTTCCAATTTCAATTCGACTACAATTCCAGAATTTGCCGTTGACTGATCACGTTTAGATGGCGACCAACCGTTTGTAACCACTTCTCCTGGACTTGTCGCGCACGGCGCAATTACACCTCCCGGACACATACAGAACGAATACATTCCGCGGCCGTTAACTTGTTTTACAATTGAATATGGCGCTGGTGGCAAATGCTCTCCACGAAAATCACAGCTATATTGAATACTGTCAATTAATTCCTGAGAATGTTCTGCACGAACTCCTAAAGCAAAAGGTTTTGCTTCTATTAAGATTTTCTTTTTGTCTAATAATTCAAAAATATCACGCGCTGAATGTCCTGTCGCTAAGATCAATTTATTGGCGTGAATTTTATCTCCGTTCTGCGTTACGATTCCTTCAACTTCATTATTCTTTACTAGAATATCGTCTACGCGAGTTTCGAATAAAACTTGACCGCCAAATTCTCTGATTTTATTTCGGATATCTTCAATAATTTTAGGCAATTTATTGGTTCCAATGTGAGGATGCGCTTCGACCAAAATATCTTCAGAAGCACCAAAAGCGACTAAAAGCTCTAAAATTCTAGTTACATCGCCACGTTTTTTAGAACGTGTATATAACTTTCCGTCAGAATAAGTTCCTGCTCCACCTTCCCCAAAACAATAATTTGAATCTTCGTTTACAATATGTTCACGATTGATTGCTTTTAAATCACGTCGACGTCCTCGAACATCTTTTCCGCGTTCTAGAACAATTGGCTTTAAACCTAATTCAATTAATTGCAAAGCAGCAAAAAGTCCAGCTGGACCAGCGCCAACTACAATAACTTCTTGCGCGTTTGAAACATCTTTATATATAGGAAGCTCTAATTTAGTTTCCTGAAAAGGTTCGCCTTTTAAATAAATAACAACTTTCAAATTGATTTTAATCGCTTTCTGGCGCGCGTCGATAGAGCGTTTTAAAATCGAAACATGCTGAATTTCTTGAGCAGAAACTTTTATTTGCTTAGACAAATGGTCTTTTAGCAATGATTCGTTTGCAGCAATTTCTGGTGTAACTTGAAGTAAAAGTTCTTTAGGCATTTTTGTGTATTTATTCTATTAGCTTTTCTTTCTATGAAAAGAACATGCAAAAGTACTATTTTGAAATGAGATTTTATATTTACTGTAAAATTTGCACGCAGATTAACACAAAGTATATGGTAGAGACGCACTGCAGTGCGTCTACACAACGAATTTCCACAATACCTTAGACGCACTGCTGTACACCTCTACAGGAAAAAACTTTGTGCCCTAGCGACTTTGCGAGCAAATTGGATTATTCTTTTCTCTCGCAGATATCGCAGATTTTTTTAACACAAATAATATTATAGAGACGCACTGCAGTGCGTCTAACACATTAAGGATATACGTTGCGTAGACGCACTGCGGTGCGTCTCTACATAGAACCTTTAAGAAAGACTTTGTATCTTTGTTCCTAACAACCTTTGCACCTTAAAAAAAATGTCTAGAAAAATAAAATTAATTTGGGATTTCCGCGGACCAGCTTCAGCAAAAACAGCTGAACACCACGAAATTCATTTGAAAGAATATATCGCAATCGAAAAACTACCTTTAAATATTACAGGATTTAAAATCATAGACGAAATGTACGCAATCGCTTTTATGGTAGTAACCGACGAAAATATGATTCAAGTAAGAGATGCTTTAAAACCGCATCGAGGGGAAATTTATGTTGAATAAAATTCCAATATTTTAAATTCCAAATTCCAACCTTTGGAAAACTCAATAAAAAAATCCAAATTCCAAGTGATGAAGCAATTGGAATTTGGATTTTATATTTTAAACTTTTTTGTTTTGGAATTTAACTTTAGTTCGCTACCTCGCTAATAAACTTAATACGCATTAAACGCAATTCGTCAATATCGTAATCGCCATCAAATTCTTTAAGAGCGTCTTCTATTTTATCTGATTCTGATTCCATGAAGTAATCGTGAATTTCTTCCTGCTGATCGTCATCTAAAATATCGTCTAACCAATATTTGATATTTAGTTTTGTGCCAGAATATACAATCTGTTCCATTTCTTTGATCAATGCATCCATAGAAAGTCCTTTCGCGGAAGCGATATCACTTAAAGGCAATTTTCTATCAATATTCTGAATAATGTATAATTTGTTGGCAGAATTTACTCCTGTAGATTTTACAACTAAATCGTCTGGACGAATAATATCGTTATCCTCCACATAACGGCTTATTAAAGCAACAAACTCGCTTCCGTATTTTTTTGCTTTTCCTTCCCCCACACCATGAATATTGTATAATTCTTGTATAGTTATCGGATATTTCAAAGCCATATCTTCGATTGAAGGATCTTGAAAAACTACGAATGGAGGCACTCCTAGTTTTTTAGCTACTTTTTTGCGAAGTTCACGAAGCATACCTGTCAGCACTTCATCTGCAGTTCCAGATGATTTTCCGCCGGTTACAATAGTTTCGTCATCTGCTTCAGTATATTCATGGTCTTCTGACATCATGAATGAAACTGGACTTTTGATATAATCTAAACCTTCTTGCGTAATTTTTATAACGCCGTATGTTTCAATATCTTTCGACAAATATCCTGTAACCAGAACTTGTCTCAATAATGCCATCCAATATTTTTCGTCGTGGTCCGAACCAGCACCAAAATAAGGCTGCGTATCTGTTTTGTGTGCTTTAATTACGGCATTAATACGTCCGATTAAAGTGAAAACAATTTCTTTCGATTTGTAGATATGTTTGGTATCGCGAACAATTTCAAGCAATTTAACCACTTGTTCTTTGGCTTCGACTTTATGCTTCGGATTACGAACGTTATCGTCCATATCTGCGCCTTCTCCTGTTTCGCTGTCAAATTCTTCACCAAAATAATGCAACAAAAATTTTCTGCGCGACATTGACGTTTCGGCATAAGCCACAACTTCTTGCAAAAGCGCAAAACCAATCTCTTGTTCGGCAACCGGTTTTCCAGACATAAATTTCTCTAGCTTTTCTACATCTTTATAAGAGTAGTAAGCCAAGCAATGACCTTCTCCACCGTCACGTCCTGCACGACCCGTTTCTTGGTAATAACTTTCAAGAGATTTTGGAATATCGTGGTGAATTACAAAACGAACGTCTGGTTTGTCAATTCCCATTCCGAATGCGATTGTTGCTACCACCACATCAACGTCTTCCATCAAGAACATATCTTGATGTTTGGCCCGGGTTTTAGCATCCAAACCTGCATGATAAGGAACAGCGCTAATACCGTTTACTTGTAAAACTTCTGCAATAGATTCTACTTTTTTACGGCTTAAGCAATAAATAATTCCAGATTTTCCTTTATGCTGTTTGATAAATCGAATAATATCCGACTCAATATTTTTCGTTTTTGTACGAACTTCATAATACAAGTTCGGTCTGTTGAATGATGCTTTAAAAGTATTTGCATCAGCCATATCAAGGTTTTTCAGAATGTCTTCCTGAACTTTTGGGGTTGCTGTTGCGGTAAGACCAATAATTGGCACTTTACCCAATTGCTTGATTATGTTTCTCAGATTTCTATACTCTGGCCTAAAATCATGTCCCCATTCTGAGATACAGTGCGCTTCATCAATAGCTACAAAAGAGATTGGAACACTTTGTAAAAAAGCCACATATTCTTCTTTTGTTAATGATTCTGGGGCGACATACAAAAGTTTGGTCAATCCAGAAGTAATATCTTTCTTGACCTGAGCAATTTCTGTTTTAGTTAAAGAGGAGTTTAATACATGTGCAATTCCATTTTCAGACGAAAGACTTCGAATTGCATCAACCTGATTTTTCATCAAAGCAATTAAAGGAGAAACAACTATTGCTGTTCCTTCTTGAATTAAAGCCGGTAATTGGTAACACAGAGATTTCCCTCCACCGGTCGGCATAATTACGAATGTATTTTTTCCGTCTAAAATACTCGTAATGACTTGCTCCTGCAAGCCTTTAAATTGGCTAAAGCCGAAATACTTCTTTAATTCTTTATGTATTTCAATTTCATTTGAATTCATTCTCTATATTAACTGTATTTTGTATAAATTTGCAACACATAAAGATACAACTTTCTTTTATACATACAAATTTTAAATATTCTGTTTTGATCACAAAAGAAAATATATTGGCGATCGCCAAGAAAACAATACTCTCTGAAAGTGAAGCAATTACAAAACTAATTGATTTTTTGGACGAAAATTTTTACGAAGCTGTCCAACACATATACAAAACCAAAGGCCGTTTAATCGTGACAGGAATTGGAAAAAGTGCCATCATTGCGCAAAAATTGGTTGCTACTTTTAACTCTACTGGAACTCCATCTATGTTTTTGCATGCTGCAGAAGCAATTCACGGCGATTTAGGAATGATACAAAACGATGATGTCATTATCTGCATTTCTAAAAGCGGCAATAGTCCAGAAATTAAAGTTTTGGTTCCTTTATTAAAAAGATTCGGAAACACGCTAATTGCCATTACAGGAAACACAACTTCTTTTTTAGCAAAAGGCTCAGATTGCGTTTTAAATACAACAGTAAATATCGAAGCGTGCCCGATCAACTTAGCTCCAACAAACAGCACCACAGCACAACTTGTTATGGGAGATGCTCTTGCGGTTTGCTTAATGGAAATGCGTGATTTTAAACCAGAAGATTTTGCAGTTTATCATCCAGGCGGCGCATTAGGAAAAAAACTCTTACTTCGTGTAAAAGACATGATAGAAAACTCATTAAAACCAACTGTAGCTCCAGATACCTCTGTCAAAAAAGTGATTTTTGAAATTTCTGAAAAAAGATTGGGTGTAACTGCAGTTATTGAAGACAATAAAATTATCGGCATTATTACAGATGGAGACATCCGAAGAATGCTAAATGACGTAGATACTATTGCGGACTTAACTGCAAGGGATATTATGTCTAAAAATCCTAAAATGGTTTCTTCGGAAACCATGGCGGTTGATGCATTGAATATTTTGGAAGATTTCTCTATTACGCAACTTATTGTTGCCGACGAAGGAGAATACAAAGGCGTTTTACACTTACATGACATTTTAAAAGAAGGAATCGTATAATGGCAAAGAAAAACCTTGGCGAGATGTCATTTTTGGATCATCTTGAAGAACTAAGATGGTTATTGGTTAGAAGTACAATTGCAACATGCGTAATGGCATTTGTTACTTATTTTATTAGTGATTATTTATTTGATCAAATAATTTTAGGCCCGATTAGACCCACATTCTTTACGTATGTTTGGTTTTGCGACTTATCCCATTCATTAGGATTTGCAGATAGCATCTGCATTACCGAACTGAATTTTATTATTCAGAATACCGAAATGGAGGGTCAAGTCAACATCTTTGTATGGATGTGTCTTTTGGCTGGTTTTATTTTGAGTTTCCCTTATATTTTATGGGAAATCTGGAAATTTATCAGTCCTGCTCTTTATGAAAAAGAAAGAAAAAATGCGAAATTATTCATTTTCGTTTCTTCTTTGCTTTTCTTCTTAGGAGTATTGTTTGGGTACTTTGTAGTAATACCGATGTCTGTAAACTTTGTGGCAACTTTCTCTGTCAGCGACGTGGTAAAAAACCAGTTTACGCTAGAATCGTACATGGGAATGGTAAAAACAAGTATTCTGGGAAGCGCGATCTTTTTTGAACTTCCAATTGCAATTTATTTCTTAACGAAACTTGGCTTAGTAACTCCTGAGTTCTTAAGAAAATACTGGAAATATGCTGTTGTACTTATTTTGGTTATCGCCGCGATTGTGACTCCACCAGACGTTGTGAGTCAAACGATTGTTGCAATTCCAATGTTAATTATATACGAAGTCAGCATTCTTATTTCAAAAATTGTTTATAAAAATAAATTAAAAGAAAATGTCTGATATCATACAAGAATTTAATGACTATCGTTCTAAAATGAACGAAAAATTATTAGCTGACAATAACAAAATTGTAAAGCGAATTTTCAATCTTGACACCAATGCTTATGCAGAAGGTGCTCTTGATGTAAAAACAAAAGAGCTTTTAGGTCTAGTTGCATCCACTGTTTTAAGATGTGACGACTGCGTAAAATACCATTTAGAAACCAGCTATAAAGAAGGCGTTTCTAAAGAAGAGATGATGGAAGCAATGGGAATTGCAACTTTGGTTGGAGGAACAATTGTTATTCCTCATTTAAGAAGAGCTTACGAATTCTGGGAAGCTCTTGAAGAACAGGGAAAATAATTGGAAAATGCGACAATTAGATAATTAGATAATTATCTTCAAAACGTAAATATCTAATTTTGAAAATGCAATAATTTGTTAATTCATTTATCTGATTGATTATTTTACTTTTAATTTGCCTCTTCAAATAAATTTTAAAATTACAAATTGAGGTAGTTTTCAATTATCTCATTTTCAAATTATCTAATTATCTAATTAAAAAATGAAGCTAAGAGCCGATAATTTAATCAAAACTTATAAAGGACGTAGTGTTGTAAAAGGGATTTCTGTAGAAGTAAATCAGGGAGAAATCGTAGGACTTTTGGGACCAAATGGAGCTGGAAAAACAACGTCTTTTTACATGATTGTGGGATTGGTAAAACCAAATCAAGGAAATATTTTCCTAGACGATTTGAATATTACTGATTATCCAATGTACAAACGTGCTCAGCAAGGAATTGGTTATTTGGCACAAGAAGCTTCTGTATTTAGAAAATTAAGCATTGAAGATAATATTCTAAGCGTTTTACAATTGACAAAACTTTCTAAAGAAGCCCAAATTGCCAAGATGGAAAGTTTGATTGAAGAATTCAGTTTAGAGCACATTCGCACCAACAGAGGAGATTTACTTTCTGGAGGTGAGCGTCGTCGTACAGAGATTGCAAGAGCATTAGCAACTGATCCAAAATTTATTTTATTGGATGAGCCTTTTGCGGGAGTCGATCCTGTTGCGGTTGAGGATATTCAGCGAATTGTAGCGCAATTAAAAAACAAAAACATCGGAATTTTAATTACCGACCACAACGTTCAGGAAACATTAGCGATTACCGATAAAACATACTTAATGTTTGAAGGAGGGATTCTAAAAGCAGGAGTTCCAGAAGAATTGGTAGAAGACGAAATGGTTCGCCGCGTTTACCTCGGACAAAACTTCGAGCTTCGTAAAAAGAAATTGGAATTTTAATTAAAGTATATGTGAATGGTAAAAAGTGAAATGCAGAATTAGCTTTTTACCATTTTTTTTAATCAAAAAGATTCGAAATGAAATCAGAAAAACCAACTCAGGAAGATTACGACAATTGGCACAAAGATCCTAAGAACTGGTATTTTTTTAATTCATTTTACTACAATCCGAAAGACAAAAGACTTCTCCCTCCCAAAAAAATCCAATGGATGGGTTATACTATAAATTTTGCCAATCCATATTCTGTAGCACTTTTATTGCCTTTTATAATAATTGTTATTTTAGTTTTATCAAAATAGATCAGAGACTGAACGGTAAAAAACTGAAAACTGATTACTTTATTCTACTGTAATAAAATGCAATTGCTCTAAATCGCCATTGTAAATATTGACATCGACACGATGTTTGATTCCTGGTAAAGAAGCTTTTTCTGTAAACTGCCAAAACAACCAATCATCTTCAATTTTTTCTCTATAGAAATTATAATTGGCAATCCAAAAAAGATATTCGCTAAACTCTTCTTTCAAAAAATCTGAATAATATCTTTCTCCAGAATAAATTATCGGACGTACTTGATAATGTTTTTCTACTTTATTTAACCAACGTTTCAAACCTTTTTTCAAACTGTCTAAAGGCTGATTTTTAGATAATTTTTCGATATCTAAAACTGGCGGAAGATCTCCTTTTTGCAGTTTTACAGTTTTGATAAAAAGATCGGCCTGCTCGATAGAATTTTCATTTGGACGATAATAATGATATGCCCCACGCATGATTTTATTCTCTTTTGCACCTTCCCAGTTTCTTTTAAATTGTCTATCGACACGATCGTTTCCTGCTGTTGCACGAATAAAAACAAATTGAACAGGATATTTTTCATCCAAAATTTCAACTTCTTCCCAATCGACTTTTCCTTGAAATTCAGAAACGTCAATTCCAACTACTTTTCCTTTATGTTTTTCGAGAACACGAATATTCCGAACATCAGAAAGATGTTTGTCAACCTCATCTTCATCTAAAACTTTTTCTGTTTTAAAACCTAAATAATAAGCAAGCCCTTTGCGATAATGATAAATTATACCAATGAATACAAGTCCGAAAAAAATCAATAAAAATGAACGAAAAAGCCTGCTTAGAAACGATCTTCCAGCGGGCTTTCTTGAATATGTTTTACGATAAGTGGTTTTTCTTGCCATTAAACAGAATTACTTTTTCAGGAAAAGATTATTGATAATAGACAACAATACATAAAAAGCAATAATCAGGGGAATTGCGATATACTGAAGCAAAACAATCATTACTACCGAAATAATTAGAAACACGATTTGAAGTGCATTTTCTTTAAAACTGAATTTTTTAATTTTTAAAGCAAACAACGGAATTTCAGCATTCAAAATATAAGCACTGCATAATGTTATTACCAATAAAACCCATTGATTGGTTAAAATTTCTAAAACCATCAAAGAGTCTGAAAAAGAAATAACCAACGGAAGACTTAAAATAAATAATGCATTTGCAGGTGTTGGCAAACCAATGAAAGAATCGGTTTGACGAGTATCAATATTAAAATTAGCCAGACGATAGCAAGATCCTAAAGTGATAATAAAGCCTAAAAATGGAATAGCTGGATGTGTTCCAAACTCGTGTGCACTGTTTGTAAACATACTATACATAACATATCCTGGCGTTACTCCACTAGTTACCATATCTGCCAAAGAATCTAACTGCAATCCAAGCGGACTTGAAACTTTAAATAATCTGGCGAAAAAACCATCAAAGAAATCAAAAAAGATTCCCAAGCAAACCATATAAAAAGCCATTAAATAATTGTTTTCGGAAACAAAGACAATTGCGACACAACCGCAGAAAAGATTAATTAATGTGATTAGGTTTGGGATGTGTTTTTTAATATTCATAGGTTAAAGTTTTGATAATCGCAGAGAACAAATTTAGCATAATAACTCGATGCAAAACGAGTTTTTTAGAGAGTTTTTTATTTCTCAGTTCGTCTTTCACAATATTTATGCCTAGTAACTTATTAGATGAGTAAAATATTATATTTTTGGTAAAAATTTAAAAATAGGCCTCGATCTGCAAAAACATATACGTTGAAGAAATATTTAATGTTTTTATTATTCTGGAGTTGTACTTTTCAGTATGCGCAAACCGTTCGAAAATATTCGAATGAATTTATGAATATTGGGGTCGATGCCGCCGCTCTTGGAATGGCAAGTGCCGTAACTGCCTCTACAAATGATGTAAATGCAGGATATTGGAATCCGGCAGGTTTGACTCATCTTGAAGATCATCAAATAGCCTTAATGCATGCCAGTTATTTTGCCAATATCGCTCAATACGATTACATCGGTTACGCAAGCCCGATTGATGACAGAAGTGCATGGGGAATTTCGATGATTCGTTTTGGTGTGGACGATATTATGGACACCACGCAGTTGATCGATAATCAAGGAAATATAGACTATAATAGAATTAGACTTTTCTCGACCGCAGATTATGGTTTTACATTTTCGTACGCAAGAAAACTGCCGGTTGACGGGTTTCAATATGGAGTAAATGCAAAAGTGATTCGAAGAATAATTGGAAAATTTGCCAACTCTTGGGGATTTGGATTTGATATTGGACTCCAGTTTGAAAGAAACGACTGGAAATTTGGTTTAATGCTCCGCGACATTACCACAACTTACAATGTTTGGAATATTGACGAAGAAGAATATGCTAAAATTGCGAATGCAATTCCGGGAGAAAATAACGAATTGCCAGAAAGCACAGAAATAACATTGCCAAAAGCACAATTAGGAGTTTCAAAAAGATTTGATTTTCATAACGAATGCAGCCTTGTGACTTCAGCTAATTTAAATATGCGATTCGAACAAACAAACGATATTATTTCTTCAAAAGCCATAAGTATAGACCCAGCTCTAGGGTTTGAGTTTGGTTACACCGATTTGGTTTTTGTACGTGCTGGAGCAGGAAATTTTCAGAATGTAATGCAATTGGACAATACCGAAAAAGTAAATTTTCAACCTAACATTGGTTTAGGTTTTAGATATAAAGGCATACAGATTGATTATGCTCTGACCGATTTAGGAAATCAAAGCACCGCATTGTATTCTAATATTTTTTCGTTAAAAGTAGATTTGGGTATCTTTAGATAATAATTAAAACCATAGAACATTTAAAATTTTAAATCATGAAAACTGTCCTATTCAAAAAAGCACTTTTTATTGTATTATTCTTATCCAGTTTTATTGGTTTTAGTCAAAGTCTGGCATTATCAAAAGATGCCAAAATAAGTATTCTAACATGTGGGCTTGGAAACGAAACGTATTCTTATTTTGGACATACGGGAATTCGAGTTTCAGATCCTGGAAACAATTTTGATGTTGTTTATAATTATGGAACTTTTGATTTTAGAACTCCAAATTTTGTTTTAAAGTTTGCAAAAGGAGATTTACAATATTTTGCGACAGTTCATTCTTATCCAGAATTTTTTGAAGAATACACATACGAGAAAAGAAGTATTTACGAACAGGAATTACTGATTTCTCAAGATTTGAAACAAAAACTTTTTGATCAATTAAATGCCGTTTTAGCTTCTGACGAGCGTTATTACACTTATAAATTCATTGATAAAAACTGCACTTCGATGGTTGTTGATGTTGTAAATAAAACTTTAGGAGGAGATGTAATTGTAAAAACAGAAGATACGGACAAAACGTATCGTTCTATCCTATTTCCTTATTTTGATGGCCACTTCTACGATCAATTAGGAACAAGTATTATTTTCGGCACGAAAGTAGATCAAATGGGAACAAGAATTTTTCTTCCTTTCGAACTGAAAAACAGTTTAGACAAAACTAATTTTCAAAACAAACCTCTAGCGGCGAAAAGCAAAACATTACTTGAGTTTACAAAAGAAACTCCATCATCTTGGTGGAATAACATCTTTACGTACCTCTTTATCTTACTTTTTGTAATTTTTGCTAGAGACAAAACAGTAGACAAAATTTACTTTACGATTTTATCTTTAATTGGAATATTCTTCGTTGTAATGGGATTTTATTCTTTTCACCAAGAATTGGCAATGAATTATAATGTTCTATTATTTAGTCCGCTTTTATTGGTTTTAGTTTTGCTTTCAATTTTTAAAAATAAATTGTGGACATACCGATTTTCGCTAATCAACTTTGTCCTTTTAATAATTTACTTTTTATTTTTAATTAATAAAGCGCATTTCTTTATCACTTTACCATTAATTATTACAAGCGGAATAGTTTTAGTGCGAACAGCAATTCGCAATAAAAAACCAATCCCTATTATAATCTAAAAAAATTATTGCCCTCTGTAGAATAAAACCGTTGTAATGGTTTTAAAAGTAATACTCAAATCCAGAAAAACGCTTCTGTGTTTGATATAATACAAATCGTATTGAAGTTTTATCAAACTTTCGTCGATTGATTCTCCATAGGAATAATTTACCTGTGCCCAGCCCGTAAGTCCAGGCTTGATTACGTGACGAGTTTCGTAAAAAGGCATTACTGCAGCAATTTCTTCAACAAAAAAAGGACGCTCCGGTCTTGGACCAATTACGCCCATATCTCCTTTTAAAATATTAATAAATTGAGGCAATTCGTCGATTCTTGACTTTCGCATAAACTTGCCAAATGGCGTAACTCTTTTGTCATTATGAGTGGCAAAAACAGCACCATCGCTTTCTGAATTCTCGGTCATAGTTCTAAACTTATAAATCTCGAAAACTACTCCATTTCTACCTACTCTTTCCTGAGTGTAAAAAAGACTTCCTTTATTAGCGAAGATATTACAAAGAAAAATTATTGGAATGAAAACCAGAGATATTAAAAGACCGAACACGGAAAATATGACTTCTATAAGTCGCACAAAAGACAAATAAAGTTTATTGCTATTGCTTCTGCTGAAAGGGAAAAACCTATAAAAATCTTTTTCTATATGATGAACCGGAATTCGTTGTGTTTTATTTTCGTAAACCTGAGTATATTCTCGAATGATGCTCCCTTTTTCTAATAAATGAAGTAACTGCTGGTACAAATCTGGAGTGATCCCATCTGTTTTTTGTGAAGCAATAACAATTTCTGAAACATAATTTGTTGACACAAAATTTTCCAAATCATCCTTTTTTATTTCTTTTACGTAATGAAAATCTAAATTTTCATCTGCAATAGAATCCGAATTCACGAAACCAATAATTTTGTAATGCGGATCGACATTTTCTAATTCTAAAACCAATTTTTCTACTTCGTTTTGGTCACAAATTAAAACTGCATTTTGCCAAAATCTATGAGAAGCTAAAAAATAACAGTAAAATAATCGCCACAACAACAATGTAAATAAAATCGTAAAATAAAATATTACAATAACAAGCCTCTGTTTGGGCAAAACTGGAGATAGGATTGGTGTAAATAGATAAGCCAAGACAGTGGCAGTTGCAGTAAAAATGACATTCTGTAAAATATGAAGCTGATTGCTTGCCACCTGCAAATTGTAGATTTCGAATATTACACCGAAAATGAAAAGATACGCGATCAATAAAACAATACTCAATGAGTTATGCATATCAAAATCGAAATAATGATAATCGAATATTGCGCTTAATACATATAAAGCGGATAAAATAGAAATCGCATCGAAAGAAAGAAGTAAAATTCTCCTCTCCGAAATTTCGAAATACATTTTAGAGTTTGACAACATTATTTTCAGTTTGTTAGGGGCTTAAACTTGAGGCAAATGTATTATAAAAAATGAATTTAGCTAATTTGCTTCTTCTGTTTTTTCAGGAATTTTGATTTGTACAGAAAGAAGACATAATGCATATACAAAAGCTGGAGCGGCTATTCTCATTGCTGCGTGATTAATGGTTAGGAGCCAAAATGCAAAAAAAGAAAGCGCTAGTATGTTCTGTTTATTATTTATAAACAAAATTAGTGGTGTAAAAAACAAAATCAATAACCCAATAATTCCAAGACTGCCATGTTCTGCCAACATTCTGCTAATTTCGTTATGAGTTACCAGATCAATTCCTGTTTGTTGCTTTCTTATTTCTTTGTTTTTTCCAACCCCTACACCTAAATAGGGATTATTCCAAAACATCTCAAGCTCTGTTTCTATAAGAACCTCCCTGCCACTTAATTGAGTTTGTTTCTTTCTACCTAATGCATCTTCATTTGCATATCGTTTATCAATAAGTCCGTGTGTCTGTACAGAGCTATAGGCCCAAACACCAATACCAGCAACGAAAGACAGTAAAATAATACTAGCTATTTTAGGTTTAGCATTTGAATTTGCCTTATAAAACAAAATCATTAAAAGTATAAATATCATTACAATTCCTGTAATCACTCCTCCTCTAGAAAAAGTGACAAGACCTCTAAAAGCAAAAACCAAAATGAATCCAATACTAATTATCTTCATCCATTTACTTTTGGAATCAAAAAGAAATCGAGTAAAAAATATAAAAATCCCGAAGCCTAATAAAGTCGAAACTTGATTTGGCCCAAATCCTCCAGATGTTGCAAAATTAGATTGTGTTCCTGTAATTACATCTTTTACGCTTGGAGTATACAAAAAAAGATAAACAACCATAGTCGTTAAAGGAAAAGAAAAAGATTCAAGTATTTCTCTCAATCTATTAAATGATATTTTTCGTTCGCAGCAATATATTGAAGAAACTCCCAAACAAATAGGTCCTGAAATATTAAATGCAATTGCTTTTCTAATATCTGTATCAAAATCTAACGTAAAAGTAGAAATAATAAGTCCGGGAACTAGCAATAATAGAAAGAGTACATACCAAAAAGCATTTTTAGAAAAACCTGAATACACAAGACCTAAAAATAAAAAAATTAATACTGAATATTTTCCAAACTCATTTAGGAGACTTCCTTCTGTCATTCTTAAAAGAACCTCCATCCCAACAACATAAGCTGAAGCAATAAGAACCTCATTATTTCTGTTTTTTTCTTTTACAATAGAATAAATACCAACAAGAAAGGCTGAAACAGCATATACCTTTGAAATAAATGGCAATGCATAAATCAATACTCCAAGAAAAACATGAAATAAAAGTATGTAAGCGTATGATAATTCTTCCTTTTTCATGTTAAGTAGTTACGAGCCAATTTAAATATTTTTTTATTACCATGTCTTTAGAAAAATTTTCAGTAATAGTTTCATGCAATTTATTACCTAAAAACAAACGCAATTCTTTACTTTCTATACATTCAACAAGTAATGCATGATATTGTTTCGTTTCAAAGTTTGAAACTATCATTCCATTAACTAAATGCTCCATGAAAAAAGGAATTTCTCCCACATTAGTAACTACTGTTGCTTTTTTACTTTGTCCATATTCTAAAAGTGCAACTGGTAATCCTTCCGATTCCGAAGTTAAAATAGCTATTTCTGCCTGCTCTAATATATTAGAAATATCTTCTCTAGAACCATAGAGGAAGACATTATTTTCTAAATTATAATTTTTAACAATCTCTTTAATCTCTTTGGAATAGCCGTCTTCAAAATCTTTACCTACCAAATGAAAACTCCATTCTGAATGAGATCTTTTTAATTCTTTAGCAACTTCCAACAGCAGAAAATGATTTTTTTGTGGTCTTAAATTAGCTAGACAAATAATTCTTTTACCTTCAGAGCCTTTCAAAATAGTAGTTGCTTTTATTTCAAAACTATTACAAGCAAAATTAGGAAGATAAATTACATTTTTCGAATTTAATATTCTTTCGGACCAGTCTTTAAGGTTTCTATTTACTGCAATAACTCCGTCAAATAAAAAAGAAGTTAATTTCAATATTGCATGAGGTCTTTCTTCTAAAAATTTATTATTACCATAATGATCATGTCTGATAATTTTTAAAGATGGTAAACTTAATTTTAAAAGAAAAGCAAGAAAAAAAGAAGTACTATGAGAATGAATATGAGTTATTTTATTTTTTACAACATAAGAGCGCAATCTTAAAATTGCATTAACATCTATTTTTCTCTTCTTTTTAAGAAAAAAATACGAAACAGATGAATGAATTTGATCTAATAATAACCCCTCTTTGCGCGTAGCAACAAGTCCAGAAAATTCAATTTTTTCCGCTAATGCATTAGCATAATTAACTGACATTCTTTCTGCTCCTCCTGCATCAAGCGAATCTATAATTTGAAGGATTCTCATCTATTTAAAATCCAATTTTTAAGATCTACATAAGTCCATTTTAATGGTCCATAAATATTTAGCTTCTTAGAATCACTATTCAATCTATTACCATCGTAGACATAATAATATTTGTTGTTGTCTATTCTCTGAACATCCAATTGATGCATTCCGGCACTAAATTCTTTAATATCTTTATTTCCTTTTAAGAAAAATGGTGCAATTCTCGCGGTAGAATAAGATCCATCTTTAAAAGAAAAACGATACAATGACAATCCACACCCATATCCATTAGTACAATTTTGCACGGGTAAAATTAATCCCTTTTTATCTGCGAAAAAACGGCCACCTGGTCTCGCTTCAGTTCCTCTTAAAGCAATAGTTTTTTTATGCAATTTCCATTTCCCGAACAAAGAATCTGCTTGATAAATATACAAGTTTAATTTATCGTCTGATGTTGCTAAAATATTTAAAGAATCAGATAAATAAATCGATGGATCTTTCAATCTTACATTCTTTAATAATGTATCGCATACCTTCCAATCAAAAGGAAAATGATGCGCTTTATATAATAAAATAGCATTAGCTTGCTTGCTTTCAGGAATCATATAAAAATTATTTTTATATTTAAATACCTGAGGATATGATAAATGAAATTTCTGAGTTAGTACTGTTCCTCTATATTGATATTTTTTTCCATCGACTGAAGTCATTAGACCAATATCACCATTGTTTTTTGTTTTTTTATGCTCAAAAAACAGATAAAAAGTATCTTTTTCTTTGACAAAAAAAGGATCTGCAAGAAAAACAGTACTATCATTCTGTTTCTTTAAGCTCTCAATACTATAAACTTGATTTTCTTTCACGTTTATGTTTTCAGGATATGTATTTGATTCTCCATATCCAACTGACCAGCCACCGCCGTCTTGCTGAAAGAAAGGTGTTCTGTAATTTATTATCAAAAGGACGATAATCCCAAAAAGTATAATTAAGCTTGCTATGTATTTCTTCATTTTTCTAGTATTCTTTTTATTTCAGATTCGAAAAGATCCAAAGTATATTTTCTTGACCACTCTGACGATTTTTTCCTAAAACTATCAAATCGTTGTTCATGATTTAATATGTTTTCTAATTGCTGAACGTCTTTTTCTAATTCTCTTTGCAACAAAATACCTCTATTTCCGTAATCGAGCATATCTGATACGCAAGAAATATTTGTTGCCACAGGAACACATCCCCAAAACATTCCTTCGGCAATTGCTTTTGGCCAGCCTTCACTTTTAGAAGGTAAAACTATAAAATGACTATTTTCATAAGCATTTGTTATAATTTTTCGGTTTTGATTTCCTTTTAATGTTACATAGTTTGCCAATTTATTGGTAAAAATATATTCTTCTAGAGCATTTCGCTCTTGACCTTCCCCATACAACTGCAAAGACACTTTATAGCCTTTTTTAATTAGGTCTTCAATTAACTTCACAGCATAAAGCGGATTTTTACCCGACGACAAAGTTCCAACAAAAATAAATTTTATTGTTTCATTTAAATCCAATATTTTTAATGGTGACTTCTCTTTTTCGTAATAAGAGGCTGTAAAAAAAGGTTGAATATTATGGCTGATTTCTTTCCAATCTCCATAAACTAAAACCTTCATGTTTCGTGTTAAAAATGTATTATTAAGAATCCATTTTTGCATTCTGTAAGTGATAGGCTGCTTGCTTTTAGGATCCCAATTGCCGGCATATTTCGCTGTTTTTATTTTGTTTGGAAAAAGCATCTGAACTATGCAGCCTATTAGTCCAACATTCCCAGGACATCTTAAATGTATATGATCGGCTTTTTTCATCGCCCAAAAAATCTTCCAAAAAATTATAGGCAGTTTAAATGTTAAGCTTAATACATTTAGCAAACTTGTAATATTAAAAGCTGGAATCTGTTTAAAATCGATGTTTTTATTTTTATAAGAATCATCAATTTCGGTTAATTCTCTTGAAGTTAAAGGAGCGACAACAATTAATTCATCAATATATTTTTCCCAAATATTCATTTCTCGAATGTATGGTGAATAGCCAAAGTATTTACCGTTCTTTTTTACATGAACAACATGGGTTATAATTACGAACTTCATTAATTTTACTTTACCTATTTAGATTATCGTTGACAGAAAAACGACTATTTTTTCTTCATCAACATTGTTAAATGCATACAGCTAAATAAAACTGAATCTGAAGTCTTAGAATTATTCCAATCTTCACTGTTCCATTTTAATCCAATTTTATTTTTCTTATCATTAGAGATAGGTAATATATTTATAAGAGCAATCCATTTAGATTTGCCTAACAAACCTCTTCTTTCTACAATATTAAAAGCATTTTTATATTGATAAAATGTTTTTTTTGTAAAAGGCCATTCCCAAGCGGCATCCGACTGAAATGGTCTATACAATGTTCTCACAACTTTAATTGGGAAACTTGTTTCAAGCGGATCGTAACTAATTATTTCTCCATCTTTTTTAAGTTTTTCATTTAAACGTGCTATTAAAATATTCGTGTCTTGAAAATGATGAAGTACTCCATACGCATAAATTAAATCAAAATCATCCGAAAGAAAATCATCCGAAAGAAAATCAATTGCTTGGGCTTCTGCATTAGGTATATGTTTTATACGCTCGTTCAATTTTGCAATTGCCATATCGCTCAAATCAATACCCAAATATTCTTTTGCATTTTCTGCCAAATATATTGACCAATAATTTCCAGAATAACACCCTAAATCTAATACTTTCTTATTCGACAAATCACCAAACCATTGTTTATGCAAAATATATGTTTGATCTTGAATTCCAATATTTTTTTTAATTCGAGTAAAAATTCCATTTCTTATTTTAGACCAAAGAGCTGTTGCAAAGTTTTTCTTTTTGTTATTGTAAAACTCTTTTTGTTTTTTATTCGTTTCTAAAATTGTTTCTTTTGTTTTCATTTTTTTTCGCAATTAGCCATTTATCGCAATGCCTTTTTATTATTTTTTGCTTTCTAAATCTCTTTAATCTCTAAGATTTATTGAAGTATTTGATTAGAAAAATCAACACAATAACTCATTAACCCAAATTTGTTTAAAAAAGTTTCCCTAGCAAATTTGCTCATCTGTGACTGCTGGATAAAATTGTTTTCAACCCTATGCAAAAGCAAATCTATAGATTCTACGTTTGGTGTAAATTTAAAGCAATCTTTTCCATCTTCTAAATATTCTGATAATCCTGTAGTATTTGAAATCAATAATGGTGTTTTATTCATAAGAGATTCCAGCCCAACCGTTGGTAGATTATCAATTTTTGATGGTATAATTACAAAATGACTTTTTGACAAATATTCATCCACTTTATCATAAGAAATACCGCCTAAAAAATTTATCGTCTCTTCAACGTCTGCCTTTTCTTTTACTTTTTGGTCTAAGCTTCCTCCTCCAGCAATATTCAAGATTATTTTTGATGCCTCATTTTTTTTCTTATAAAGTAAAAATGCTTCCAATAATTCTAATATTCCTTTTGATGGATCAAGTCTTCCTAAATAAGAAATAACAATCTTATTTTCTTCTTGAATATTTTTATTTTCAAATCTGTCTTTTAATGGATTCAACAACACAAAACCTTTATTAGAATTGTAAACATTCTTTAAATCTTCTTTTGCTAATTTTGAAGGACAGATAATTACATTGCAAAAGAATTTATAAAAAATTTTCTTTCTGTAAACAAATATTTTTTGTCTGAAGAAATTTCCTTTACTATCTAAAGCAATCTGTTTCGATAATGTGTGGTAATAACAAAATGTTTTTACTTTATTAAACGAAAGAATTTTCGATATTCCAATCGTTATATTTGCACCTCCAAAATGACCGATAATTGAATCGGGCTGATATTTAAAATATAATTTAGAAAACCATAAAACGTCTTTTAGTGATGTTGGCCTCTGCTGGCCAGGCCACGAACAAATAATTATTTCTCCTTTTTCTTTTTTAATTATTTCAGGCTCGCTAAAAAATGGTTTATGAGAAATAAAAACAATTCTATTGCCCAAATCTGCAAGATAATGAGCTAATTCATAACTCATTATTGAAAATGAGTTTTTTGTATAATTATGAGCTATTAAAATTGTTTTCATCAATGTTTTGGCTTATTCAAAATCAAACTCCACCAGCCTAAGGTTCTTCCTATTGCTTCTTTAAAAGCCCCTTTTTTATCTGTCTCTGTCAAAATATTGCTAAAGCGAATTAAAGTCAATAGAAGAGTAATAGAATGCCATTTGAAAAAATCAATAAAATTAGGTTTTCTATTTTTGATTCTCCAAACATACCATCCATTTCTCACCACCATTTTCCCATATTTAAAATGATTTGGTCTTCCAGCAGCATCATGAAAATGCTTTAATCTCGCATTTGTATTAATTACGTTTTTTCCAAATTGTAAAGCTCTTAAACTAAAATCAGCATCTTCATATAAACCATAGCCTTCAAAGAATTTTGAGAACTGAATTTTCTCAAGAATATCTTTTCTAAAAGCCATTGACATTCCAATTAGCAAATCAACCTCATACGTTTTTCCCGTGAGAGGAAATCCACTAGTTCGCCCATGAGAATATGTAGGCATTTTTCCTGGTTCCAAATTAGAAGCAAGTCCTAAATAATTTCTAACAATATTTCTTAGACCTTCTGGGTAATAATATTCTTCAAAGAGATAATATTTTTTTCTATTGTAGAAAACTCCAGTTTCTTGATGTTTCCATTTATTCTCATTTACAGCTACGCCTCCAACACCAATTACATCGGTTCTATTTTTAAATGTTTTAATTATTTCAGAAAAATATCTCAGTTCCAAAACTGTGTCATCATCCAAAAAACAAACAACATCTGTTTCGCAATTTATTTTAGAAATCCCGAAATTACGTTGCCTTGTTAATCCTCTATCCTGATCAGAAACTTTGAAATATTTTAAATTATCGAATACATTTTCATCTAAAGCTAATTTTGTTTCATCGTTGAGCGATCCATCAATAATTAAAATTTCATTTGGGTACAACTCTTGATTTTTAACAGACTCAAGTAACTTTAATAATGATTCCGAACGCATGTAAGTACATACTATTAATGATAAGTGCATAATATAACTGCTGTACTTTATATAATTTATTAATAATTAATGCTAAAACCTTACTCCTTTAATCTTTCTGCCCACAACAAGCTTGATTTCCATTGAAGTTGAAAATTCAAAAAATATTTTATCGGATTTTTAATAGGCTGCACTTTATAAAACTTAAAAAACAATACTGTTTTATATCCCATTAATTGCTTGAAAGTAGAATTATTTAGTTTAAAAAACATTATCGTTGGAGAAGGTTTTGGCTGAATGAGATCATTATGCCAAGCTAAAGTAGGTTTCGTTCGAAAGCCCCCACTAGGAGCTCTCAAATGATTAATGAGAAGATTTGGAAAATAAACCACATCAAAACCTATATTCCTAAGCTGAATTCCAAATTCAGCATCTTCTCCATAACCAAATTCTAAACTTTTATTAAACTTAACTTTCTTTAATGCTGTTGCCTTTACAAAACTATTTCCAGATCCAAAAATTGGTGCTTGACAAATTTTTCTTTCAATTAATTTTTGCCCTTTAACGGGATAAAATGTTAAAACCGATAAGCAACCATATTGGTAAATAGCATCAAATGTTTTTTCTATCAAATTAGATTCAAATCTATTATCATCGTCATTTAAGAAAACCCACTCACTTGTAACTTCAGCTAAAGCTAGATTTCTTGCATTACATGCACCTGCTTGATGTGTAAAAGTATGTTTTACAGTAAAAGGCCAACTTTCGCTATTTAAATAATCGAGTTCTGAAACACTATCAGGTTCGGGATTTTGTTCAATTATAATAACATTTTCAGGCAAATGAGTCTGCTTAGACAAATCTTTTAGAACATCATACAAATATTTTTTTCTACCAATTGTTGGAATAATAACATCAATTGTCTTATTTTCTATCACTTTTCTACTAGATTGGACAGTAATATCATCCAATAAATCTTTATCCAGACTTCTTTTTCTGAATCCAAAACTTGCGAACAATGGAAGAATAGCAAATTTCTTTTCATACAATAATAAATCTAAAAACAATAAAAAGACCCATCGAGTTCTATAATGCTGCTTTACAAAACGGAATGCTAAAAAGTATCTTTCTCTTGCTCTTTCTCTTGCTTTGATGCTAGAATAAGAATTAACGATTAACAATGGTTCTGAATATCCCAAAAGTCCCGCAACTGATGCTAATTTTGTTATTGAACACAAAAAATAGTCAAAATTTGAGTCTTTAATAACTTGATCGCTTAAAGCATTTAAAACTTCTGCATGAATTCCGCCAACATCACTGCTCATCATCCAAGTTGGGTAGCTAACATCTTTTTTAATATTTAGAAAAAGAGATTCATCGACATATTCTACTACTTCTGGCAAAAATGAATTAGCTGATAAATTATAAGAAGCTACTATTTTTTTATGATGAAAAATTTCTTCAATTTTTTCGATATTCAAATTTGATTTTAAATCTAAATGGCACCAAATTATAAGCTGTTTGGGATACTTTTCGGCAATTTCAAATAAGTTAGATGCTATGCTTTTTTTTGAAAAAAGAATATTTCGCTCTTCAAAACAAGCTTCTATAATTTTATTATTTTGATGATAAACAATTATCATTTTTTTTGATTTAAAATATTTTGATAAAAGTTTATATTTTCCAGCACAAGCTTATCGATATCAAATTTTTCTTCAACATGTTTTCGTGCAGATTTACCAATTTTTTCAGCTAATAGATTATTGGCTAAAATCTCTTTAATTCTTTCTGCGTATAAATCATGATCTGAAGGATGAACTAAAAAACCATCCTCTTTATCTACAATAAGCTCTTGCGACCATCCGATATTACTATTTACAACTGCTTTCTGCATCGCCATAGATTCTATCGTGACCATTCCTAATGTTTCTGCAAAAGTTGGAAATACACACACATTTGCTTTCTTCATGTGATTTTGAATTTCACTGTAAGGAATTTTTCCTAAATAATTTACGTTCTTCAAATCATCATTCGAAAATAAAGTCTTCATTACTTCCCAAGTTGATTTCGATTTTGTTTTTAAATCTGGAGCATCGCCACCAATTAAAACTAATTTAGCATTCGGGAAATCCTGACGAACCTTCTTGAAAATTTCTGGAAGTTCTACAACCCCTTTTTTTCTAATTAAAGTTCCCGCATATAGAATCAAATCTTTTTCAAATATTTCTGGCGTTTCGTTCTCAAAGTTCTGAAGATCTAAACCATAATGAATCGTCTTTATTTCCTTTCCTGTTATATTAAAAAGATTTTTCGAAACTTCTCCTGCAAATTTGGTTGGAGCTATAAAAGCCTTTGCTCCGTTAATGGCAAGCTTTTCAAACCAGAAATTTTTACGCTTCTGCTTTCTATTATCCAAATGACAAAAATAGGCATCGCTTCCGTGAAAACGTATTATTAAAGGAATTTCAAAATGCATGAAAGCTGTAATTCCAGTCCAATCGGGAGCTTCAATGATGTCAATTTTTTTCTCTACGATAGTTTTATTTATAAATTTTTCTATTTTTTTTCTATTCCAGTAAAAATTAAAATATTTCCCTTTATTATTGCTTAAACTGTAAATTGTAGCATTTTCTTCTTCAATAACAAATTCTTCTTTTTGTCCATATACAAAAACAGAAACTTGCACATTAGATTTTCTTAGTTTTTCGACCAAAGTAAAAACACTAGTTCCAATTCCTCCGTCATGCCCAAAAGCTTTATGAGGATAATGCGATACAATATAGGCAACGTGCAACTTTGGTTTCATTTTTCTATTTTCTTCAATTGTTTCTTTACACTTCTTTTCAACAGGATTTCTTTTCTTTTAAGAAATCTTTTAAAACTAAATTGATAACCTCCAATATTCAGAAATCTACCTGCTCGAAAGTGTATTAAAAGCTCACTTTCATTTGATTCTAATGCAATGCCTCGTTTTAAATAAATCTCCTTATTATAATTTTCTTTTTTATTGTTTTCCTTCGCGAACGAAAAAATTTTGGAGAAAAAACCAAAATCTTTCTGTATTAAAAATTCCTGAAAATTGAATATTTTTGACACTTTAAATATTTCATTAGCACTATTGCTGACCATATTTAAATTTGATTTTTCAAGTTTTAGCCAAGAAAAATAAACTAAAAGAGGAGGCATGAAATAATCTTTATTTACGGTATAAATATTTTTCTGAGACTGAAAATTATTCTCGTTTAGAACAAATTCTACATCAAAATAACTAGACAAATATATTTTTATCTCTTCTTGATTTTGACTAGAGTTTATCAAAAACACCAAATTCGTCAGTTTAATTTTTTTGTCCAAATGATTGTATTGAATCCATCTATCAGGATAATAATCTTTATCATCGAGTTCAATACTCTTTTGTCCATCAAAATTTTTTAATGGTCTTATAATTTTCGAATCCCTTTTTTCTCCCAACCAAGCAGTCCACCAAGAAAAAGTAGAATTACTAATTATAAAATCATTGCACATTGTACCCAAACAAAGTTGTTCTACCTCATTTAGTCCATCTCCAAAAAAAGCATTTTCTAAAAATGAAAAATGATATTTGCAATATTTTATATCATCACTTAAAATAATCAGGTTACAAGAATCCCAATCTGGAAAAAATTCGGCTAAACTATTTAAATAGTAATTAATTGGAAGCTGAAAATAATCTTTGTGATCTACAAAATCACCTCTTCTTATAGAAATTAAAATGGTACGTTTTTGAAAAGCTCTATGGTATAAATTACTTATTTTTTCTTTCAAAGAATCTGAAAACTCAAAATAGTGTTTGGTTAACTCTGCATCAAAATATTTTTCTGTTTGAAGCCAACCATCAATATCATATTTTTTATCTTCAAAATTCCACTGGTAATGATGATATTCTTCTTCTACAACATTAACAAAATTGGATAAATCTGATGATAAAAGAGGTAATTGATTATTAAAACCATTTTGATATTTCCAAGGTAAAAAAGAGAATTCACGACCATTTTTAGTCGCTAATCCTATTGTAGCTGCTATCTGAAAAAGTTGGTTTCCTAGATTTCCTTTCTTTCCTATTTTACTAAATGTTATCATTTATTAAAGATTTAAAACCACTTTTACTTCTTAAAAAAAATCGTTTAAAATCTTTGCTGTAAACAGTTTTGCTCCTTGATCGGTCATATGCCCGCAAGAGGAAAAGTATTTATCTTCTACGACAACATTTTCATAATTATAAATTTCAGGATATGCTTTCTTTACTTTATCGAAATAATTCATTCCAACAACATTCTCACACATTGGTGTCATTACAGCAATGAAATTGATGTTATTCTTTTTACAAATGTTTTTAATTTCTTCGTAGTACTTATTATGTGGTAGCGGATTTAAATTGACAATATTATTCTTCATATTACCATTTTTATGCTTTTCTAAAGGATAATATCCTAAATTGTCTAATGCATTCGTTTTTTCATTTATTGCTATTTTGTAGACTTCTCTAAAACCAATTTTAGAATCAAATTTTACATACCTATAAAACGGAATATAATATAATTCATTAAAATATTCCTCTTTAGAGAAATGATCTTTTATAACTTTCGAACAATGAATATACGGTAAAAACTTAGTTGCAACTCCTTCTGATTCTTGATCGTTGGAAAGATTTAAATCGGCTTCAAGAATCACGTTTTTGATTTCATATTTTCGTTCTATCATTAATTTCAACATTAAAGAAGCTTCAAATAAATGTCCGCCACTCATGCCGTAGTTAAATGTTTTTAGTCCTTTGCCTTCAAACATTTGTGATACGAAATGATTATTAGCTCTTGATGACCCTAAAATTACTACGTCGTATTTCTTCGCTGTAGAATTGAAAACCGTTTCAATTTTTCCACGTTTTTTTGATTGCATAAAGACATAAGTATAAAGTCCGTCCAAAAGAACTGCTATCAGAACTGTTAAAAGAAAAATTCCAAATATGTATAATAAAAACTTCTTCATTAAAATTGAAAATAAATAAATTCTTTATAATCTGAATAAGTTCCAAATGCTATAATAGCCATAATAGCCAATGCTATTTTTAGAAAACTTCTTTTTCCAGAAATTGGTTCAACTTTAGTTTTATTGTTCCATTCTATTAAAACAAATAAACCAATCATAAGTAACAACTCATAATTATATCGTTCGTTATCTAAATATTGAAAACCAAACTCTCTATCCGTAAATATTCTTTTTAGATATAAAACTGCATCGGTAATCGTTTTTGCTCTAAAAAACACCCATGCAACACATGTCAGTAAAAAAGTAGTTAGAATGCTAAACAATACTTTTAAAGAATTCAAATTCCATTTTAAAACTATTGAATCCATATTGTTTCTATTGCTATTTGAAAGTAATAACGGAAGGAAATAAACGGCATTTATAAATCCCCAAACAATATACGTCCAATTGGCGCCATGCCAAAAACCGCTAACAATAAAAATGATAAATGTGTTTCTTATTTTCATCCAAAGCCCACCTTTACTTCCTCCTAATGGGATATACAAATAATCTCTAAACCAAGAAGAAAGCGAAATATGCCAACGACGCCAAAATTCGGCAATATCTCTTGAAAAATAGGGATAATTGAAGTTTCTTAATAACTCTAAACCAAACAATTTAGAAACCCCCAAAGCAATATCTGAATATCCTGAAAAATCTCCATAAATCTGAAAAGCAAAATAAATTGCCCCCAAAATCAATGAAAACGAATTCATCGAAGGATAATGGTCAAAAATGGCATTGGCATAAACGGCGCAAGTATCTGCAATAACTACTTTTTTAACTAATCCCCAAACAATTTGATAAACGCCTTCTTTTGCTTTTTCAAGATTAAATTTACGTTTTTCTTTTAGTTCAGGAAGCAAATGTGCTGCTCTTTCTATTGGTCCAGCAACTAATAGTGGAAAATAACTCACAAACAGCGAGTAATCAACAAAATTGTATTCTGCTTTAATTCTTTTATAATAAATATCAATTACATAAGATAATCCGTGGAAAGTATAGAATGAAATACCAACGGGCAGAATGACGTTCAATAACATTGGACTAACCTTAAACCCAAATGAAGTGAACATTTCAGCAAAAGAACTTGCAAAAAAGTTATAATATTTAAATACTCCTAAGAATCCTAAATTCACTAATACACTAAGCCAGAACCAAAATTTTCTTCCCTTATCAGAATTACTTTTTTCAATCTGTATTCCTGTAAAATAATCTAAGAATGTAGAGAAAACTAATAAGAACAGAAATCTCCAATCCCAACAGGAATAAAAATAATAGCTTGCAATAATCAATAATGCATTCTGTGTGCTTTTTGTTTTATTGAATACAAACCAATAGAGAAAAAAAACGATTGGCAAAAAAATGGCAAATGCCAGCGAGTTAAAGAACATAACGGGTTACTTTTTTAAAATGCTGTTTAAACTTTCCCATATTTTTTCAGATGCCTGAGTTGGATTTGGCCCGACAATAATCTCAAACCACTTTTTACTCTCTTTTACGCTTGAAATTTTTCCATCGAGAATATCTTTAACCATACTAGTTAAATCTTTTTTATCTCTTATCCACAAGGCCGCTTCTTCTGAGGGTTTTGATCTAAAATGTATGTATTTGTAGTTTTGCCCGATATCGCGAATTCCTTTTTTTAATTGTGGCTGTTCATAATTAAAAAACAAACATGATTTATCATGAGCTGAGAAATCAAACACCATTGAAGAAGCTATATTACCAACAAATTCTGTGTATTCACAAATATTTGTTTGTAATGCAAAATCCTCTTTTGTTGGCATAATTTCATTCCAGCTTTGTCCAACTGGGCTCCAAAGCGGGTCGATGCTTACAATGACATCTTGATATTTCTTCAAAACCTCATCATAACGATCTGTAAAGTCTACAGGACATTTTCTGTAAATTATACCTAATGAATATCCTCTTTGGTTTAATTCTCTAACTGATAGTGCTAAATCTTCTAAATAATATTGATCTAAGGGAGAGGTTACAATATCATCTCCGGAATAACAGATATATTTCTTGTTTAGATCCAGATTATGAGAATTATAAAACTCTTCTTTTGATTGTAAAAGCGATTTATCAAAATGACTTTCAAACTGAGGTGTTCCCGTTACAAAAATCTGATCTTCTTTTACATAAGGGCAATACATTAAAACCTCTTTTTTCATGTGTTCACTCCACACGAAATAGTAATCTGTTTCTACCAAAGTTGTAGCTTTAGGAAGATTATCCCAAGAAAAGATAAAAGTTCCTGTTGGAATTCCTAAATCCTGCGCTGCCAAGATAGATGAAATGGCTTGAGTAGGACGTTGATTTGTACAAAAAACAAAATCAGGTTTATGTTCTTCTAATTGTTTTTTGCTTTCTCTGTATTTACTTGTAGTGCGCTCACCTTTTTTTATTTGCTCTCGAACAAAGTTGATTCCTATTTCATTAGAACCAAAAGCTGTCAGAACATCAACCATTAAACTTTTAGCAAGATTAGTAACTCCCTTATAGGATTGAGGAAAATTATAAGTATTGTAAACGACTTCTTTAAACTTCTTATCAAAGAAGTTCAGCTCCATTCTTTTACGTGCACGGCTGTAAACCGTTGTTACAGGATGTAATGATTTTTCTTGAATTTTTAATTCTTTAAAACCTAATTTTTCCTTAATAGAAAATGGTGTGTTATTCCAATACGTAATATCGAAATCATTTTTTTCTCCAATTTCTTTAAAAGAGGTTAAAGCAAAATTGCGAAGTCCAACACCGTCAGGTAAAAAAATAAATATGTTTTTTTTCATCAAAGACAAAATCTATAATATGCTAGTAAAAGTTTTTATTTAAAAGGGCAAACACTCATCAGTCCTTCACACAATTGATCTATAACTTGTTTTTTAGGAAGATTTGGAAGTTTTTCGAATAAATCTTCCAATTCAGAAATCGAATATTTTTCTAGCCTTATTTCTTGTTTAAAAAAAGGTAGCTTGACAGATTCGTAATAATCTTGGTATTTTATATCATCGCCAAACACTTTATCTGAAAATTTCTGCCAAACAGCTGGAATATTATAAGCATGAGCAATAATAACTCCATGAAGTGAAGAAGAAACAATTTTTTCGCATTGAAGGAATTCTATTGTTTTTGCTTCAACATCATTTGTCATCATATCAATTAGAAATATTTCCGGATTGTCTTTAAACCAGTCTTTAACTAATTTAAAATCGTTGTAATGAGGCACAAAACCATATTTATATTTTTTTTCAATCTTCGGATTAAAATATCTCGGCAATAACAAAGCTGGATCGCCATAAACTTCTGGAACTTCGAAAGAAAGATCTAAAAGATATTTTCTCGTCTGTGGTCCGCGAACAGCAAGAAAATTTGCATTCTTTACTTTTGTTTTCTGATCAATTATACCACTTCCCCAAACAATGCATTTATGATTTATGTTTGCTAGTATACTTCCAACAGTTACATAAATTGGTGCAAACCAATCTAAAATAGAAAACTTTTTTGGCCAGGCAAAAACCACTTTTTTCGAAGATATTTTCTCTACAAGATATTTGCCAACAAGATCTCCGTAATTCTCCCTATCTTTATTTTGAATGATTTTTTCATTCCACCAAAAAAGCCTAATTGTGTTTGAGAAAAACATATAATTAAACCTTTTTATTTTTAAGTTTATCTCTCTGAATTTGTTCGATGGGCAAAATATCAGAAGACTTGAAAGTCAATGCCTGATAAACTGCATTTAAATCACGAGTAAGCTTTCGTAATCCCATAGGTTCTAATGAAGCGGCATGATCTGTTCCTTTCCATGTTCGATCTAGGGTATAATGTCTTTCTATTATATTAGCCCCTAAAGTATAAGCTGCAATATCTACAGCAATACCTAAATGATGACCTGAAAAACCAATGTGCTTAACCTTTTGACCATATTTTTGTTGCAAAATAGTAATATCCAAAAGGCAAACATCCTCAAAAGGAACAGGATATCCTGATGTACAATTATATAAAACTAAATCTTGGTTTCTATCTTTTTTCATAAAGAAATCTACCAATGTATCTGTCTCGTTTTTGGTTGTCATTCCTGTAGAAATATGAATTTCACCAGAGTAATTTTCACTCAGCCATGCAAGCATTTCGAAATTATTATTACAAGCTGACGGAATTTTAATAAAATCTGGATTTAACGAAGCAATTTCTTTTGCCGAGGTGGTGTCCCAAACAGAAGTAGAATATGTGATTCCGATTTCGTCACAATATGCTTTTAGTTCTCTATGTTGTTCAACATCAAACTCTAAAAACTCTCTATGCGCCCCATAAGTTTCTCCATAAGAATTAGAAGCATTTGGGTGTGGGGCATGATATTGTTCTTCCGTTAGAAGCTCTTTATTGTTACGTTTTTGGAATTTAACAGCATCTGCGTTTCCGAAGATTTTAGCTATTTTAATTAACTCTTTTGCTATTTCCATTTCACCTTTGTGATTACATCCAATTTCTGCAATCACGTAAGGTTTCTTAAATTCCTTCATAACGTTTATTATACTTTAATAAAATTTCACAAGTTTCTCTTATTGCACCAGCTCCAGACTTATGAGTCAATACATAATCAGCATTTGCTTTTACAACATCTATTGCGTCAGCGGGTGTAAAAGACCATCCGACACTACAAATATTTGCCAAGTCATTTACATCATCGCCCACATAGGAAACGGCGCCAAAACTACTATTTCTCTCCGAAAGAAAATGCGTTAAAAAAGAAAATTTATCTTTTATTCCTAAAAAAGTATATTTGATCTGCAATTTCTTCATTCTCTGTGCAACTAACTCAGAATTTTCTGAAGTCATGACAACGACCTCAACATTATTTTGTCTTAAAATTTCCAAGCCCATTCCGTCGCGCATGTCAAATTTTTTAGCCATTTCTCCTTCGGCATCATAATATACGCATCCGTCGGTAAAAACACCGTCGACGTCTAAAACTAGATAATCAATTCTTTGATGTACTTTTTTCTTTTTTTGGCGATCTGCCAATAACTTTTCAATAATATCCCAATCGGAAAGACTATCAATTTCTACCAGAGATTCTTCTTCCATTTTTACCAACCCAATTGAACCACTTATTCTGTTTTTTGAACTTAGAAAAGATTCTTTTGTAGTAACATAAATAGCTCCGTTTTCAATCAATAATCCATCGAAATCTTGACGCCTTGGTCTTTTAAAAATATCATAATTACTTGGAGTTCCATCTGAATTCCAGATAAAACGGTGGGTATTGACAACAGTCAAGGCCGATTTTTTTTTATTGATAAGAATTTCGTTTAAAGCTAAATTTATATCTTTCGCCCTTGTCATTGGAGAAGTTGCCTGCAATAAACACAACAAATCAAAGTCATATTTTACAATTTCGGCAAATTCTAACATTGCACTTTCAGTTGATGCTGTATCAGAAGCATTTTCATCGTTTCTTAAAAGTGTTTTTACTTTTGAGCTCCATGAATATTCTTTCTTAATATAATCTATAATATCCTGATCGTCTGTGAAAACATAAACTTCATCCAATTTTGAAAAAACAGCCTCTGCTAAAACCCATGAGAAAAGCGGGCGCCCAAGCATCTTTTTTTTATTTTTCCCTGGAATTCCTTTAGAATTTTTACGTAATGGAATTATTGCTGTTTTTTTCATTTTATCTAGTTATTATTAGGAGTTGGTATAATTTTTAAAACAAAAAAAGCTAAACTTTTAACTTTTAAGAAGGAGTCCAATCGATATCTAAACTATAACAATTTTTGTCATCTCTCATTAATGCTACAAAGCGAGCTATGTTACTAGAATATGTGCCTACAAACATTTTTGAATTGATAAGTAAGTTCGCATCTTTTAGAACGTTTATTACTTCAGCTCTTTTTTTGACCTCGCTTTCTATTTTGTTATACTCTTTTTGAAAATACCCTATTCTATTGGGTTCACAAAGGCTTAAATAACTAAATTCAGGGTATTTTTCTTTAAAATCCTTTATGACTCCATAATCATCTGTGCAAATGGTAATTTTTTTTATATCTGAATTAACCTCTAAAATTTTATTTACATAAGATTCAATTTCGAATAAATCTGCTTCTTTACTTTTCCCTCTAATCTTATCGCCTCTTCTAACATGAATTCCGCAACTGGTTTTCACAAAATCAAGATCTATATTATTTATTGAAAAAACTTCTTGGGCGGTTTTCTTATTATAATCTAAAATTAGATTTAATATTTGCTTTTTTGCTTCAAAAATACCTCCTTTTATACCTAATTCTGGATAGTCAAAATGCTTTTCGAAAAATGGTTTGCTACTCATTTGATTCCAAATTTCACCTTGAATCATTTTTCTATTCATTAAATATTTATGATAAAATATATAAAAAGAATCCTTTCTCCTTTTTACAAATAAATCAGCAGGCAATGGGACAATACCATTGTATTCTGTAAATAATGGGTTAAAATATTCATTCCATCTTCCTCCAACCCAATTTTTACTATAAATTTTTAAACAAATTTTATTTTCAATACAATATAAAACAGCGAGAGCAAGATTATTAATTTCAGAAAAAAAACCCCTATTTGTTAAGGGATATATAAGTTCATCTTTTCTGTAGGAAGAATTTAATTTTTTATATGCTTCTCTATATTGATTTATCATTTTTTTTCTTTGCCTGGTATTAATTTAAAAAACATAAAAAAGTGTTTTCCCTTAAACTGAAATATACTCTAATTTTTCAACTATTTTTGTTAACATTTTTGCCCTTTCTTTTTTTGCAATTTCTTTTTTATTAGAACTTATAGTATTATATGTATCAATACATTTATTTAATCTGATGACATATTCGCTTTCTGTCATTTCTTGAACAAAATTAAATAATTCTTTAGGCTCTTTAAAATTAGAATAATCTATAAAACTATTTTTTGGAAAAATTTCATAAACATTTGTCCCTTTCCCATAATAGATTGGCAAACAATAACTTTCAATACTATTCCAAATTTTCTCTGTCATATAGTTGTATGCAATTGTATTTTCAAAGCACAAATTATATTGATAAGAATCTAAGATCTTTTTTTTTTCTTCTGTCCAGTTACCTGCTCTTGAATCTTTTTTGGAAATTCCATCAGGCCATCCTTTTCCATAAACATCAATTATTGAGCATTTGCTTCCTGCAATAGCAATTTGAGATCTTAAGGAAATTAAATCAATGTTAGTTCCGTTCTTGATTAACTTTGGTGCCTTTAATCCATTATAAAAAGACATAACAGCAACGATTTTTTTATTTTTTTTAAAATCTATAACTGATATTGGTTCAATTTTTTTATCTATCACTTCTGCAATGAAAGATAAATTTGATACAAAGACATCACGAGTATAAACATTCATAAAGTGAATATTTATTAGTCCAAAACATTTTTTTTTTAGTTTTTTAAAAGAAGTATCAAACCTTGGTTCATGAGTCCAAACTAAAAATTTTTTCTTCTGCAAAAACCTCCAAAAGTATTTTTTTAAATGCTTATAGTTCTGCGAAATTATAATGTCAGCGTCATTAACATTGTCTACAATAACTATGTTATTTGTTAATAGAAAATCTAAATCTCCTTCGACAAAATTATTAAAGGGTGTATATGCAAATGAAGAAGCTTTAAAAATTTTAATAGATTTCATTATTTTTTAATTATGGCTTTTTTATAAGATTAAAAATAGACTGTTGCCTCCATTCTTTATAATCTTCAATTTTGTAATTATATTTTTCGAATATTTGTACTAATTGTGCATATGTGTAATCACTTAACCAGCCATTTTTTTCTCTTGTCAATTTTACAATATCTGAACAACAATAAGACATTACAATTTGTTTTATCTCAGTATTAAATTGTGCAAAAACTTTATCAACATCATAAACATATTCTAGAACACCGCTAAATACAACAGTATTGTAATCTAATAAATTTATTGTTAATGTTTCATTGAGATCGCATACAACCGTTTCTTCAAATCTCTTTACAACATCTGAAGGTGTATATATTTCATAATTTTTTAAATAATCTTTCAAAAACATATTTCCAGCACCGAATTCAATTATCCGACTATGCGAATGAATATAATCTCCTAAAATTTTTGTTCTTTCATTCCAGTCTTCAAAAAGCTGCTCATTACACTCCCACCTCTCCACATCTGATTTTTTCTGTTCTCTTAATTGTGAAATTTTTTGCGATCTATTTTGAAAAATCTTGTTTTGTTTCGTGAAGGATTTTTTAATTTTTTTTATTATTCTAACAAGCAATTTCTTCATATAAATTTAAAATCTGTTTTTTAACTTTTTGCCTATTATATTTATCTCTAACATTTTCTTTATTGTACTTTAAGGCATCTTTAATCATTTTTTCATTCTTTAAAACAGCAATAATTGATTTTTTGATTTCATACAAATTTTCTGGATCATCAATCAAAAATCCGTTTCTTCCATGTTCAATAATCTCTTCTGTTACTTTTCCGGGATTAGACTGAATAGGAAAAGCTCCCATTCCCATTGCTTCGATTAATGAATTGGGAATTCCATCAGAAAGACTGTTCGCAACATAAATTAAAGATTTACCCATTAAACTTATTAAATCAGCGTTAGGAATAAAGTCTTTTTTCAGATATATGGTAAATTTTAATTTTTTAAAATTGCTATTTTCTTCAATATATTTTTTAATAAGTTCGTCTGCACCAAAAATAATTACTTCATATTCTTTTAACAATGCTATCAGTTCTTGATCTAATGCTTTTACAATATTTAATCCTCTTCCAATTTTATCGTTGTATCCTTTAATTAAAATAATCTTTCTTTCTTCAACAGGCGATATTTTGGCTGTAAAAAAATCAACCCCTCCATTTCCAGGAAAAACGCCCAAAAAAATCTTTCTAAAACCTTTTTCGGTTGCAATATTAAAATCTCGTGTACAATCTGTAATTAAATAATCTATTCTTTTAAAACATTTTCTTAAATCATTATCATTAATGCCAATCTGTTTAGAATAAAAAATATCGCTGCCCCATGAAGAGAACGCCCACTTTATTTTAGGATTCTCGTTCATTACATTTAATATAGGAAGACAAGATAATTGTAATGCAAAGCTATGTACAATATCTGGCTGAACTTGAAATAAATATTTTTCAAACTCCTTTGCAACGTCCTTTTCATTTATTTTCTGAATACTCTTATATACCACAGGAAATTTAACTTTTAGAAATGTTCTTCCTAAAAAATCCCATTTCATTTTCCAATTTGTTTGCTGCGATACCCAGTTTATTCTATCAGAATGTTTGCTCATTCCTGTAATATCAAACCAATAAACTTCATAGCCTGAATCCTGAAGTTGACTTACCCACCTAAAAAAGTGGATAGAAGGAATAGAAACCATTAAAATTCTCATTACGGAAAATAAATTTTAAGCTGAATTTCCTTTTTTTTCTGGTCAAAAAAATATTTGTACGGTAAATTTCTATAGTGAATAACAATTTCTTGCAAAATCATATCATTTACTTTTTCAAGTGATAAAAATTCCAAAGATTTCTTCCCAAAAACTTTTTTTACTTCTTGTTTAATTTTATTTGAGGGAATGGGATCTTTAATGACAAAAGAAATAATTTTATTTTTAAAATTACTCATCTGAGAAATAAATCCATCGATTTTGGCCTTTTCTGGCAAAATTTCTATAATAAAATCGGGATCTTGAAGCAGTTTCAAGTAGTGACTTTCGTCGGGCATTACTCCCCAATCAATATTTACATTGACTAAAGTTCTTTTGGTAATTTGAGAAAATGAGATATAAGAGTGATTTACTTTCTCTAAATTAAAGTGAAATGGTTGTGCACTATTTTTAGATCTATAATTTTTAGGATGCCACTGATGTTTCAAAAGAGTCTCATGGTTGTAAAATTCCACTTCAATTCCAGAATTCTGCAATCTAATATGTACAT
This sequence comes from Flavobacterium anhuiense, assembly GCF_050990855.1. Classification (GTDB taxonomy): domain Bacteria; phylum Bacteroidota; class Bacteroidia; order Flavobacteriales; family Flavobacteriaceae; genus Flavobacterium; species Flavobacterium anhuiense_C. The sequence goes on from NZ_CP158861.1 coordinate 328,369, forward strand.
CTGTATCTTCGGCTCCCCATCCATGATAGAACTCATCATATCCATTAATTTCTCTTAATAATTTTGCTGGATACAATGTCATTCCTGTAGCCTCTTTCTGTGAAACAAAACTAACATTAGAATTAAAAAAGTCTTTATCTAGTTTTGTTTCTTCTTCATTTAAAAAACCAACTTGAAAATAGATGACACTTTTTTCTTTTTTAAGCTTATAAAGCTTCCTAACAAAATCGGTATGAAAAAGCATATCAATATCTCCAACAAAGAAAAAGTCTGTTGTGCATTTTTTCAAAGCAATGTTGATTGCTCGGGATTTGTTCCATAACTGACCCGAAACACTACATTTGATAAATAGGATTTTAGAATATTCAAATATTAATTTTTCTAATTCTAAAAAATATTCTTCGTCCGAACCATAATCCACAAAAAATAATTTAAAATCCTTTTCAGTTTGTTGTTCTAAAGAATCTAAGCACTTTTTTACTATGTGCAGATTGCGATTGCGGTTGGTTAAAACTAGTGTAATCATAATCTAATTATTCTTTAACGGTTTCATACATACAAAACCTTTCGATAAAGAAAATGCATAAATAATATATTCCTATAATAACACTTATAAAATCTAGAATAAGAATATTTTTCATTAAATATTTTTGCAGGTTCATATTAAATGAATATTATTTCAGGTGTCTAACTATAAAATATTTCATTCTTTAATATTTTTTCTATCTTATTATATGCTATAGTATTTTAAAATTTCTTAGGCTTCTTTATCACAAATTTTATTAAATAAATAAAACGATAAATTATATAATAAAAATCTACAAAAAAACTTTTTATTAAATTGTAAATGCTAACCATTAATCCTCTAAATGCATTTTCAAACGTGAAGTCTGTATGCCATAATTGATAATTCCCAACCATATCATTTTTAAATCTAAAAAGCTGTTGCTTGCGCGTTCGCTTTATTTCGTAATGAAAAATTGACGGAGAAAATTCGATATCATAATCTTTTTCCAAAACTCTTTTAGTCCATTCCTTATCCTCAAAAGTAGCTACATCTTCTCTAAATGGATATTTTTCCCAAACTCTTTTACTAAATGCAGAACCTGAAAAAATCAACCCAGATTTATTAGGGTCCATTTTTGCTGGAATTTTATTGATGAAATTTTTATAATCATTACTACTATGAAGACACCTTAGACCTGCTAGATTAGGATTACTTTCAAATCTCAATTTAATCTGCTTAAAAAAATCATGGCTAATTGGATAAGAATGTGCACTAAAAATAACAACAATTGGATATTGAGCTTCTCTGGCACATACATTGGCACTCCCGCCATAGCTAAACTTTTCTATAGTAACAAAACGAGCTTTAAAATTTTCGGCTATTTCTCTACTATTATCTAAAGACATATTATCAACAACGATAATTTCTCCAATATCTTCAGAATATCTTTCAGTTAAGTTTTTCAATAAAAAAGCTAATGCTTCTGATTGATTTTTAGTTCGAATAACAACCGAAATCATCTTACGTTTACTTTTGAGACCATAATTTTTGAAATATCCTGTAAGGTTTACAAATTATCTTTGCAATTTTATATTCTAAAGAATTTTTAATTTTTCTCTGGCTCGTACTAATTGTATTTTGACCATAAAAAAGAACTGTCATACAATTTTCAAAATCTGCAATGTAACACTCTTTATGTTTTTTAAAAATATATTCTTTAATAGTAATATCATAATTTGAAACGGTATCAACAAGCATTGATTTTTTTGCCTTTCGATAATAAAACAGAAACTCAGGGATTATTTTATATTTCCAACCCTTCTTAGTTATTGCAATCCAAAATTCCCAATCTTCAAATCCCTTTTTCATGCTTTCATCATACCCGCCTACTTCTTCCCAAAATTGCTTGCGATATAAAGAAGAGGCTATTAACTGATTTGCATATAACAAATATTCACAACTATCCCCTATTGGTTTCAGTTGAAAAATTACGTTTTCTTTTTTCTTTATAAAAAACTCGCTATAGCACGAAACAATAGCTAGAGATTTATCATTTTCTAATTCTGAAACTGCTCTAGTTATGTAATCATTATGAAAAATATCGTCTGCATCTAAAGGCAAAATATAACTGCCTTTTGAATGTTCTATTCCAAAATTTCTTGCGCTACTTAATCCACCATTTTTCTTTTCTAAATATTTAAATCTAAGATCCTTATTTCTCCACAGCTCAACAACTTCTGAAACATTATCAGGACTACCGTCGTTTACTACAATACATTCCCAATTTGAATACGTTTGATCTAAAACAGATTGTAATGAATCTTTTAAGAAATGAGCTTGATTATAGCATGGAACAATTATAGAAACTAATGCATTCATTTTTTTATTATTCGTTTTAGAAATCTTATGGGGCGTAAAATTAAATTTCCGATTCTATAATCTATTGTTTCTTTTGCTTTATTTTGATTTCTACTAAAAATCGAATTTTTTCTTAATAATTCTAGAGAATAATATTCAAAATGCTCTTTATACAATTCTTTATGTTTTACAAAAATATATTTTCTTAAATCATAATCATATTTGTTTAAAGCACTTTTGTTCCTCGATTGCATCTTTTGTCTATACGTATATAAAGGCTCTTGAAGAATTACCATTTCATAATTATGCTTTAAAATTGAAATCCAAAACTCCCAATCTTCATAACCATTCTGCATTTCAGCATCATAACCGGAAACCATTTCCCAACATTTTCTTCTAAACATAGAACTTGCTATTCCATTGTTTATAATAATAAAATCCTTTACAGATCCTCCATATGGTTTTTTTATTTCTTTCTCTAGAACATTATTTTTTAGAATTTTTACCCAAGAGCCAACAGCGGCGACTTTAGTATTATTATTTAGTACTTCAACAGCTTTTTCAATAAACGTAGCTTCAAAATAATCATCAGCATCAAGGTTCAATATATAATCGGTTTCTGCTAACTGAATGGCATTATTTCTCGTTTTACAAACCCCTTGATTCTCTTGATAAATAATTGTTACATTCTCATGGTCAATACTCTCAAGCACCTTTCTTGTTTCTCGCTCTGAACCATCGTCAACAATTATAATTTTATCTGCTTTTAAAGTTTGATTTAGTATAGAATCTAAAGCTTCCATAACATATAACCCATCATTATAACACGGAATTATGACTGTTACATTACTTTTAGCAACCATTGTTTGTAATTTAAGTTATTTAGAAAAAAAATCAGTTAAAAATAGTTTATGACGAATCTTCTAATCAGTTTTAAAAAGGAGAAAACTAAAAAATTAGTGATATATATTTTTGACAATTTTACCCATTCTGTAAAGGTCATTTTGCGATATTCTCTTAGAGCTATTTCTGTTTGCAAAACAATTTTACCGAGTTGAAAACTATTAAAATCTTTTTGATGATGATTAATTAAATCATTATAAAACATAATCTCAGCATTATTTTTCTCAATTAAATTATTGACATTACCTGTCAAACTTTCTGTAGAAACATTTATGAAAACTAAAGCTTCATTTATTGAATAGATTGGAAAAATTTCTGCAAACTCTAACCAAGCATAATCATCACTAAACCATGCTAGCGGATAATTTTTAAATTTATATTTTTTATAAATTTTTGTTCTAAAAATATGCTCTGATAAAGAGCTTCTTGATTCACGTGAAAATTTACGATAATAAGAATCAGATGCTTTTTCTAATTTTGGGTGAGTAAAAACTTTAGAAACTCTACCTCTTATATTATCTACAATTTGTGTAGAAAATCTTACTACATTACTTTTATTTCTATCAATTGCATCTAAATTTTGATAAAAAGCCGCAACAGTTCCTTCACTTAATTCATCATCATCGCCTAAAATCATCAACCATTTTTCATCATTCATAAGTTCGATGCATCTATCCCACTGACGAACCAAAGAAATGGACCCTAAATTATTATTGAACTTATGATAGACAAAATCAAATTTTCCTTTGTACTTTTCTAATAACTCTTCAGGATTTTCAGGACTTGCATCATTTCCAATGTAGACATTAAAACGTTTATCCGTTTGATTAGCTAATGATTTTAGAACTTTTTCAAAAAAAGTAATCTTGTAATATGGAATTACTATTGCGAGCACGATACTTATTTCTTTATGTCAATTTTTTAAAACTCAAACTATATTGTCGATTACCCCCCACTCTTTACATTCACTGAGAAGTAAATCTATACTTTTACTATTCAACTACACTTCGTATTTATTAAATACAAATAATATTTTTACCGTTGAAAATACTATTTTCACTTAAATAGGCCATTTTACACGAAGTGCATATAGTGGCAAAGTTTTTATTATGTCTTAATAATAAAACCAAATCAGAAAAAAAAATCGAAAACAAACAATTTTCGCTTGATTTTATTTACAATTAATGTTGGTTTTCTATAATTTTTCTTAAAAAAATCAAAAGCATTATGCAATTTAAATGATAGAATAAAAAACTTACTATTTAGTATTTTGAATTCTTTAGACCGTGCTAAGGTGATTTTCATATATTCATTGTAATATAATCTACTATGTTTTTTTACTATGTAATCACGATTTAAATAAAACATCGCATTAGTAAATGAATGAATCATTGAATTTTTAGAAACAAAATATTTGAAAGTAACCTCATGAAGATTATAAAAAACTGTTCCTTCGCCACTTAAGGAAATCCAAAACTCCCAATCTTCATGACCTTGATACGGCATATTTTGATCATAGCCTCCTACTTTTGCCCATAATTCCTTTTTGAAAATAGCACACGCATCAATATAATTATCAATTAATATTTTCGCTAAATCAAAATCATCTATTTTCCATAAGCCTTCTTTCTCTCCAAAATATTCTGCATATCCATGAACCACACCAATAGTAGAATCTTTTTCAAAAACAGCAATAGCTCGTCTCACAAAATTTTCATCAACAAGATTATCAGAATCCAACGGGAGAATATAAAATCCCTGTGCTTTTTCAATTCCAAAATTTCTTGTCTTACCTAAACCTTCATTTTTTTTTGCAAAATATTTAAAACGTTGATCTTTTAAAGTCCATTTTATTGCGATTTCTTCTGTTCTATCAGTTGAACCATCGTTCACAATTATCGCTTCCCATTCTTCAAAATTCTGATTCAGTACCGAATTTAAAGTTAATTCTAGAGTAGCTTCCGAATTGTAACAAGGAATTATTACGCTTAATTTTGGAGACATTTTATTTTTTAAAATTTGAGGTGTTTTTTATTTATACCAATGGTTGTTTCACCAGATTCTATTAATATAAATTGTTTTTGTTCTAGTATACTATAAATATTCGCTCTAATATTAAACTCATCGTGAATTTCAATGACAATCACTTTTGTGATATCTAAAAATGATAAATCCGAAGAACTTTCGAAGACAAATCTTTCAGCACCTTCGATATCTATTTTTAATAAAGTTATTTCTTGTAAGTTATTTTTCTTTACTATTTCATTGAGTGTAATTCCTTTAATATCTCCAGAATCACTTTCCTTTGTAGTAATTGACCAATCTTTTCCATCTCTAAAATCGTTCTCTATAGTAAAACACACATTTTCAGAACCAGAAAGAGCTTTATTTATTAAAAATAATATGTGTTTTGAATTTAAAGCTGCTGTATTTTTTTTTAAAATTTTAAAATTTTCTTTAGATGGTTCAATACAAAAAATTTTATTAAAAGATAAATTTTGATTTAAATAAATAGTTGCAAATCCTACATTTGCCCCTGCATCAATTAAAACACTTTCTTTTGAATTAAATTCGATATTAAGCTTTAGAATTGAGGAAACTGTTTTGTACTCTTCTAAAATAAACATTTGATTAAAAACAGCATAATCACTATGGCTTTGGTCTCTAAGATAAATAAGTTCATCATTATAGAACTTCAGCACAAATAAAGAATTAAATTGTTTAAACTCTTTTATTAAACTGCTTGCTTTTAATTTATTAATAAATTTTTGTTCCTCTGAAAATTTTACAGGAAATAAAGTACGGTATATTCTTCGTAGTTTTTTAAATTTCATCTTAGTACTACGTTCTAATTTTAATTAATTTGGCTGGTACTCCACCAACTATTGTATTTTCCAATACATTTTTTGTAACAACGGAACCTGCGGCAATTATAGCTCCTTCCCCGATAATTACTCCATCTAGAATTCGACAACCAGCACCAATCCAAACATTATTATTAATTACGATTCCTTTTCTGTTTTCTCCTTGCTTATTTATAGGGATGTTTAAATCATCAAATCGATGATTTGCAGGAATTATCATGACATGTCCTGCAATTAATACATTGTCCCCTATGGTTAAATTACCGTGTCCATATAGGATTGAATAAGGATTTATAGAACAAAAATTACCAACTTTTATGTTTCCTCCATACGTCATTAAAATTACACCATAAAGTAATTCACTATGTTTACCAATTACAATTGATCCGCCATAATTTGTTTCCAAAATAACGTTGGGATAAACTTTGACAGTCTTGTCTAATGATATTGAATCATTTTTTTTATATAACTTATTAATTAATTTCCGTACCATTTACAATCAATTTTTATGTCACCAATACTTCCATTATATATTTTATAATCGTTATCTAAGTCTTCTATTTGAAAATTACAGATATCAGTTACGTATTCAAAAACTCTTGAATCTTCAAATACTGCAACATCTAAACTGAACATTCCTTTTAATAGTGTTTTGGCAGGAATTTCACAAAAAACAATATCAGATTTGGAAGACATTAAATAAATCGTAGTAAATATTTTAACTTTATCGGAGTTTAGCACCGCAATCCCCACATTAATATTTTGAATATGATTATTAAGCAGTATTTCAATTTTGATAATTTCACTATGATGTAAATATTCGTTAGCTCCGAGAATCCTAACACTTTTGATACTATTTTCTTTAGGCTCTCTTTTGTTAAGATAAAATTTCTCCAGTACTAAGTTATTATTTAAATAATAATCTACCGACTCATTAATATTTCCTTGAAATACAGTTTTTCCATTCTCTAGAATCAGACCTCTAGTACAAAGACTTCTAACCGCCGGCATATTATGACTCACAAATAAAACAGTTCTCCCTTCACCCTTCGAAATATCCTGCATCTTACCAATAGCTTTTTTCTGAAATTCTGCGTCTCCAACGGCCAAAACCTCATCTACAACTAAAATTTCAGGCTCCAAAAAAGCAGCAACTGCAAATGCTAATCGAACTGTCATTCCAGAACTATATCTTTTTACAGGCGTGTCTATATAACGTTCGCATCCTGAGAATTCGATAATTTCATCCAATTTAGAAGTGATTTCTTTTTTGGTCATTCCAAGAATAGCTCCATTTAGAAATATATTTTCTCGTCCAGTCATTTCACCATTAAAACCGGTTCCCACTTCTAATAATGAGGCAATACGTCCTTTAGATTTGATACTTCCTGTCGTGGGAGCTGTAACTTTTGAAAGGATTTTCAAAAGTGTTGATTTTCCCGCTCCATTCTTCCCTATAATTCCTAAAACCTCTCCTCTTTCGACTTCAAAATTGATATCCTTTAATGCCCATACATAATCTGAAGTTCCTTTAGTCGAACGATCATTTGTATCTCCAATTTTTAAATACGGATCCTGTTTTCCCCGAATTTTATGCCACCATCTGTTTATATCATGACTTAAGGTTCCCGTTCCAACTTGTCCTAGACGGTACTGCTTAGAAATATTTTCAGCTCTTAATATAATATCTTTCATTATACAGTATCTATGAAACTTTTCTCTGTTCTATTAAAAACTAGCAATCCAGTGAAGAAAACAGCAATTGTCACTACTATTGTATATGCTAAGCCTAAAGCTGATAAACTGCCAATATTTAAAAGCATATAACGTGAAGTTTCTATCACATAAGCCAATGGATTGTATTGTACTAGCCAACCAAATTTTGGGAGTTTCTCTTTTATCAATTCCATTGGATACATTACTGCTGATATATACATTAATAATTGTACACCAAAGCCCACTAAATTGTTTAAATCCCTATATTTTGTAACCATCGATGAAATCATCATTCCTAGTCCAAGTCCTAAAATCCCCATAAATGCAATTAGAACTGGAAAAAATAATATTGATAGATTTAGGCTCAAATCTGCCCCTTGCCAATAAAAGAAAATGTAAAAAACGATAAAGATGCAAAACTGAATTCCAAATTTGACCAAATTTGAAATGACAATAGATAATGGGGTTATGATTCTCGGAAAATAGACTTTTCCGAATATATTGGCATTTGATTTAAAAGTATCAGAAGTTCCATTTAAACAAGCTGTAAAATAATTCCACACCATAATTCCTGCTAGATTAAATAAGAACGGCGGAATTGTTCCTGTCTTAATACCTGCAACGTTATTAAATATAATAGTAAAAGTAATTGATGTAAATAAAGGTTGAATTAAATACCACAAAGGACCTAAAACAGTTTGCTTATAAACTGTGATGATATCTCTTTTTACAAAAAGCATTAATAAATCCCTATACTGCCAAATTTCTTTAAAATTCAGCGAGAAAAATTTATTCTTTGGTGTTATTTCAAACAACCAATCGTTCGTATTTTTAGAATCCATTTAAAAAAAACTTTAAAAATCTTGCATTCGTAAAAATTAACAAGATTTTTAACATTTTAGAATTTATTTAAAAATAGCAAAAGGTGTTTTTAAAAAACACCTTTTGCTTATACTTGATTTGTATATTTAAGTATATTACTTGTCTAAGACTTCAAAAGTAGAATTCATGCTTTTGAATTCAGGAACAATCTTTTTCATCTTGGCAACAATATCATCGTTTTCGTAAAAATCAGCTATTCCAATTAGTTCATCAACATCATTATGAAGAGTTTCATATTCATCTTGAATTTCTTGCGCTATCATAATCTTATTATGATACGTCGGTAGCGTTTTAGAAGTATCATTTAATAATTCTTCATAAAGCTTTTCTCCAGGTCTTAAACCTACAATTTTAATCTTGATTTCTTTATCAGGTATGAAACCCGCTAGTTTAATCATTTTTCGTGCTAAATCAATAATTCTAACTGGTTTACCCATATCAAAGATATAAATCTCACCACCATTACCCATAGCTCCAGCTTCTAACACTAACTGACAAGCTTCTGGAATTGTCATAAAGTAACGTATAATGTCTTGATGCGTGATAGTAACTGGACCTCCTTCAGCAATTTGCTTAGTAAACAAAGGAACCACAGATCCGTTTGATCCTAAAACATTTCCAAAACGAGTAGTAATGAATTTGGTGCCACCTTCAACATTTTCTCTTTGATTTTTTAAGAATAAAGACTGTACATATTTTTCTGCAATACGTTTACTTGCTCCCATTACATTACTTGGGTTCACAGCTTTATCAGTAGAAACCATTACAAATTTCTTAACACGATATTTACAAGCTAAATCCGCAAGATTTTTTGTTCCCTTAATGTTGGTTTGAATCGCCTGAGAAGGGTTTTCTTCCATCAAAGGGACGTGTTTATAAGCAGCCGCATGAAAAACAACATGAGGAGTATAGCTTTTAAAAACTTTCTCTAATGCTTTTTTGCTTCTTACATCGGCAATCACAGCTACAATTTTAGTATCGACATTCATCCCTTGCGTTTCTAAACATAAATTATGTAAAGGTGTTTCGGCATGATCCACAACGATAACTCTTTTTGGATTAAAATTTAAGACCTGTCTTACTATTTCACTTCCAATTGATCCCGCTGCTCCACTTATAAGGATTGTTTTATCTTTTAATTGTTTTGAAATTGACTTACTGTCTAGAACTATAGGTTTTCTTTCCAATAAATCTTCAATCTGAATATTTTTTACTTTCTGAGAAATCTCTTTTTGATTTTCCCAATCAGAAATCAACGGAACCGTGTATACTCGATAATTAAATTCTAAACATTGATCAACAATAATAAGTTGCTCGTCTTTCGTTAAACTTTTATCTGCGATAATAACCCCCTCAGCAGCAACAGATCTCATTAATGCTGGAAGCTTTTTTCTTAAAATTAAGATAGGTAGATCCAGCATACGCTTAGACGCATTCTGATTGTTTTTATCTACAAATCCAACAATTTTAAATCGAGAAGGCGTTTCAAATTTTAAAGCATTGGCTACTGAAATTGCGTTTGCATCTGTCCCATAAATAACTGTTCGCACCAATTTAGTTGTTGCTTTTTCTGAAAAGTACATTTCAAAAGTTTGTTTTACGATAACGCGATATAAAAACAATCCACAAAACGACAAAACTAAGTTGATAAAAAGAGCCGTATTTAAAAAGGCTTTATGTCCTGTATATAATTCAAATACTAAATTAACAAACAGAAAGAATACCAAAACTGACATTTGAGAAAATAGCAGTTTTATTGCATCAATATAAGATGAATGCCTAATAATTCCTGAATAGGTTCTAAAAAGCCAAAAGAAAAATATATTAACCGTTATCAAACTAGCTACAAAATAAAAATCGTGCGATGTTATTATGTATCCTATTGCCGTTCCATCAAAAAGCAAATAAGTGAAAGAAAACGAAAAAAACAGAACCATTACATCAATAGCAACAATTATCCATCTAGGCAAATAGCTAAGATTATTGATATTTGCCCTAAGATTTCTTGGAGAAATGGATTTATACAACAAAGAAGTTATATTATTTGGTTTTTCTGTATTCAATTTAGGTTTTTTTAAGTCAGTAAAATTTGAACTTTCTACAAAAATACAAATTAAAGGTTTTAAATAGTTACTTGGAATAACAAATTAAATTTTAACACCTCTTTTCTTTTGTTTTAAAAATTCTAGCAAATAAGTCCCATAACCGGATTTAAGTAATGGCTGAGCCAACTCCTCAAGTCTAGCATCATCAATAAAACCTTGTCTCCAAGCAATTTCTTCAATACACCCTACTTTTAAACCTTGTCTTTCTTCTAAAACTTGTACAAATTGCCCTGCTTGCATTAAGCTATTAAAAGTTCCTGTATCCAACCAAGCAGTTCCTCTACTTAACATTCCAACTTTTAAATTACCTTTTTCTAGATAAACTTTATTGACATCTGTAATTTCATATTCTCCACGAGCACTTGGTTTTATATTTTTAGCAATTTCTACAACTGAATTATCATAAAAATAAAGACCTGGAACAGCATAATTAGATTTTGGTTCTAATGGTTTTTCCTCGATAGAAATAGCATTTTTATTTTCATCAAATTCTACCACCCCATATCTTTCTGGATCAGCAACGTGATAAGCAAAAACAACTCCTCCGTTTGGATCAGCATTATCTTTTAATAATTGTTGCATGTTTGTTCCAAAAAAAATATTATCTCCTAAAACGAGAGCCACCTTATCATTACCAATAAATTCTTCACCTATTACAAAAGCTTGTGCCAAACCATTTGGATTTGGTTGTTCTGCATAACTAAACTTGCAACCAATTGTACTTCCATCACCTAAAAGTTTTCTAAAATGTGGCAGATCGTGGGGCGTTGATATGATTAAGATCTCGTTTATTCCAGTCATCATTAAAGTTGATAACGGATAATAAATCATTGGTTTATCATAGACCGGCATTAACTGTTTACTTACAGCTAATGTCAATGGATGTAATCTCGTGCCGGAACCTCCAGCTAATATAATTCCTTTCATAAAAGTTTATTTTTAATTTAGAGATCTAAAACCTTCGCTTTATATAAATAACTTCTTTAAACTTTCTTTATAATAAGGGACTTTTACATTATAAACAGATTTTATTTTAGATTTATCCAGCAATGAAAAACTTGGTCGTTTTGCTGGAGTTGGATAAGATGACGACGGAATTCCCCCCACTTTACAGTTATAAACTCCAAATTCTTTAATACTCAGAGCAAACTCATACCAACTGATCTCTCCTTCGTTTGAATAATTATAAATTCCAGGAATCCATTTTGAAGATTCAACAATATCAATCATTGCCTGTCCTAAATCTGCTGCATAGGTTGGTGAACCCACTTGGTCATTCACCACGTTAATTTCATCTCTTTCTTGCATCAATCGTTGCATCGTTTTGACAAAATTATTCCCAAACTTACTATAAACCCAAGAAGTTCTAATAATAATCGACTCAGGATTTTCCTTTAAACATGCTATTTCACCAGCCAGCTTGCTTTCACCATACACATTTATCGGATTAGTCTCTGCTTCTTCATTCAAAGCAATTGAAGATTTACCATCGAAAACATAATCTGTTGAAACATGAATTAACTTTACATTTTTTTTTGCAGAATATTTCGCTATTAATTCTACTGCTAAGTGATTCACTTCAAAAGCCAATTTTTGTTCTGATTCTGCCTTATCTACAGCAGTATAAGCTCCACAATTAAATATTATATCAGGATTATTTTTTTCTAATTGAGACTGTAGCAATTCTAAGTTATCTAATGTAATTTCGGCACGATCAGCAAACGTCCATTCATAATGGGTATAAGTAGATGCCAAAACTAAAAATTCAGATCCTAGCTGTCCTGTTGCACCTGTTACTAGAATTTTCTTCATTAAAATAAGCTATTACAGTTTTTAATAAAAGGTAAAATTTGATCTTTTTCCGAAACAATTGCCTCATCTAGGTTCATTCCCCAATCAATGTTTAAAGATGGATCATCATATTTAATCCCTCCTTCTGAAGTTTTGTTGTAAAATTGATCGCACTTATATATTACCGAAGCTGTTTCACTAATAACAGAAAATCCGTGCGCAAATCCTTGTGGCACTAATAATTGTTTTTTATTCTCAGCTGATAATAAAATACTAAATGCCTTCCCATAAGTAGGAGAATCTTTTCTCAAATCTACGGCAACATCAATAATTTCTCCTTCTAATACACGGATTAATTTTGTCTGCGCAAAAGGAGGGTTTTGATAATGCAAACCTCTTAAAGTCCCTTTCTTCGAAAATGACTGATTATCCTGAACAAATTCAATATTAATTCCTAAATCTTCAAATTTTACCTTACTGTATGACTCAAAAAAATAACCTCTTTCGTCTCCAAAAACGGTTGGTTCTACAATCAGTAAGTCTTTGATATATGTTTTCTCGATTTTCACTTTAAAAAATAAATCTTATAATAATTTATTAAAGAAATCAATAACAACCTCTTTAATTCTGCTTTTATCTTGATTTCTTAGATTCGAGCCTGACGGCAAACACAACCCATTTTCAAATAATTTTTCTGCTGTTCCGTTTCCATAATAAGGATAATTTTGAAAAACTGGCTGTAAATGCATTGGTTTCCACAATGGACGGCTTTCTATGTTTACTTCATCAAAAGCATGTCTCAGACTTTCCCTTTCTTGTTTTGTTTTTAACAATACCGTATTTAACCAATAATTAGATGCGAAATCTGCATTTGGATTATCAAAGAGTTCTGCATTTTTAATTTCCTTAAAAATCTCTTTGTAAAACAAGTGATTGTCTCTTCTTATGTTAATGTTATGTTCTAAAATTTTCATCTGTCCGAGACCAATACCAGCACAAATGTTGCTCATTCTATAATTATACCCCACTTCACTATGCTGATAATGAACCGCTTTATCCTTAGATTGGGTCGCATAAAAAATAGCTTTCTCTTTTTTTTCTTTTGAATTTACTACTAATGCTCCTCCACTTGAAGAGGTAATAATTTTATTTCCATTAAACGACAAAACTCCAAAAGAGCCAAAACTGCCACATTTTTTTCCTTTGTAAGTACTTCCTAAGGCCTCTGCGCTGTCTTCAATAATTGGTATTTCATACTCATCTGCAATTGCATGTATTTCATCAACTTTATAGGGCATTCCATATAAGTGAACTGCTACAATTGCTTTTGGCTTTTTACCGTTTTTAATTCGGTCTTTTATTGCAATTTCCAGATTTTTGGGACAAATATTCCAAGTATCTAGCTCACTATCAACAAATATCGGAGTTGCATTTTGATACAAAATTGGATTTGCAGATGCAGAAAAAGTCATACTTTGACAAATCACTTCATCACCAGCTCTAACACCTGATAAAATTAATGCCAAATGTATGGCTGACGTTCCAGAATTTAATGCTGTAACAAAATTTTCATTTTTAAACCAATCTTGAAGTTTGTTTTCAAAATCATCTACATTTGGACCTCCAGAAGTAATCCAATTTGATTTTAGGGCTCTCTGAATATATTCTTGCTCATAACCACTTTCTTGAGACAATGACAAATGAATCCTCTTATCTTTCATTATTTGAAAAGCCAATAATCTGATGGATAACGAACATCATCATTACTTACATTTGCTAATGGCAATGTAGAAAAGGATATTAGTTTTGAACTTTCTTCAAGAGATTCTATTGCATTTGCATACCCCGCAGGTATATGAACAATTTTACTTTCATGTTCAGAAACGAAAACAGTCTCAATAATTAAATCTTTCGAAGGATTCTCCCAATTATCAATTTTTATAAAATGAATATTAAAAGAACCCGAAAGACAATAAAAATTTTTAGCGTCTAATTTATGGCCTTGCCAGGCTCTAATTGGATTTTCCAGAGAATTGCTAATAATGTAAAACCTTTCAATATCCGCAAAACTAAAATCATTCACATATGAAATAGTACCTCTTTTATCTAAAAATTTTCCTCCCTGAATTAATTTAGGCTCCATGATCCAATCTTAAATTACTCTTGTTTAATAAATAAAATTTAGATGAATAAAGGAATAATAATGGTAGAATTACACCTAAGAATATAATTCCATCTTGAACCTGCTGATAAAGAGAAATCACTAATAACGAAATTCCAGCCTGTGATAAAGCATAAAAAAGCGACACTAATCGATGCTGAATTTTATATTCATTACTTAATACTTGATATAGGTGTAGTCTATGCGCTTCGAAAATATTTTGCTTAAGATAAAGTCTATGCAAAATTGTGCAAACTGCATCAACTCCATATACTGCTAAAAATAATAACCAAATTAGCGATTCTGTCACTAGAATAAGTTTTAACACTAAATAAATTATCCAAAAAGCTATAGCAATACTTCCAACATCCCCAGCAAAACATTTTGCTCTCTTTCTATAATTAAAAAATAGAAAAACCAAACTTGCAAGCATTGCATATTTTATAAACATACCATCTGTAAAAAGTTGGATTTTTGTATTAACATACAACAATGAGCCCATAACAACTAAAGTGTAAAGACCAGTAATCCCATTGATTCCGTCCATGAAATTATAGGCATTTATAAGACCAATGGCTAATACATATGTAATTGCAACACTCCAAATTGGCATTAACTGAAATAAATGCAAGTCATAAAAAATCAAAGTAATTGCAAGAAAATGAATAGAAATCCTAATCTTGTTTGATAAACTTTGAATGTCATCCCAAAAACTTACTAGACTAACTAATGTTATTCCTGTGAAGAAAAAGTAATTATTCTGAAAATGCTGTACAAAATAAAGCAAAGAAGAAAACCAAAAAATTATTCCCCCTCCTCTTAATGTAATTTCTTTATGCGAGCTTCTTTGATTGGGCTTATCAATTATATTGAAATGATCTGCAACTTTAAAATAAAGTAGCATAATGATCATTAAAATAATCCCTAAAATCGTATATTCCATTACATGAAATTATTCCCAATTATTATCTTTTATTTCGTCGTAAACTTTTTGAATGCCTTCTTCTAAACTCGTTTTAGCTTTCCATCCAAAGCTGTTTAATTTTGAAACATCCATAAGTTTGCGCGGAGTTCCATCAGGTTTAGAAGTATCCGTTAGAATTTCTCCTTCAAAGCCAACTATTTTTTTTACTAAAATAGCTAAATCTAAAATTGAAATGTCTTCTCCAACTCCAATATTTACTAATCCTTGTTCATTATAATTTTCCATTAAATATAAACAAGCCTCAGCAAGATCATCGGCATGTAAAAACTCTCTTTTCGGACTTCCTGTTCCCCAAATAGTAACTGAAATATCATTATTACGCTTTGCAGTAATAAATTTCCTTAACATTGCTGGAAGAACATGAGAGTTTTTCAAATCGTAGTTATCATTAGGCCCATACAAATTAGTTGGCATTACCGAAATAAAATTACACCCAAATTGATCTCTATATGCATCACACATTTTAATTCCTGCAATTTTTGCAATTGCATAAGGCTCATTTGTAGGCTCTAATTCTCCTGTAAGCATGTATTCTTCCTTTAATGGCTGAGGAGCCATCTTAGGATAAATACATGAAGAACCTAAAAACATTAATTTCTTTACATTATTTAGATAAGACTGATGTATGATATTATTTTGTATCATCAAATTTTCATAAATAAAATCTCCTCTATACGTATTATTTGCTATAATTCCACCAACTTTTGCTGCCGCTAAAAAAACAAAATCAGGTTTCTCTTGAGCAAAAAAATCTGACACTGCTTGTTGATTTCTTAAATCTAGTTCTGAAGAAGTCTTCAATACAAAATTTGTATATCCTTTTTGTTTTAATTGACGTAAAATAGCCGAACCTACCATACCTCTATGTCCAGCTATATATATTTTATCTTGTAAATTCATTGTTTTTTTTCTTAATAAATTTAGATCTAAATTAATATCTAACAGCCGATCTAACTTCATTTAACATTTTCTCTCTTTGAACATATTCTAGATCAGACACCATCATTTCTTTTACTAATCCGGCCAAATCATATTTAGGCACCCATCCTAATTTTGTTTTTGATTTTGTTGGATCCCCAATTAACAGGTCTACTTCTGTTGGACGGAAGTATTGTGGATCTACAGCAATAACTTGTTTTCCAACTTCTAGTTGATAACTTGAATTACTACAAGAAACAACATATCCTTTTTCTTCAACACCTTCTCCTCTAAATTCAATATCTACTCCTACTTCTGCAAATGACATCTTAACAAAATCACGAACATAAGTAGTTTCTCCCATTGCAATAACGTAATCTTCTGCAACATCTTGCTGAAGAATTCTCCACATAGCTTCTACATAGTCTTTAGCATGTCCCCAATCACGTTGAGCATCTAAATTACCTAAGTACAAGCAATCCTGCTCTCCTAAAGCAATTGCAGCTGTAGCCATAGTAATTTTACGAGTCACAAAAGTTTCTCCTCTACGCGGAGATTCGTGGTTAAACAAAATTCCATTACAAGCAAATATGTCATAAGCTTCTCTATAATTTTTTGTAATCCAGAAACCATAAATTTTTGCCACGCCATAAGGAGAACGTGGATAAAATGGTGAATGCTCATCATAAAGTCCTTTCTCATTCTTATTCTCTGCTAAACCTCCGTATAACTCAGATGTCGATGCTTGATATATACGTGTTTTCTTTTCCAAACCTAAAATACGTACAGCTTCTAAAATTCGTAGTGTACCAATACCATCAACATTTGCAACATACTCTGGCGAATCGAAAGAAACCTTTACATGGCTCATTGCTCCTAAATTATATATTTCATCAGGCTGTACTTCTTGAATAATTCTAATAACATTTGTTGAATCTGTCAAGTCTCCGTAATGCAATTTAAAATTTACGTGAGTTTCGTGCTGATCTTGGTATATGTGATCAATACGTTGAGTATTAAAAGAAGAAGCTCTTCTTTTAACACCATGGACCATATATCCTTTTTCTAATAATAATTCTGCCAAATACGAACCATCTTGTCCGGTAATACCTGTTATAAGAGCAATTTTCATTTTTATTATTTTATTATTTTATTATTTATTTCAGTTATTTTATTTTTTCTTAAAAGATTCAAAAGTTTTAATTAATCCTATTTCTGCTGATATCGGTAAATCTTTTTTAATAGCACTCTTTATTTTCTTATTACTAACTATGTAGTTTTCAGTCAATTTATCTAAACGTTCTGTATTTAAAGGTAATTTGGCATAATCCCCAAATTTAGCGAACAACCTGATGAAAGACGAATTAATATTTAAAATTAAATTTTTCTTTTTTAAACTTCTACCAATTAAATTAATTAATTCGTTTGTTGAGAGATTTTCATCATCAGCCAAATTGTAGATACCTGAAATAACTGAATCATTATCAATAATTTCACCAACAAAAAAACAGAGATTTTCAATATTCAAAAATGAACGTTTATTCTCAAAATTTCCTAATGGCCAAGGTATTCCTTTTGACACAACATTATATAAAAGATTTAAATTCCCCTTATTTCCTGGACCATGTATCATACAAGGTCTCAAAATATATACTCTTTTATAATCAGGTAGTCTAGTATTTAAAATATATTCCTCTGCTTTTCTTTTCGCAATGCCATAGTGTGTCTTCGGATTAGTTTCAAATTCTTCTGTTAAAATTCCATTTACTTGATCAGCTGCCGCTTTAACTGTACTCATAAAAACAAATATTTTTGAAGAAGAAGAAATAAAAGCATCAAACAACTGCCTGGTCAATTCAAAGTTCGCATGATAATATTCTAAAGGATCAGCTACTTTTTTTAAATCGTGTGCCTTCCCTGATAAGTGAATAATCACATCCGTATTTATACTAAGTTTTTGCTCTGGAATATACCTCACACTTAAACAATCGATCTCATGATCTTTTTCCAAATATTGTTTAAGATTTGTACCTACAAAACCTGATGCACCTGTTATTGTTATTTTCATCTTTTCAAATATCCTATTATTTTCCAAAAAAAACGCATTTTTATCTTTGAAGAGGAAAAAGCCATATCATTCATAGTAAGAGCCTTTTGAATTTCTTTTGTAATTAATTTATACGAAGAAGATCCAGAACTACTTAAACCACCTACTAGCATTGATGTTGTTATGATTGAAGAATATTTCCAACTAATTTTATTCTTCAAAAAAAATCGAGTAATCAACTCATAATCTGCGCCTATTTTAAAACCTAAATCATAAACTCCAAATTTAGAAAAAAGCTCTTTTTTAAAAAAGATGGAAGGATGCGGAGGCATAAAACCTATTCTAAGTTTATCAGGATTCCAATATTTAGAAGAATAAAGTCGTACAATCTTACCATTATCTTTCTTCTGTACAATATTTCCAATTGATGCATCAATATCATTTTTTTTATGAAAATCTACTATTTCTTCAATAACAAATGTCGAATTAAAAACATCATCAGAATTCAAAATTCCAATTAGATCTCCTGAGGCCATTGCTATTCCTTTATTCATAGCATCATAAAGGCCTTTATCTGGTTCTGATATCCATTTAGAAATTACATCGTTATGTTTTTCAATAATAGTAACAGTTGAGTCTTTTGAATTTCCATCAACAATTATATATTCTATATTTTTATATGTTTGATTTTTAACTGACAAGATTGTTTTCTCAATGGTAATTGAGCTATTATAACAAACTGTTATTATGGAAATTTTCATTATTAAATTCTTATATTGATTTATAAATTTGACTATTTTATAAAAACTTTTTTACCTCATTGCTTATTAACTTCTAAACAAAAATGAAAAAATTAAATTACATTTTTTCTAAAAATTATAATATTTAAGTTCCATATCTTCGTAAAAAAAAATGCACGAAACTAAATTACAATGGGCGGATAGCCTAAGAGCCCTGGCTACCGTTTCTGTAATTATATTACATGTTACGGCTCCCTTATTAACAAGTATGGAATCTCTTTCTAATTGGTGGATTGGAAATATTATTCAAAGCTCTGTTAGATTTAGTGTCCCTATTTTCTTTATGCTAACAGGTTCTCTGCTTTTTGATAAGGAATATGCTATTGACGTTTTTTTAAAAAAGAGATTTTTTAAAGTTGTACTTCCATTTCTTTTTTGGAGCATTCCTTATATTTTATTTAGTTTAGTGATTAAAATAATGCACAAAGAACATTTAGATTTTTTTCAAGTTTTTATGTTTACAATTGATCAATTTAAAAATGGCAGTTCCTATCATCTTTGGTTTGTATATACATTATTAGGCATTTATATTTTCACTCCAATAATTAGTAAATGGATAAAAAACAGTACGAATAAAGAGGTCTTATATTTTTTGTCAATTTGGTTAATTACAATTTTATATACTTATCCAATTTTCTCAATATTCAGTACTAAATTAGATCTTTCTCATTTTACTGGTTTTCTAGGGTATGCTATCTTAGGATATTATTTAAGAAAGATTAGTTTTGAGAATTCTACCAAAAAGAATCTTATAGCTTTTATTCTATTTTTTACAGGCTTATTAATAACAATTGTAGGAACCTTCTTCTTATATAAGATTAAAGGAAAAATGGATGAATTATACTATGAGTATTTAACATTTAATGTATTAATGTGCTCAATGGGTATTTATCTATATATTAAGGACAAAAATATAAAGAGTATATTTTTTCTTAACTTTTTAAATTTAATCAATAAATTTAGTTATGGTATTTATTTAGTACATGTATTAGTTTTAGCATTTCTTACAAAAGCGGGAATCACCTGTTTCTTTATTCATCCTTTAATTGGAATTCCAGTAACTTCTTTATTATGTTTAACAATTTCAACCTTACTGATATATATTATCAACAAGCTTCCTTATGGAAAATATATATCAGGGTAAACACAACTAATCTCTAATTTTTAGCTGTATTATTCCGCTAAAAATTACTTTTTCATCAATTATCAATTAGAAGATAATAAATAATTAAAACTATTAGCTACATCTTCCCAATTATTTGGAAATTTTTCTAAAACTGTAGTATAATTAACTTTAACACCTAATCGATAATCATCTGTGAAATCATCAATTGCTTTTAAAAAAGATTTTTCATCATAAGGGGTAAAATAGTAGGCTGAATTTTCGCACATCCATCTTGAATAGTTAAAATCTGCAACAATAATTGGTAAATCAATAGTTAAAGATTCAATTAAAGGCAATCCATAACTTTCCATTGATGATATAAAAAGGAGCGCATCCGCTTTTTTATAATAATCATTCATTTCTGATGTACTTAATCTTCCTAAATTTTTCAAGAAGGCAATATGTTTAAATGCTTCAAATTCTTCTTCTTTTAATGTCAGCCAAATCTCAAAACCATTATCCTGAATATTCTCTTTCAACAAATATTCATTAATTTTCAATAAAAACTCATGCTTTTTATGTGGGTAAAAGGCTGAAGGATAAAATAGTTTTATTTTAGATTCCTTTACTGAATTAGCAGTTTTATTTTTATCTAGCCAATTAGGTACTGGTTGAGGGATAACAACTATTTTATCCTTTATAGCTGGATAAGATTTAATCATTTCCTCAGCAATAGCTCCAGTCTGAACTATTATTTTTTTAGCATAAACCTGATTAATCGAAAACAAGAATCTATTTATTCTGAATTTAAGACTTTTTCCTGAAAACTTATTAATTTTTGGATATACTAAATTTGGCTGATGAACCAAGACGACTTGATTATGAATTCCTCTTAGAGGTATATCTCCTAAAACAATTGTAGGCACATTTGAAAAAATAAAACTTGAAAAAAAACACTCTATAAATCTTGAAATGGGATTTGGTAAAAATCTTTTATATATTCTAATTTTAGTATTTTCAGCATTAAAATTAAAACTATCACTTGGTAGAAATACTGTTGTGTTTTGTAAAAATCCCAAAGAAGAAGAAGCTTCTAGAAAAGAAATAACAACCTGAGAAGCGCCCAACCCGTTTATATTAGTGGCATGTATTTGTATTTTATTTTTATCCATTTTTTTTTAACCATTGCAAAGTTTATCAGCTACTCCGATATTTATCTTTAAACAATTCAATCAAAGTATTTCATTTAAACTGTGAAAAAATCGTAATTAAACACAAACATCTTTTTGGGAATTATGATCTCCTGACTTATAATTTTCTAATCTCTTTTGCTGGAACACCACCGTAGATTGTATCTTTTGGAACAGATTTATTAACTAAGCTTCCTGCAGCTATAATTGCCCCATCCCCTATTGTTGCACCTCCTAAGATTAAGCTACCATATCCTATCCAGACTCCGTTTCCGATCGTGATATCTTTACTTATTCCTTTACCTGCTCTTCTTTTGTTATCACCTATTTCATGGGATCCACATATTAAACTAACATTTGATGAAATATCACAATTACTTCCTACTACAATAGAAGAATCTCCACCCATAAAAAGCGTCTTATGTCCAACAAAAGAATTATCACCTATTTTAATTCTAGTTATGCCAAGCATTTCAACTGAACTATAAATTACTACTCCATTACCAAGTTTATGTCCCATTAGTGCATAACATAATCTGTTCATTTTGGGAAAAGCCTGTAACGGCATTAATTTTAATATTATTCTACCCAAAAACATTTTCAACCTTCTAATCATAAAAAACAATTTATATAATTATTAGAAATGGCATTAAAATCAATAGCATTAATATTTGTAGTATGAATATTATACTGATTGATATCTGTAATTCTTTCTATTTTACGATTTAAATCAATTAAATCATCCATAATAAAAACTTGACCTACATTATATGCATTCACCAAGTCTTCATTACAACCTACTTTATCCGATACTACAACAGGTAATCCATGATATAATGCCTCTTCAATTACTAAACCCCATGTTTCCATTTTTGATGCCAAAATAAATACATCGTTAACACTATATACATCTTTTAATTCTAAACGATTTTTATAACCTAAAAAGTTAACATTTTTCATATTATCAATTAAGCTGTAATATTTGTCGTCTTCAATAGTTCCTACGATGTTTAGATTTAAATGTTCATTAGTAAGAAAAAAATCAAATAGCAAATCTAAGCCTTTGTCCTTTGAGACACGTCCAACATATAAAAAGTTCAATATTTTAGATGGTGTAGATTTTGATCTAGGTAAATAATCAAAATCTAATATGCCGACCCCTTTTGACACTTTAATATTCCCTTTAAAACCTAAATGCTCTACTAATCTACTGTGGGGCTGTCCACTTACAATACATTCAGAAATTCCTCTAACAAAAAATCTTTTTAATGGTGTTGCTAATTTTGATTCTCGAAATTCATAAATAGTAGATTCGACTATTAATTTAAGTTTTCGTTTTGGCACCACCAATCTCAGAAACCAAAAATGGAAATCGTCCCAGCCACCTAATATTGTAAAATCAGCCTTTCTACTTTCTAGATATAAATTTTTAAGGTTTAATAATACATTTCTACTTGTAACAATATTTTTTTTTTCTAAACCATATCGAAAAAAGTCTCCAGTTCGTTTTATCTTAGAATCGTAGGTAAAAAAAACTTTAAGTTCACTTTGTTCTGCTATTTTTCTAAATGCAATATTTTTATAGAAACTAGGCAGGCATGTTACAATAAGTTGTTTCATCTGTTTAGACAATTAATTATTTTATTTCCTACATTTTCAAATCCCCAATTTTCTTTTGCAAACTGTTTTGCATTTTTGCCAGTTTTGCTAATAATTTCATCGTTCAATGTACTTAAAACAGATATAATATTTTCTGGAACATAATCATCTAATAAAAAACAAGTATTACTAGGTAAATTTACATAATCTCCAATAGGAGTAACTATCACGCATTTACCAGAAGCCATATATTCATATCCTTTTGATGGAGTTTTTTGCTGGGAATTTCGTCCATTAGGATTTTGCAAAACCAGACAAACATCTGCATTATTCAAAATAGAGGTAAACTCCATTGAACTTGTAAAACCAAAATAAGTTATATCCAAATTATTGAAAGCAGCAAGACGCAATTTTAGTGATTCTTCTTCTAAAGAAATACCGCAAATATGAAATTTAATTTTTTTTGCTAAATGTTTATCTTGATTTAATATACTTAAAGTATCTATATATAATTCTATACCTTGTTCTTCATCAAGCATACCAGCTAATAGAACTGTAATATTTCCATTCTCTAAAATTAACCTAGGAGTTTCTTTAACATCAATACATCCGTCAACTACTAAAACATTTTTATTTTTTATCCCATTAAAAACAAACTTTGAAGATGGTATTATAACCAAATCAGCTAACCATATAGATATCTTCATTAAAGTAACTCCAATTGCTTGCTGCAATGAAAACATAAGATTTTTTTTAAACCAATCAGTAATTTTAGGTGTAACAATATCTTCTAAATCTTCAATAATTTTAATTTTCTGAATTTTAGCAAGCACCCCAACAAAGACAGTTGATGGATAATAGCAATATAATATTGTTATTTTTACATTTTTTCGAAAAGTTAAACTCAAAAATAGTAATGACATCGAAAAAAACTCGAACAAAATACTCAAATAAGGAATAGATAATGCAGTAGCATAAATAATTACAACTCCATTTTTTCTAGTAATTCTTGCTGGATGTATTATTCTAGCATCAAACTTAATTCTTGCACTACACGCGGGAGAAATTATATATGGCAAAAATCCAGCAGATTTTAATGCTCTAGACAATCTCCACATTCGATTAGAACCAGCTGGATTTGGTGCAATTAAACTTCGTTCCTTTTGTATATTTTCATCCAAATAATTGCCAACAAAAATCGACGTACTGACGTTACTTTTTCTATTTCTCACTTAAAATTTGATTATAAATAGAACTATACTTAATTGCACAATTCTTTATTGAAAATTTCTTTTCTGAATCTATTGCAATGCTTTTTTTATCGAATTTATTATTTAAGCAGTAATCTAATCCATTGACAATATCATCAATATCTCTAAATTTTGCTAAATATCCTGTTATCTTATGATTGATAATATCACTAGGTCCTGTCTCTTCAAAAGCAATTGCTGGTGTACCGCAACATTGTGCTTCGGCTACAGTCATTCCAAAACCTTCGGCTACCGATGTACACAAAAAAACATCTGCGATACTATATAATTTGGCCATTTCTACTGCACTTGAAACAAAACCATAATTGATAACTTCATGAATTGGATTTGATAAAACTATCTTTCCGCCACCAAATGTTATTACTTTTAACTTTTTTTCGTTATACTTATTTATTGCATCTATGCTTAACTGAACTCCTTTAAAAGGAGTATTTAAATGTTGGGCTCCAATTAAAACGACAGTATCATGCATTTTAATATTAAGTTTTTCACGTAACTCAAAATCATAACCAAAATAGTAGATATTACAATCTATACCACTTGGTACTACCTCAATAGATTCTTTTTTCAGGAGAGAACCACTTTTAGCTTGTCCTTTCATCCAGCTACTTATTGCGACATACTGAATTTTTGTATTTGGGTAATATTTTTTCTTCCTATTAAATACATAACGCGACAAATCATTTTGTTTACCACTATTTAAAACTTGACAATTGCCGCAATTACTTTTAAAATTCTCACAAGATAAAAAGTAGTGACATCCTCCAGTAAAAACCCAACAGTCATGCATCGTCCACACGATTGGTTTGTTTAACTTTGGTAAATTCTTAATATCTACAAATGCATGATTAATCCAATGAAGATGAATAATATCCGCATTTTGAACTTCTGAATTTGTGGAAAGATCAATACCAAATATACCGGGTGAAAATATTTCTCGCTTTTTTTTTATATAAAATTTAAGAAGAACTCTATCTGCAAAAGTTAATAATATACGTTTTATCTTTTTTAATTTAGTATTTTCATAAAATGATACATGCTCAATTTCTTTAGGCTGTTCATTTAAAAATAGTATTTTCGATTCAACATTCTTATTAAGTAATGCTTCATGCAATTTAACACAAGCTATCCCTGCTCCTGCTGTAGAATTAGCCGCCGAGACATGTAATATTTTCATTTTTTCTAATTTTAATTTTTGAGAACTGAGCAATGAATAACCAAAACATAAATCCTACTCCATCATAAACAATATGTTGACCTGACAATCCAAACGCAAGATAAATAGATGTAAAGGAAAGTAAAATATAACAATCTACTTTATCAGTCAGATTTTTGTAAGCGTAATACATCGTTTTATAAATTAATCCAGCATAAAACAACATTGAAAAATAGCTTGTCTGACGTCCAATTTCTAAAAAAATATTATGTGAACCTTCAGACCATTCTGTCCATTTATCAATATAGTCGAAATAAACTTCAAGGGAACTACCAGCTGGAGCTATAAAAAAATTCTGCGAACTAATTTGAAGAAACGATGCGTCCCAAATCGGCTTTCGATCACCGATTAATTTAAACTTAACATATCCCATTACACTCGTAAAATCATAACCGAGTTTATCTACTGGCATCCGAACTACATAAATTGTTATAAGAATAGGTATTAAAATAAATAAAGGTCCCAGATATTTTAATTTTTTTTTATTAAAAATATCAACCTTCGCAAAAATTAAAAATATAAAACTTAAAACTATCATTGCAACAATAGTAATTGTAGTTTCAAGGCCTATTAATGTTCTGCCTAAACATAAAAGAAGTACAAACTTTAAAGGAAATGATTTAAATCTAAACCATAAGTATGGCAAAAACCCAAAAGTTATAAAAAGCCAGTGAGCATTCATCAATCCAAGAGATAAAGAAACTGCTGATAAAATAAAAATTTTGTCAAATTGCTTTAAAAATCTCTCTTTAGATGATACCAACTGTGGTAATAATACCACTCCCATTGTTAACACAATTCTAAAACCAACAGTAAGTCCTGCCTTATTTTCTGCTCCTGAAAAAAATGATATAAATAAACCAATTATAGAAAATAAAACTGTTAAAAACCATATTCCGACTAACCAATAGGGTTTTGTTTTTGCAAAATTCAATAGTGCCCTTACAGGTACAGCAAGTGCAAAAGCGAATTTAGTCGATAAGGCTATTGGACCTATTATTAATACATTTTTAAAAAGTGCATAAATACCAACATTAATATTACTTACGTTTTCAGCGTCTGAATTTTGCCCCATACAAATATTGGTATACAGCAATAAGAAAACTACATATAGATCAATTTCTTTTTTTAACGAAAAATAAAAAAAAGCATAAAATGAACTTACTATGATAGCAAAATCAGCTATAACCCCTCCAAAAAGATGCAAAAAAATAAGAACATATAACATTCCATATTTTTTTAAGTCAGCTTGAATTTCTCTCAACTTATTAAAACTCTTGTTTAGTTAGTAATGATTTAAAAGCATATCCCTTTCGAGATTCCCTTATTTTAGAATTATAATAATATTTAAGCCTTTAAAAATTTATTTAATCCGTTTTTAAATTTTCTTTCAAGTCTTAAAAAGCTTCTTTCAAAAAAATTGAAATTTTTTCTAGTAAAGAATTTATCTTCTCTAAAAAACACAGATAAATTATCTTTTGAGAAACCTTCTTCGTCCCAAATACTTATAATATCCTCAACATAATAAAATTTACCTTCCGCGTTTGAAATTCTATATAAAAGGTCTCTGTCTGAAATAATTTTATAATCTAGATCATAGAGACCAATTTTATTAAATACTCTTTTATTAAAAAAAACACTTTGATGGCAAATTGTATTTAAAAAAAAGAAATTAGGTTTTATTATCTTATATGGTATTAGAAGAATCTTTCCTTCATTTTTTGCCAAAGTATTTCCGTATACAATATCATATTGATCAATATTATTAATATCAGAAAATATATTTTTATAAAAATCATTATTATGAAATAAATCCCCACTATTCATAAAAATTAACCATTCTCCTTTTGATAAATTAATTCCCTTATTCATTGCATCATAAATTCCATTATCTGGTTCAGAAACAAAGCAAGAAATATTGTCGATGTATTTTTTAATTATATCACATGTACCATCTGTAGAACCTCCATCAATAATGACATATTCAATATTATTATTCTTTTCTTTTAATTCTAATATATTTAAAATAGTAGCTTCAATATGCTCAATATTATTATATACTACTGTTATTACGGATAGTTTAATCATTGTTTTTTATAACCCAATTACGTTTTAACTACTTTTTTTTGACTAATTATAAAAGCGATCTCTTTCCCAAGTAATATCAGTTTTTACAATTTTAGAAGGAACTCCCGCTGCAATCGAATTATTTGGAATATTCTTGGTAACGATTGATCCGGTACCAATAATACTATTGTTACCAACACAAACTCCTTTTAAAATCTTAGCCCCCGACCCAATCCATACATGATTACCTACAATAATATTTTGAGCTTTATTTATTTTAACATTTTTAATAAGATCAATGATAGCGTGCGAATCTCCGGTCCTTAATTCAATTTCATTAGAAAACATACAATCCTCTCCAACAAAAATAGAGCTTTGTATTTCTGTTACTGCAAAATGTGCTGATTCAATTGTAGTCTTTTTGCCAATATTTATTTCGCAGAAACTATCTTCAAACCAAATCTCTCCGCCTTTAACAATACACTCTTCATCGATTTTCAATTTATGATTATCTCCTCTCATATAAATAGTTAAATTTGACAAAAGAGATTTACTCATTATCTCAATTCTATTATTATTACCAATAATA
Organism: Flavobacterium anhuiense; assembly: GCF_050990855.1. Lineage (GTDB taxonomy): Bacteria > Bacteroidota > Bacteroidia > Flavobacteriales > Flavobacteriaceae > Flavobacterium > Flavobacterium anhuiense_C. The sequence goes on from NZ_CP158861.1 coordinate 356,943, forward strand.
TCATATCTCACATTTAATAATACACCATCATTAATAATGAGATTGTTTTTTCCTATAATTTGCTTTCTATATTTATTTTTCAAATGATAAAATTTCATTTTTAAAAAAAATAAATGTTTGTTGTTATTTACTAATGACTTTAAAAAATCATAAATTTTAGTCATGAAAAATGAATATTAAGTAAACTTTATTTTAAAGTATTTTGATTTAGTAGAGATACTAACTGTTAAAGATTTCATTATATGTTAAAGTCATCTTCGCTACTTTTTTATTGATATAATTTTTTCCCTTAATTCCAACGGAAGTGTAGCTTTTTAAAGTAATAAATTGCCTTATTAACGCTACATCATTTGTGATATTTCCTGACAGCCTTAAAACACTATCATCTGGTATTTCTTTGCCAAAACTATATTCTGCATCAAAAATTCCTAATGCAACTCCTAATTTTAAAGTTTTTAATACACTTCCTTCAATTGGCGCAGACCAGATAGATGGGCATAACGTAAGTTTTGAATTTAAAACACATTCTTTTAAACCTGTTGTCCAACTCATTTTAACAAATTCAACGTTATCTATTTTTTCTTCAAATTGAGATTCGAAAGGGAATAAAAAAATATATTCTGGCAAATATTTTGCGAGTTCATAAATATATTTACTACCTTTTGCTGAATTACTATCTCCGTGAAAAACAACATCATACTTCTTACAATTCTCTGAAACCCAAAGTTTTGAATCCTCGAACAAATCTGATGTTAGAAGCCCAACCTCTCTAATTAATAAATTTTCACCAAACTGTTTTTTTAATAATTCCTTTTGCCCAAAATTTTGTGTTAGAAAATTAATCTTATCAATATTTGCCTTAATAACATTTAGAAAATCAAAGTATTCTTCATATGAATAATAAACAGGAAACGAATCACATGAGTTCTTTACAGCATTATTGTACTGCATATCTAAACACAATAAACATGGCTTCTCAATAGATTTTAAATAATTATAAGATTTAATACAAAAAAAATTATTATCCATTACATAGATTGACAAGTTGTTTCTTTTTATCAATCTTTCTAATTTACGGAAACCTATCGATTGAGGATGCAAGACAATTAAGTCTTTATTTTTAAAAAAATAAAGTTTACTATTATAAAAGATAGTTTTGCAGTAATATTTAAAAATTAAAACAAAACATAAAAACAATTTCAAAAATTCAAGTTTTAAAATACAATCTTTAATAGAAATTTTTCTCCCCATAGCTGGATAAACAAAACTAAAATTTTGTGAGTTTTCTATTAGATATTCTAAAACCCTACCAACTCCAGCTGGCCCTGGACCGATACCTGATATAATTATTTTTTTTGCCATTATGAATATGTTTTAAGAATCTTATAAGTAGCTATAGGTCCTAAAATGGCAAACGGTAATAAACAAGCAATCATCCCAACTATAATCCCAATTAAACCCATTTTTAGAATATCTGTACATAGTAGACAAATAGGAATCACTAATATGCCTTGAATTATGGCAACAATAGTTTGCATTTTAAGTTGTCCAACTCCATTTAAAAAATGTGAATAAATGTTACTCCAGTTTAAAATAATTGAATACAAAGCAATTAATGATGAAACTCCAAATCCTGGATTAATTTTACCCTTACCAAGCCATAAATCTAGGACAAACTGGTGGAGTACCACCAAAAGTAATGCACCTATTGTAGTAATTAACAACAAAACATGCAGCTTGTATAAAGCTTTACGAATCCAAATAAAATCAGATTTTTTATACGCTTCGGTAAATGCAGACCAAAATGGTGTTACAATAATCGAAAATCCTAATGTCAAGATTGAAAACAACCTAAATGTAACATTATAAACTGAAACATCTTGCGCAGTTAATAATTGTATAATTAACATGTTTGACATTGAGAACATAAAGATAGTAGCAATTTGAATAATAAAAAAAGCACCTCCTAATTTTAATATGTCTTTTGCCTTAGAAATATCAATCCATTTTATTCTTGGCAAATATTCCTTTTTTATATTATAAAACAAAAAAGTGACAATTAAGCTACTACATAAAAGGCATAAGGAATAAATTTTAGTAATCGCAAATAAATCATGGTCAATTTTAAGAAATGTCAAAGACAGAATGAAAAAAGAGCTATGTAGAATAGATGTTAAGTTAGTAAACGCCGGTAATTGGAAAGCATTCATAACTTGATCGACGATACTTACAATAAAGTTGATAATTACTGCTATTGAGATAACAAACATTGTTTTTTGCAAAACAGCATTACCTATTTGATTAGTATTAAAAACTTCATTCCAATTAATAAATGGAATAATTACACTAATTACAACAATAATAATAGCACCTATAGAAGCTAATGCGAAATAACCTGTGCTTATATATTTACATGACAATTCATAATCGTTAAAAGCTAATGCTTCTGTTAGTTTATTTCTTAGACCATTTCCTATTCCGACATCAAATGATACAATCCATGAAACTACTGACAATATCGTCAGCCATATTCCATACTGATTAGTACCTAAAACGGATAAGGTTTTCGGGATAACCAAAAAACCTAAACCCATTGAAAAAAATTTTAATATAAAAGAAAGTATAATTTGCTTATTTATATTTCTGGAACGATTTCCAGAAGATAACTCTGCCATCGCTTATGAATTTATATAGTCTCTTATAACGTCTGCGATATAATCATAATGTGTTTCATTTAGACCTGGCCACACACCTAACCAAAAAGATTGGTTCATTATTATATCAGTATTATTTAAGTTACCAACAACACGATGTTCTATATTTGCATAAGCAGGTTGCCTTAATAAATTCCCCCCAAAGAGTAAACGAGTACCTATTTTATTTTTCTCCAAATGCTGTACAAGCATATGACGATCATTTGCATCACCTTCACGTAGCGTTAATAAAAATCCAAACCAAGAAGGTTCTGAATTTGGAGTAGCTTCAGGCAATATGAAAATATCTTCAAATTCTTTCATTCTTTCGTACAGAAGTGCATAATTTTCTTTGCGACGTTGAACAAAATGATCAATCTTTTTAATTTGTGAAACACCAAAAGCAGCTTGCATATCCGTTACTTTAAGATTAAATCCAATGTGTGAATATGTATATTTATGATCGTATCCATAAGGCAAAGTACCTAGCTGTTGACCAAAACGGCATCCACAAGTATCATCTTTACCAGGTTCACAATAACAATCCCTTCCCCAGTCTCGAAAACTTTCTGCAAGTTTTGATAAAACTGGATTATTTATTAATACAGCTCCTCCCTCTCCCATTGTAATATGATGCGCAGGGTAAAATGAGAAAGTAGAAATGTCTCCAAATGTTCCCGTTTTCTTTCCATTATAAGTAGCTCCTAAAGAATCACAGTCATCTTCAACTACCCATAGATTATACTTTTTAGCAACTCTCATTACTTCATCCAAATCAAAAGGATTTCCTAATGAATGCGCAATCATAATTGCTTTCGTTTTATCACTTACTGCCGCTTCAATTAACTCAGGCTTAACATTATGTGTAGCAATATCAACATCAATAAAAACAGGGATTGCGCCAAATTGTATTATAGGATTTACTGTCGTAGGAAAACCTGCAGCTACAGTTATAACTTCATCTCCAGGTTTAATAGCTCTATCTCCTAATTTTGGAGAAGTTAGAGCATAAAATGCAACTAAATTTGCTGAAGAACCCGAATTTACCAATAAAGCTCTATGTGCCCCAAAATATTTTGCAAAATCAGCTTCGAACGTATTTGCAAAACGTCCAGCTGTTAGCCATCCATCTATTGCAGCATCAACTCCATTAAGTATATCTTCTTCATCAATTATCTTTCCAGTCACAGATACATAATCTATGCCCGGAACTATAGTCTTACTTATATTATTTTTTATAGTAGGTAATAATTGTTCTTTTAAGCTGCTGCTAATATTCTTATATTCCATTTTTAATTATTTTTAAAACAAAAGTATCTATATTGGTTAATTTGAAATCAGGATATTCTAATAAAAATTTATTATTTAAGAGACCACCGTATAATGGTCTTAGTGCTTTTTGTTGTGAAAGATTTGTAGATATTGGACTTAAACATAAATGATTTGACTCGGGAAAATAGGACGTAACTTTAGATGCTAACTGAAACCTATTATAATAATCTGTTGAGCTTAAATGGTATATACCTTTTTTATCATCCAGAATTAACATATAAATCATTCTGGCAACATCCCTAGCATAAATAGGAGTCGCAAATTGATCAAAAGGCAGATTAAATGTCTTCTCTGTTTTAGTAAGGATTAAACTGATTAAATGACTAATAAAATTTTTTGATCTTTCCTCTTCACCATAAACATTCGTAATTCTTGCAATGATGAAATTTGGTGTATTTTCTACAATTTTTTCTGCTGCTAATTTATGCTTTCCATAAATATTTACAGGATTTACCTCATCATCTTCAGAATAAGGTCCATTTTTTCCATCAAAAACATAATCTGTAGATATGTAAACTAATTTGATATTATTAACCTTACAATATTCATTAATTACAGCTGTAGAAGTTACTGTTAACTCTTCGCTTTCCTTTTCATGCTCTTCACAATAATCAACATTAGTTAACGCCGCACAATGAATAATTACATCTGGCTTAAAATTTATTTCGTCTAAAAAAAGAAAACAGTTCTGATCAGATGGATCGAAAAAATAAGTCCCTTTTGTTTTATACTTTCTATATGTACCAATTGTTTCGACATCCTTTTCTTTAAAATATTCCATACAATGAGAACCGACTAAGCCAGAAGCTCCTATAATTAATACTTTCATTCTAAAAATATTTTATGTTCGGATTAAACTTATCAAAAGATTGATCTCTTTCGGAAATTATTGGATCATTAACAGTAATTTTAAAACCGAACGAATCATATCGCACTCCTCCTTCCGAATCTTTGTCTTGAACTGTGGTTGTATGGTATTCCACAATCGTATCATCTTCTTGAGAAATAAAGCCATGAGCGAATCCTTTTCCTATGTATATACCTTTTCTATTTGTATCTGAAAGCTCAATTGTAAAATATTGTCCAAAAGTTTCTGATTGAGATCGTAAGTCTAGAATTATATCTATTATAGAACCTTTTACAACATATACCAATTTTTGATGATCATTAGGAGCATACTGAAAATGCATTCCTCTAAAAACATTTTTATGTGAAACAGAATAAAAACTTTCTTTAAATTCCCATTCTAATTTACTCTCTAAAAATGTCTCTTTATGAATAGTCTTTACAAATTCACCCCTATTATCTTTAAAAGAATTATACTCTAAAACATATAAATCTTTAAATTTTGTAGTTACTATTTTCATAACATCAATTTACCTAATAAATGATTCTATTTGTTTTACGGTAAAATCTAAAATATTATCTTTATTGGAATTAAACTCCCCATACCACTGCATAGTCATATTTACCGCTTGCTCTGCATTTAATCTTGGCTCCCAATTTAATTCCGACATTGCCTTATTAATATCTAATTTTAACAATCCTGCTTCATGAGGTTGATTTTCTTCTTGCAAGACCATAAATTCCCCTTTCCCTAAGGAATGAATAGCTAACTTAAGCATATTTTCTACCGTAAGTGAATCAGATGCATAAGGTCCAAAATTATAAGCCTGATTAAACTGTAATGGAGACTCAGACAACTTAGCTCCCAATAACAAATAACCAACTATTGGTTCTAAAACGTGCTGCCAAGGCCTGATAGATTTAGGATTTCTAATTACTACCTTTTTATCATTAATGAAAGCTCTAGCAATATCTGGAATTAAACGATCTTTTGACCAATCACCTCCTCCAATTACATTTCCTGCCCTTGCAACAGCTATACCTTTTTGATGTACCGAAAATGTCTTATTGTTAAAAAAAGAGTTTTTATAAGAGTCAATAATTAATTCCGTACACGCTTTACTTGCACTATAAGGATCATACCCGCCTAATCTATCATTTTCACGATATGGATAAATCCATTCTTTATTCTGATAAACCTTATCCGTAGTAATTAATACTACATCGCATTTTTTTTCTAATAAGCGCACTGCATCCAAAACATTCGCTGTGCCAATAGCATTCACCTCAAAAGTTTCAGCTGGGATATCATATGATAAGCGAACTAATGGTTGTGCTGCTAAATGAAAAACAAAATCAGGTTGAAAAGAAATCAATTCATCCTGTAATCGTTCCTTATTTCTTAAATCTCCAATGACTGAAGTACAAATAGAATCACCATTTATTAAATTGAATAAATCGTTTTCAGTTTGAGGTTCAAGAGCATAGCCTTTCAATTCGGCTCCTAAAAGATTAAGTGTTTTCAACAACCAAGCACCTTTAAAACCAGTATGCCCAGTAATAAAGACTTTTTTTCCTTTATAATTACTTTTTAAAATTTCCAAAGACATTACCATGTTTTCCATTTTGCATTACCAGAATTCCACATTTCTTCCAGTTCAATACGATCTCTCAATGCATCCATACATTTCCAAAATCCATTATGCTTATATGCTGCTAATTGTTGATCTCTTGCTATAGCTCCTAGAGGTTCTTTCTCCCATTGAATATCTTCTACTTCTCCCGTAAGATATTCAAAAACGCTAGGTTCTAAAACAAAGAAACCTCCATTTATCCACATTCCATCACCTAATGGCTTCTCTACAAAACTATCTACTTCCCCTTGAGTATTAATCTCTAAATTTCCAAAACGACCTGGAACTTGAACACTTGTCAGAGTTGCTATCCTACCGTGTGATTTATGAAATTTCAATAATTCTGTTAAATTTACATCTGCCACGCCGTCACCATACGTTAACATAAAGGTTTCATCTTTTACATATTTTTCAATACGTTTTAATCTTCCAGCAGTATTTGTATGTAATCCAGTATCTATTAATGTTACCTTAAAAGATTCTGTTTCAGAATAATGAACATTTATATTGTTGTTTGCTAATTCAATTGTTACATCAGAATTATGCAAATAGTAATTATAAAAATATTCTTTAATATAAGTAGCTTTGTAACCTAAACAAATTATAAACTCACTATAACCATGTTGCTCATACATTTTTAAAATATGCCATAAAATTGGCTTCCCTCCAATTTCAACCATTGGTTTTGGTCTAGCTTCAGTTTCTTCCATAAGGCGAGTTCCAAAACCACCTGCAAAAATTACTACTTTCATTATTATATATAATATTTATGGTTATTGTACTTCAATGTGTACATCATTTGTTAAAGGGTAACTACAACAAAGCAAATATTCATTTTCAGATAAATCTAATCGAGGCTTTTCTAATCCAATCATTTTTAGTTTCCCCGTAACTAATTTTGCTTTACAAGTACTACAATTACCGGTCTGACATGAATAAGGCAATTCTAAACCAATTTCTAGTGCCTCTTCAAGAATAGAATTTCCTTTATTTATGATAATTTTATTTTCAGAACCATTAAAAGCCAATCTAATTTCCTGATTACTAATCTCAATAAAATCTTCAGGTTTTTTTACAATTTCAAAATCTTCAGAAAAAACATTATCTAGATCTCCATTAAAAGCACGTAAAGAATCTTTTACTATAGTTTTCAGCCCTATAGGGCCACATATGTAGTGTTTGCAAGGATGGTTAATACTTTTTAATAATTTTTCAACAAACTCTGAGTTAATTCTTCCCAAGTATTTATGTGAGTCATCTTGAAAAAATTCTTCCTTCGAATAAAAATTAAAAATTTCAAATTTTTTTGAATAATTCTCTCTAAGTCTTACTAATTGATCTTTAAAAATCACTGAAGATTCTAACTTATTACCATAAATCAAATATACATTAACTTCTGGTTGTTGAATTAATATCTGTTTAATCATAGAGTAAAGAGGTGTAATTCCACTTCCTACTCCCCAAAATAATACTGATTTTACTTTTTCATCAAATTCAGAAATAAAATCACCTAGAGGCTCCTGTACTTCAATTACATCATCAACTTTAACCATATCATTTATGTAATTCGATACAATACCTCCTGGCACGCGTTTTACAGTCACATCTAGAGTCGAATCAATTAACGGAGCAGAAGAGAATGAATAAGGACGGATGTATCTTCTTCCATTTATTCTAAATTGAAGAGTAAGATACTGTCCTGCTATATATTTTATTTTTTTCAGGCCAGGTTGTTTAAAACATAATGTAACAGTATCTTCTGTTTCTTTTCTGACTTCCTGTACTTTTAGAGTATAATTTTTCATTTTAATCTTTCATCTGTAGTTCTTTAAGTATTTTTTTTAAAATCAAAAAGAACACAATAATAAAACCAGCTAACAAACCACCTAATATAATTCCTTTTGCTTTTCCAAAACGTTCCTTTGCCAGTGGTAAAATAGGCCTATCTATCACTTGAATTAAAGGAGTTTCTTTTCTTAAAGTTACTTTTGCTAATTCACTTTGTTTTACTAGCTCTGTAAGTATAGCTGTATTAGCCTGAACATCCACCTGTCTCCTTGCAGATGGTGTTCTCCTTATATTTAATGCAGGATTTAAATTAAAAGTATTATCATTAGCAACTGCGACACCAGTAATCGCGCTGTTTAATTCCGAACGAACAGAATCGACTTGACGCTCCAAAATTTCCATATTTACACGAGCTTTTTTACTTTTAGTGTCAATATAAAATTGCCCTACTTGTTTTGCTAGTGCTCTGCAAAGAAATAAAGAAAATAATTCATCATTAGAACTTACGTCCATAGAAATAATTGAAATCTTTTTATCCTTTTGACCTACAGATAATGCATTTTTATAAACATCTTGATAAATAACCCCCAAAATACTATCTTGAGCACGGGTAAAATGTTTCCTATCCTTTTGAGGTAAAAACTTTATATCTTTAAATTTAGGATCATCATTCCATTGGTCTCTCCAGCCATTTCCTTCAATATACATTTCTGCTAAGGAAATTTCTTTTCCATTAACAACAACAGGAGAAAGCAAAGTCTGTTCGACCATTGTCCTTGATTTAAATAATTCTGTTAAATTAGAACCTGAAAACATACCTCCTCCTCCTCCTCCAACGTCAATTCCGAAAGAACTTGCCAATCCTAATGCACCTCCTAATCCTCCTGCAGATTTTTCATCTTCTAACGCAAAAGTTAGTGTTGCTGTGTAAATTGGCTTACTGGTCAAAGAATAAAGCAATCCAATACTTGCTCCAATAATTCCCGCTAACATAATAACTTTCCACCTAGAAAGCAAATAATAATACCACTCCTTAATCTTTTGAACTAATTCCTTTAAGGATATCTCATCACTTTCAATTAAATCTTTTTCCATCATTTTTATTTAAATGCTGTAACTATTAAAAGCGCTAAACTAGCAAATGCTGTACCTAAGCCAGCCCACTCACCCGCACTCATTTTTTTTCTTTCAGGTTTCTCGGGAACTACAATTTGCGAATCCGGTTCAACTCTTGGATAAGACCTAAAAAATAAAAATGACCTAGTGACATCTGCTTTGCCATTCGGATAAATAATATAAGCTTTGCTTTTCCATCCCTTACTATCTACCCCTCCTACTGCACTTAAATAGTATCCAAATCCTTTACCATTTCTATAAGGAATTTCCGAAGTAAGCAACACATTTCCAGTAACTTTTACTCCCTCATTGTAAACCGAAACTTCAATTTCATCGCCTGGAAATAAAGTTACATTTGAATAGTGATTTTTATCTTTTACAATCTTTTCCCAATTCACTGGAATTGTAGCAAACTTTTGCTCTTCTTTCAGTTTCTTAACAAGTTTGCCCTTCAAAGTATCGCTTTTCGCTAAATTAAGATCAACACTCTCTAACTTCTCTATTTCTTCCTGTTTAATTGGACGTTTAATTTTCATACCATCTAGATTAGCTATAGATGTTAATCCTCCTGCTCGCATTACCACATTGTAAACAGTTTCTTTCTTATTGGCCAAAACATACTTTCCTGGATATCCGACAGCTCCGCTGACAGTTACCATTTGAGGTTTTTCATAAACGGCAATTCGACGAATATTAATAACATCAAAAGGTTTCAATACAAAATTCTTAATTTGCTCATTATTATCAGCTGTAATCTCTAATTCAATTAATTCGATACGTTTTGGATCTGCATCATCTATTGCATCAGACTTAATCATTCGGGCAATTTCAACCCTTTTTGATGCTGATCCTGTTAATCCTCCAACTTGAACTACTAAGTCATTTAATGTTAAATTCTCGAAATATTCATATTCGCCTGGATTTTTTACTTCACCATCGATAGTAATTTTATATTCTTCTCTAAAATCTAAAATGGAATAAACAGTAACTATATCTTCTCTTTTTAATTCAATATCAGCATTTAAATCACCTGACAAAGCAGCCCCTAAATCGACATTAACAATTTCTGTCGTTAAATCTGTTTTTAAACGAATAATTCTTGCTCTTTTACTATATGCATCTTCTTTTAATCCTTCTGCTCTCGTTATAAGATCAGAAATTCTCATTCCTTCAGTAAAAGAATAATAATTTGGTCTAAAAACAGCTCCCTCAATCTTGATTCGATTTTCAAATCGATTTAGAATCTTAGTAATTCTAAAAACATCTCCAGATTGAGGCTGGTAAGAATTATATTCACTTTCGTTGATATCATGTACTTTAAATTCTTTTCCAGTCTTTTGTAGTACATTTACTGAAGCTGTATAAGCAAATTCGTTAAATCCTGACGTGAAGTTCAATAAATCAGAAAATTTCTCACCTTTTTTCATCTCAAAAATACCAGGACGCTTTACTTCCCCCTCGACTGTAACTCTCTGACTATAAGCAGGAATTCTAATTACATCATTTTCTTTCAAAGCAACATTATCCGATTGATCACCTTTAACCAAAAATCGATAAATGTCAATATTTTTGTAAATTTTATTATTTCTTATCAACTCAATATTTCTATAACTCCCATTCTTTCCAGGTCCGCCTGCTAAATGTAAAGCATTGTAAACAGTAGCTAGCGAAGAAATTGAATAATTTCCAGGCTGTTTTCCTCCAACTACAGTAATTTTTATTGTTCTAATTTTACCTAAACTCACACTAACCTGTGATTGTCCAGATCTAACTGTACTATAAACTCTTGCAATTGACCCTTTTATTTTTTGTGTTGCTGCTTCTATAGTCATTCCCGAAACAGAGATTTGGCCAACATATTCGATAGAAATTTTTCCTTCAACACTAACTGGTAGATTTCCATCATACTCCTGTACACCATACACTGTAACTTGAATTTCATCACCAGGCCCCAAAATATAGTTCATAGGAGTGGCCATTTTTAAATCAGGCTCAAAATTAAGTGTTGGATTATCAAAAAGTTCAGATCCAAAAATGAGCGCATTTGTTGAGTCTTTTACTTTAACATTTTTGATACTTTCTTGTCTTCGTCCTGAATCAGTTTTTTCCACTACTGTTTTTTCAGTATTTTTACCTAATCCTGAGTTTTTCTTTTGATATTCAGTTAGCTTAACTTTCAATTTGTTAAAGTTACTTTGACTCATTCCTTTAGACAATGCCATTGGCTCAACTTGATCAATGGTTGCATTATTGCTTTTTAATTGTACATCTATTTTTGCTAAATCATCATCAGATAAATAATCAACATTTACTGTACTTAAATCTTTAGACTTCATTATATCTTGCGCATTAACACTTAAAGACATAGTAAGTGTAAAAAACAAGAAAACAACGTATGCTATTTTTTTCATGTTTTAGGAATATTGTTTTTTATAGTATTCTTTATAGACACCAGAAGTTACATTCTCGAGCCATTCTTTATTATTGAGATACCAATTAATGGTTTTTTCTAATCCTTCTTCAAAAGTAACTGTAGGCTTCCACCCTAATTCTCTGTTAATTTTTGAAGCATCAATTGCATAACGCAAATCATGACCTGGCCTATCTTTTACATAAGTAATCAATTTTTCAGAATCGCCAACTTTACGGCCTAACTTCTGATCCATGATCTTGCAAAGAAGTTTTACCAAATCAATATTTTTCCATTCATTAAATCCTCCAATATTATATTTTTCCTGATTTTTACCTTCGTGAAAAACCAAATCAATTGCAATCGCATGATCTTCCACGAATAACCAATCACGAATATAATTCCCGTCTCCATAAACTGGAAGAGGCTTATTGTTGATGATGTTATTAATAAATAATGGGATTAATTTTTCAGGAAAGTGGTATGAACCATAATTATTAGAACAATTCGTTAAAACATATGGTAGTTTGTAAGTTTCTCCATAAGCTCTTACAAAATGATCTGAACTAGCTTTAGACGCTGAATACGGAGAATTTGGATCATAAGGAGTAACTTCACTAAATAGTCCGTCAGGACCTAATGAGCCAAAAACTTCATCCGTACTAATATGATAAAATCTTTTTTGCTCAAAATCTTCTTTCCACTGATTCTTAGCTGCATTTAACAAATTCACTGTTCCAATAACATTAGTTTTAACAAATGCAAGTGGATCCTCAATTGAACGATCAACATGTGATTCTGCAGCTAAATGTATAACACCATCAAAATTATGATTTGAAAAAAGATCATTAATAAAATTTTCATCAACAATATCACCTTTTACAAATGTATAATTAGATTTATCTTCAATATCTTTTATATTCTCAAGATTTCCAGCATACGTTAATGCATCTAAATTAAAAATCTGATATTGTGGATATTTAGTAACAAATCTTCTCACTACGTGTGAACCAATAAAACCAGCACCTCCTGTTATTAGAATTTTCTTCATTTTTTAGATGCCTTTTATTAATTTAATAAATCTGAATTTTGTTTTTCCAATTCACTATATATGTCTTTCACATCTTGAGAATTCTCTTTCTGCAGAATTAGATTAGCAGTTTCAGTATAAACAAAAATGGTATTTTTCAAACCTAAAAATGTTGTATGCTTATCACATCCAATAACCATATTACCATTAGAATCTGTACAATGACCTTTTGAATTTAAATAATCATATACTGATTCAAATGACCCTAAATCTGACCAAGAAAAAGAAGCGGGAACAACTTTAATTTTTTTACTGCGCTCCATTACCGCATAATCAATACTAATTGAAGGAATTTCCATTGATAATGCTAAATCTAAAAATCCTTCCTTACTTGCTTCCCACACAGCTTTTGATTTTTCAAATACGTCTGGCTGGAATTTCTTTAATTCTTCTAAAAGAACACTTGCTTTAAAACAAAACATTCCACTATTCCATAGAAAATTGCCCTTTGCTATAAATTCTTTTGCGGTAGTTTCATTTGGTTTTTCACGAAAAGAAATTACGTTATCGCCTTCTGCTTCAATATAACCATAACCCGTTTCCGGTTTAGTTGGTATTACACCGAAAGTTACAATAAATCCATCGTTAGCCTTTTGTACAGCCTCACTTATTGCTTGATTATAATTCTCCATTTGGTCAATTATATGATCAGAAGGAGTAATGATTAAAATGTCATCCGGCTCAGATGCAAACGCGGCAAAAGCAATTGCAGCAGCGGTATTTCTAGGAGTAGCCTCAATAATATTTATGTATGAAGTACTTGTTTTTTCCATTACTTTTCCACTCAGTTGATGGTTATCTACATTTCCAACAACCATTACTTTATTCGCTAAATGACTATTTCGTTCAACAGTCATTTCAAATAGAGATTTTCCTTCAAATATTTCAAGATATTGTTTTGGTCTACTTTTGCGAGATAATGGCCATAAACGACTTCCTACTCCTCCGGTAAGGATAACATGTGTAATACTTTTATCTGAATTCATATTTTTTAAATAAAAAAAAGAAGCTAAAATCTATAGCCTATTATCAGCTAAAGATCCTAAAACTCCTTTTACGTCATAAATTAAACTTTTTTCTTTCTGCAATTTTGAAAAATCCAATTCTAAAAATTCCGCATGCGAAACTCCTAAAACAATTGCATCAAATGTATTATCAGGAATAGAGTCTAATGTTATTAAATTATATTCTTTTTTTACATCCTTCACATCTGCTAGCGGATCAAATATCGTTACTAGGATTCCATAATCTTTTAATGCTTTAACAACATCAACTATTTTTGTATTTCGAACGTCTGGGCAATTTTCTTTGAACGTAATTCCAAGCATTAGCAATTCAGCGCCATTAACAGAAATGCCTTTCTTTATCATTAGCTTCACTATCTGCGAAGCTACATATTCTCCCATACTGTCATTCAAACGTCTTCCCGCTAAAATTATTTCAGGATGATAACCAAACTCTTGTGCTCTTTGAGCCAAATAATAAGGGTCCACACCTATACAATGCCCTCCAACAAGACCTGGTTTAAAAGGCAAAAAATTCCATTTTGTTGATGCTGCAGTTAAGACTTCTTGTGTATCGATATTCATTAAATTGAAAATCTTAGCTAATTCATTAACAAAAGCAATATTAATGTCTCGTTGTGAATTCTCAATAACTTTTGCTGCTTCTGCAACTTTTATTGTCGGCGCTAAATGTGTTCCGGCTGTGATTACAGATTTATATAAGCCATCTACTTTTAGTCCTATCTCCGGTGTAGAACCTGAAGTAACTTTTAGAATTTTTTCTACCGTATGCTCTTTATCGCCTGGATTTATTCTTTCTGGTGAATAGCCAGCAAAAAAGTCTTCATTAAAGCTTAAGCCTGAAACCTTTTCTAAAACTGGTACACATTGCTCTTCTGTTACTCCTGGATAAACTGTTGATTCGTAAATAACGATATCTCCTTTTTTCAAAACTTTACCAACAGTTTCGCTAGATTTATAAAGAGGCGTTAAATCTGGCCTATTGTTTTTATCAACTGGTGTAGGAACTGTAACTATATAATAATTACAATCAACTATATCATTTAAAGAAGTTGTACAGTATAATCCTTTTTTTTCCGTTGGCTTATCAACTAAAACTTCTTGTAAAACATCATCTTCAACTTCTAAAGTTGTATCAGTTCCAGATTTTAAAGAATTAACTCTAGATTCGTTTATATCAAAACCAATTACTGGGTATTTTGTAGCAAATAATCGAGCTAAAGGCAATCCTACATAACCTAAACCTATAACTGCAATTTTTACATTGTTTTCCAACTTCATATTTTTTAATTTAATCTGGTCACTAAAATTCACGGCTTCGCCGTTCTCAGTCACAAAACAATGACTCAGATATGTAAATTAATCTTTTTCGCGCAAATATAGCATAATAAGTCTAGTAATTCAATACGGTTTCCCGTAATACTCAAAAAACCATTAAATGCATAAAAAACTAACATTTACAACAGCTTACTAATCAGACTGTAAATAAATACATTATAAAAAAAACAGAAGAAAAAATTTCAAAAAAAGGTTTTTTCTTCTGTTTATATCACTTAAAATTTACAATTATTTATACTTTATTTTCAATACACAGCCCAAAGCCTCCAATACGAATATGTAATAATTATTCGAAATTTCTTGTACCGTTGCATCTTGATTACTAAACGCACCCGACTCTAATTTAATTTTATCTCCAACTTGAATAGTTGAAACCGAAACATCACTTAAGTTTGGCGCTTGCAAGCTTGTTCTAATAGTTTCAATTTCTTGATCTTTTACTATCGCAGGCTTTCCTAACCAAAATAAATACCTCACCACTCCTGCAACTTGAAAAACTGAATTACGTTCTGAATCTGATAATTTCACAAAAACATAGGAATTAAAAAGAGGCAATTCAACTTTCTTCTTTCGATCTGACCACTGCTTTACCTGCGTAACCATTGGACAATAACATTCTATTCCATATTGGTTAAGCTTATCTGCTACTTTTTTTTCCCATTTCGGTTTTGTATATACTACGTACCAATTCATTTTTTATCATTTATGATGAAGCAATATTTTTATTACCTCAAAATTTATTATTTAAGAACCGATACCTTTATAAACGAACCCAATCGATTCTAATTGTTTTCCGTCCAAAATATTTCTTCCATCGAATACAAAAGCTGGTTTATGCATTGCATCATAGATCTTCTTCCAATCGTAAGTTGTAAATTCATCCCATTCTGTTAAGACCGCAATTGCATGCGCATCTTTACAAGCATCATAAGCAGTATCAAAAACATTTAGTGCATTACGGTTCTCTTCATTTGTTCTTGTTTCTAAATAATCTAAGTCACTTAGCATTTTATTTTTAGATACTTTAGGGTCAAAAACTGTGATTTTAGCTTGTTCGTTTATTAAATCATCCGCAACATAAATAGCTGCAGATTCTCTAGTATCGTTTGTATCTTTTTTGAAAGCCCAACCTAAAAAAGTAATTTTTTTATCGGCCACTGTATTGTATAATGTCTGAACAATTTTATTTGAAAATCTTCTTTTTTGATGATCATTCATAATAATAACTTGCTCCCAATAATCTGCAACTTCATTCAATCCGTATGATTTTGCTATATACACTAAATTAAGAATGTCTTTTTGAAAACAAGAACCTCCAAAACCAACAGAAGCCTTTAAAAATTTTGGTCCAATTCTACTATCCATTCCAATTGCTTTTGCAACTTCATTTACATCCGCACCTGTTTTTTCACAAAGCTCTGACATTGCATTGATTGACGAAATACGTTGTGCTAAAAATGCATTTGCAGTAAGTTTTGACAATTCAGAAGACCAAACATTTGTTGTTAAAATTCGATCTATACTTACCCAATTTGAATAAACTTCCACTAATGAATTGATAGCTTCTTCTCCTTCTGGAGTTGTGTCACCTCCAATCAAAATTCGATCTGGATTTAACAAATCTGTAACTGCAGTTCCTTCTGCCAAAAATTCTGGATTAGATAAAATTTGAAATTGAACACCATTTCCGGTATTATCTAATATACTTTTAATTGCTTCTGCAGTTCTAACTGGCAAAGTTGATTTCTCAACTACAATTTTATTTTGCTTTGCAACTCTCGCTATTTGTCTCGCGCATAATTCGATATACTTTAAATCAGCAGCCATTCCTTTCCCTTTTCCATAAGTTTTGGTTGGCGTATTTACCGAAATAAAAATCATTTGAGCTTCATCTATTGCTTTATCAACTTCTGTAGAAAAAAATAAATTTCTACCTCTTGCTTCGGCAACAATTTCTGAAAGTCCAGGTTCATATATTGGAATATTTTCAGGATTCGGATCGTTCCAATCTGATATTCTTTGTTCATTTAAATCAACAACTGTAACCTGAATGTGTGGACATTTCTGAGCAATCACTGCCATTGTAGGTCCGCCAACATATCCTGCACCAATGCAACAAATTTTTGTAATTTTCATTTGATCTATTTTATCTTGATCTTAATTTTATTTTAAATTATTCCAATACCATTCGACAGCTTCCTTTAATCCGTCTTGTAAAGAATATTTCGGATTATAGCCAAGTTTATTTTTTGCTTTTTCTATACTTGCCAATGAATGCGGAATATCTCCAACTCTATTTTCTCCATAAATGACTGAAACCTCTTTTATCTCAGGGTCAAACTCAGCCAAATATTCTTTTAAATATTTTACCAAGTCATTTAATGTATTTCTATCTCCGAATGCTGTATTATAAACTGTATTAATTGCCTCAAGATTCTGGCAGGTCATTGCCAATTCATTCATCTGAATAACATTATCGATATAGGTAAAATCACGAGAGTAGTTTCCATCTCCGTTAATTACAGGGCTTTCATGATTCATGAATTGCTTTACAAACTTTGGAATCACAGCCGCGTAAGCCCCATTTGGATCTTGTTTTCTTCCAAAAACATTAAAATAACGAAGTCCTATTGTTTCCAACCCGTAGGTCTTGCTGAAAATTTCCGCATATAATTCATTTACATATTTTGTAATTGCATAAGGAGACAATGGTTTCCCTATCACATCTTCTACTTTTGGCAGTCCTTGAGAATCTCCATAAGTCGAAGAACTTGCAGCATATACAAATCTTTTTACTTTAGCATCTCTTGCGGCAGTCAACATATTTAAAAAACCCGAGACATTTACATCATTTGTGGTAATCGGATCTTTTATAGATCGAGGAACAGAGCCCAAAGCCGCTTGATGCAAAACATAATCTGCTCCTTGAACCGCGTTATTACAATCACTTAAATTTCGAATGTCACCTTCAATTAATTTAAAATTTGGATTATCTAAAAAGTCTTTCAAATTATAGCGGTGACCTGTAGAAAAATTATCTAAACAAACCACTTTATACCCCAAACCTAAAAAATAGTCAGTCAAATTTGAGCCAATAAATCCAGCCCCTCCTGTAATTAAAATTGTATTTTTTGTTTTACTTTCCATTTATCAAAAGTTTAGCTTTTTTTAATTTTATTTAAAAATGCTTTCCAAAATCCATTTTTAACTTCCTCTTCATGATAGCCATTAGAATAAGCTCCGTAACCGTAGCCATATCCATATCCCGAACCATATTTTGCTTTATTTTCATAGCCATTCAATACAATACTCACATTATTCAACTCGCCACGCTTAAGTCTTGTATTTAACAACGTTATCATATCTTTCTTAGTATAGTTCTGTCTCACGATATATAAAGTTACATCAGCAAATTGAACCAATTCTAATGAATCTGCCACAAGACCAACTGGTGGAGTGTCTAAAATTATATAATCGTATTTCTCCTTTAATTCACCAATCAATTCTTTCATTGCATCACTTAAAATCAACTCTGAAGGATTTGGCGGAATTGGCCCTGAAAGTATTACATCTAGATTTGGAATCTGTGTCGAGTTAGTGATTTCCTCTAAATTATTCTGTTTTATTAAATAATTAACCACTCCTAAAGGCGATTTTAACTGAAATTCATCAGCCAACCTTGGTTTTCTTAAATCTAAACCAACGATTACTGTTTTCTTTTCGCTTAAAGCGAAAACTGTAGCTATATTTATAGAACAAAATGTCTTCCCTTCACCACTAATTGAAGACGTTATCATTAAAGTTTTTGACCCGCTAACTTGTTGTTTTTTATATAAAAATTGAAGCGAAGAACGTATACCTCTAAATGATTCTGAAAGAGCTGATTTAGGTTTTTCAAAAACTGCCATACTACCCGAGTCTTTATTAAGACCGATTACGCCAATTAATGGGATTTGAGTTAATTTATTAATATCCTCGCTATTCTGAATTGAATTATTAATGAAAAAAATCACCATAACAAACAGTAAAGGAATTAAAATACCTAAAAACAAAGCCATTATATAATTCACAGAAGTTTTAGGTCCTATCAAACCTTCTCCAATATCTTTTGCCGGATCAATAAAATGAATATCCGACAAATTTGAAGCTCTGACAATTTCAGCTTCATTTCTTTTTTGAAGAAATTCTGTATAGATATTATCATTTAAATCATATTTCCTTTTTATTTTCAATAATTCTTGCTGTTCTGCAGGCAGTCTTTTAACAGTACTCTCTGCCTGGCCAAGTTTTGCATTTACTAGAGACAAGTCAGACAGTAAGGCTGCTTTTGCAGTAGCAATATTCTCCTGCAGAACATTTTTTACTGCCTGCATTTGATTGTCGAAATCTTTAAATATTTTTTCGCTCTTTACAGCATACGCCATTTCCGATCTTTGAGTAGAGAGCGCTATAAGTTTAGAAATATTAGAAACAATATTTGGATCTTCAATTCCTGCCACAGAAGGAGCTGGCAATTTAGAATAATCGACGCTGTTATTTAAATATGATCGCAACGAATTGTAATAAGCAATTTTTCTAGTAACTTGATCTTTTTCAACATCAAAATCCATAATTTTCTCCGAAACTCTAGAACCGCCTCCTTCTATTTCATAAATATTTTTATCTTTTTGAAAAGACTTTAATTCATTGCCAGTTTGTTTCAGCTGCGATTCCATTGCCACTAGAGTACTATCAATAAAACGAATAGTATTTGTAGCAAATTGATTTTTCCCATCAAGCTGAATTTTGATAAGCATTTTTACAGTAGAATTCAAATAATCTACCATTCTAGCCTTATTTGTTCCCTGCATTGATAAGGTCAAAATCGAGCCTCCACTTTTTCCAGCATCTACATTTACACCTTTGTATCGAGAGACTGTTCCGTCAAAATCATTAAATCTGACAAAGTATTCTTTCCCTTTATAAAAACCTGGATTATCTGTTATTTGAAGTTTCCAATTCAAAAATGGAAGATTAACTTGTTCTCCAACTTTATATTTTTTAGTAAAGCTTACGGGTTGGACTGATGTGTTACTATAAGTATTATTGCTATAAGTGATCAAGGAAACTGAATTACTTTCAAATGGAATTTGAATTTGATATTCGTTTTCGCTTAAAAACTTTACGCTAATCAATGCACCTACAAGCTGTCCTTTTGTATTGTCAATATCGACATAAAATGGCACAGCTCCATACGAGTCTATTAAATTATATTTTCCTTGTTCTAAATAATCAATGTAAAAATGAAGTTTATCTACAACAAGCTCATTATGAGATCTTGACTGTAGAATTGTAGAAATGCCATTTACTTGATCCGATATTCCTCCCCAATTGAAGACCAAGCTTGTATTTGATGTAAAAAACGGATTGCTTTCTTCTTTGATCGAAATCATGGTTTGCATTCCGTAAATTTTTTCTTTACGAATATTTACCTGATATGCAATCGTAAATGCAATTATCAAACTCGCAAGAAACCATTTCCAGTAGCTTATAATTTTCAACAAAAAACCCTTAAAATCAAAATGAGAATGATTTTCAAAAATGGCAAAGTCTTTAATGTCTAACATTTTAAAAATCTATTTTTATTTTATAATTAGGTAAACCGTTGTTGCTAAAGATAGCAAAGTAATAATTGTTCCTATAGATTGTATACCAGTTTGACCCGTTCCCCAAGTTTTTTGTCTCAATGGTTTTACGTAGATATAATCATTTGGCTGTAAATAATAATATGGTGATCTCATTACATTGACGTCTGTTAGATCAATATCATGCATTTGAACACCTGTTGGGGTCTGACGAATTATTGTTACTTCTTTTCTATTACCGACTGTGGTAATATCTCCCGCATTTGCAACAGCTTCTAAAATGGTAACATTATCTTTATACAGTGTTTTCGTCCCAGTACTTTCTACCTCTCCATTTATAGTATATCTAAAACCCGCTAACTTAACTGTAACAAAAATATTAGCTTCACTTTTAAAATACTCTTCTAATAATTTCTTTTCAATTTTTACACGAACTTCTTCTAAAGTATATCCTATCACGTTAATCTCTCCAAGAATTGGCATTCTAATATTTCCATGATCATCGACTGTAAATCCATCAAAGTATAAAGAAGATTCTTCTTTTGCTGACTGGCCATTTTGAGAGTCAGTTGTATTGAAAATAGAAACCAATTTCGGATCAATTGCTTTTATATTAATACTGATAACATCACTTACCTGCAATCGGTATGGTTTTGATTCAACAGCTGCAATTGTTGTTTGCTCACCTGAATTATTTTTATCCTGAAGATAAACCAAATCCTTAATCGGAATACATGAGGTAAATAATGTTGAAATTAATAAGAATAGAAAAAAGCTTTTTTTTGTCATTCGTTCAATTTTATCGCAAATATAGCTTTTCCTTCAGCACCTAGAAAAACCTAACTTTATTTGGGGTTTAATTAATTATTTTTAAATGTTTTTTCAAAAGGCACTCTGTGCAAAATACTTCGTCCTAATGTTATTTCGTCCGCATACTCCAATTCATCCCCAACTGATATTCCTCTCGCAATTGTTGAAATTATAATCTCAGAATCTGCAATTTGCTTATAGATATAAAAATTTGTTGTATCTCCTTCCATAGTTGAGCTTAACGCAAAAATAATCTCTGTCACATTTCCAGATTTTACTTTTGCTACTAAACTAGAAATACTTAACTGATTTGGTCCAACTCCTTCTATAGGTGAAATTTTCCCACCAAGTACATGGTAAATCCCTTTAAATTGCCCCGTGTTTTCAATTGCCATAACATCCCTAATATCTTCTACAACACATATTGTTTCATGATTTCTAACTGGATTAGCACAGATTTCACAAATTTTAGTATCCGAAATATTGTGACAACTTTCGCAAAACTTAATATCCTCACGCATATTCAACAATGCTTGAGATAAAAAAGCGGTTTGTTCTTTCGGTTGTTTTAACAAATGAAGAACCAATCGAAGTGCCGTACGCTTGCCAATACCAGGCAATTGCGACATTTCGCTTACTGCTTTTTCAATTAATTTTGATGAAAATTCCATGACGACAAAAGTAATACTTTTAATGGTTTAGCCTACATTAGAGCCATTAAATTCAAGGTTTAACCCTATTGAAAAAATACTAAGAAAGCCCTTCTTTTTTTAACAATTCAAAGAAAACATTTAATGTTTAGTGAATTAAAATTATTTCTTAAAAAAAGAATTTAGTATTGACTTGTAGCCAATAGCACCAAAGTACAAGCTATTTCAACCTGAATATCGTTTAATTCTAATAGTTGGTACAATTCAGGATTTTCAGTCCCTGGATTGAAAATTACTCTTTTAGGTTGCGCTTCAATAATATAATTATAATAATCTCTCTGTCGAACAGGATTTAAATACAAAGTGATAGTGTCAATATTTTTTACAGGTATTGCTTTAGTTTGAATTTTTACCCCAGCAACTTCGCCAGCTTTCTGACCAATTGCCAGAACAGAATGCCCCTTTCCTACCAACATATTTACAGCTCTATAAGAATAACGTTCTGGATTTGTAGATGCTCCTATAACTAGTGTTTTTTTACTTTTCATAATTTTTATTTAGAATTGCAAAAGTAATCAAAAAGAACGATTTAACTTTATCTCTTTGATTCAGAATCAAGAACAATAAAAAACATTATTATAACATAATTTCACACAAAAGCATCAAAAAATAACTACATTTACTTCACTAACCAACATAATATGGAATTATTCATTTATCTATTTGCCGCTTTATTCTCAGTATTAAATCCTATTGGGACTGTGCCAATTTTTGTTGGATTAACCCAACATGATTCTCAAAAAGAAAGATCAAGAATCTCACTTTGGACCGCGATCAATGTTTTTATTATTTTGTTGGTTTCCTACTTTATCGGACAATATGTTCTAACTTTTTTTGGAATTAGCATAGATGCCTTAAGAATTGCAGGTGGAATTGTAATTGTGAACTCTGGCTTCTCTTTGCTTTCTGGGAAATTCAATAAGAAACGAGGAATCAATAAAAAAATCGAAAACGAAGCACAACACAGAAATGATATTGCTTTAACTCCCTTGGCAATTCCTATGCTCGCAGGCCCAGGATCTATGTCTCTTTTGATTGCTTTTTATCAGGAACATCATGAAATAAATGAAATCATAATTTCTTCATTAGCTATTCTTGCTATCGCTGTAGCTATTTATGCTATTTTAAAAAGTGCACATTATCTAGCTAGAATCCTAGGAGCTTCTGGAATTGTTGCTATTTCAAGAATTGTTGGTTTTATTGTTATTTCAATTGGTATTCAATATATTGTAAGTGCAATTATAAATATTATTAAAGGGAATTTTTAATTCAGATATTTCTAAAAAAGAAAGGGATAAAATCTTAATTGATTTTATCCCTTTCTTTTTTATGTATTTTGTCTTAGCTTCTTGGCAAGAAAACTTCCGCCATCATACATCTTGCACTTCCACCGCCACAAGCTTCAATAGTGTCCAAACTTGAACTTAAAATTTCTGCGTGATTTTCTAATTGGGTAATTTGTTTCGGAGTCAAACTTTGATGCGCTGATGCACTCATTACAATATATCTCTTATCATCTTTCCCACGAACTTCTAGCATATTTCCAGCAAAATTATTTACTTGATCTTCTGTAATCAAAATAATCTCCTTTTTATCATCCTTTAAATTATCCAAAACCATTTTTCGCTCTTTTTTGTCATCAATAGAATCCGCACAAATAACAGCAAATGTTTCCCCTAAGCACATCATTACATTTGTATGATAAATTAGTTTACGCTCGCCATCAACCGTTTGAAAAGCTTCAAAAATAACAGGAGCATAATCAAAATCTTCGCAGAATTCTATAAACAATTCTTCATCTGCTCTTGGAGATAATGCACAATATGCTTTTCCGTTTGCTCTGTCTAATAACAAGCTTCCTGTTCCTTCTAAGAAAATACCATCTTCTTCTGCAGAAGTGTAATCCATTATATTGGTAATTTCGAATCCTTTTTCTTCCAAAGTATCCAAAATATCTTCGCGGCGTTCTTGACGACGATTTTCGGCAAACATGGGATAAAGTGCTACATCACCATTTTCATGGAATGAAACCCAATTGTTTGGAAAAATACTGTCTGGAGTATCCGTTTCTAAATTGTCATCTACAACTGTCACATCTACTCCAACTGCTCTCAATTTTTCAACAAAAGCATCAAATTCCGCTTGTGCTTTGGCATTAACAGTACTTGGTAAAAGTCCGTCCAATACTTTTTGATAATAATTATTTACAGCCGTTTGCTCATTCATTCTGAATGCTACTGGCCGAATCATTACGATTGCATTAGTAGTTTGTTTCATTATCTTATTTTTTTGTTTCAAGTTTAAAGTTTCAAGTTTTCCTCTAACTCGCAATCCGAAACCCGTTTTTTAATCTCTAATTAATGGAAGCGTTGAACATCTCAACAAGCCTTCTTGTTTTGAGATTTCAGCATATGGAATTTCTTCAACCGTAAAACCATTTTCACGAAGCCAGTTATTCAAACGCGTAAAATTCTTTTCAGAAACTACTACATTTTCATCAATTGAAAACACATTCGAAAACATATTATACATTTCGTTTCTTTCAATATGAAACAGGTTTTCTTTACCAAAAAGATTTACTAAATACAAATAATCGGCTTCTTCACGAAAACCTCTTTTGTAGATAATACCTTTATCTTTTCCAACAGGTTGAAAACAGCAATCTAAATGCAATGCATTATCTCTAGCCTCTAATTTAGATTTTACTAAATCAAATTCCTTTACAATTTTATTTGGAAACAGAGATTTTATATAGTTTACACCCTGCATATTTGTTCTGGCAGTAATATAATCTTTATAATCGCTGCCTTTATAAGTCCCTATAAAAATATGATCATTCCAAAGCATCACATCACCTCCTTCAATATGAACTTCTTCTGGAGGTCGAACAACTTTTGATGAATCAATCTGATCAATTACATACTGAATTGCATCTAATTCTCTTTCTCTATCTGGCAGAATATTCGATTTTACAAAAACATCATCTATTACAAACCCAATATCACGAGCAAAAATCTGATTGTAATTTTCAATCATTTCCGGACGATAAACAGTTACATCATACTTTTTGAAAACAGCATTAAAAGCATCCATTTCTGCAACCATATCTTTTTCTACAGGATAAGTTCCTGCCTTAATATGTTCCAATGATTTAGGATCATAAGCCTCTTCTATAGTTGGAGTTGGCCCATTATGAACAGCAGAACCCAAAACTACAGCACGAAGTCGAGACGTTTCGTTCTTTACATTTAATTGCAACATAACTCTATTATATTTTGAGCAAATATAAAAAAAGCTTCACAGTTAAGTGAAGCTTTCGTTTTTTATTTATTAGACTTGAACTCTCTTAAAGGATGTCCAGTATAAATTTGTCTTGGTCTTCCAATTGGCTCTTTGTTTTCACGCATTTCTTTCCATTGCGCAATCCAACCTGGTAATCTTCCAATCGCAAACATAACAGTAAACATATCTGTTGGAATCCCTAAAGCTCTGTAGATAATTCCAGAGTAGAAATCAACGTTTGGATATAAGTTTCTTGCCTTGAAATATTCGTCTTCAAGCGCTGCTTTTTCTAATTTTCTTGCGATTTCTAAAATCGGATCTTCAACACCTAAAGTCTCTAATACTTCTGTTGCTGCTTTTTTGATGATTTTAGCTCTTGGGTCAAAGTTTTTGTAAACTCTGTGCCCGAATCCCATTAAACGGAAAGGATCATTTTTATCTTTTGCTTTCGCTAAGAATTTATCTGTATCTCCACCATCTTTATTAATTTCTTCTAGCATTTCAAGCACTGCTTGGTTTGCTCCACCGTGAAGTGGTCCCCATAAAGCAGAAACTCCTGCAGACACTGATGCAAATAAACCAGCATGAGAAGAACCTACCATTCTTACAGTTGAAGTAGAACAATTTTGCTCGTGATCTGCGTGAAGAATAAATAATTTATCTAAAGCATTTACAATTACAGGATTTGCAGCGTAAGGTCCTGTAGGCAATTTAAACATTAATTGCATAAAGCTTTCTACATATCCTTTTGTGTTATCATAGTAGTTTAAAGGATAGCCCATAGATTTTCTATAAGTCCATGTAGCAATCACTAAAAACTTCGCCATTGTTTTACAAATAGCCTCGTACATTTCTTTTTCGTTATCAACATTAACCGCTTTTGGATTAAATGCTGTTAAAGCACTTGTTAAAGCAGATAATACTCCCATAGGGTGAGCTGTTTTAGGGAAACCGTCAATGATATTTTTCATTTCTTCGTTTACCAAAGAATGTTTTTTAATACCATTTTCAAAATCTTCTAATTGTTTAGCTGTAGGCAATTCACCAAAAATTAAAAGATAAGATACTTCTAAGAAACTCGCTTTTTCAGCAAGATCTTCGATAGAATACCCTCTGTAACGTAAAATACCTTCTTCTCCATCTAGGAAAGTAATTTCACTTGTACAAGATCCTGAATTTTTATAACCTGGATCTAATGTAATATAACCTGTTAAATCACGTAATTTGTTGATATCGATAGCTGATTCGTTCTCACTTCCTGTGATTACTGGAAGTTCAATCTTTTTACCATCTATTTCTAATGTAGCTATTTTTGACATAATATATTGGAAATAATTCTTTAAATAATAATTTATCAAATCTAATGAATTTAAGACTAATTAAAAAAAGAATACTGCTATGAATTTGTTAAAACTCCAAAAAAAAACCATCCGCCGCGGCGGATGGTTTTTTCCAATATATAATTTGTTCAATTATTTGATTTTAAAAGCATTTAAACCAGGGAAATAAGCCGTACTTCCAAGCTCTTCTTCAATTCTCAATAATTGGTTGTATTTAGCCATACGATCTGAACGAGAAGCAGAACCAGTTTTTATTTGACCACAGTTTAAAGCTACCGCTAAATCTGCAATTGTATTATCTTCAGTTTCTCCAGAACGGTGAGACATTACAGATGTGTAACCAGCATTTTTAGCCATATTCACAGCTGCAATAGTTTCAGTTAAAGTACCAATTTGATTTACTTTTACTAAAATAGAATTTGCAATTCCTTTTTCGATACCAGTAGACAAACGAGCAACGTTAGTTACAAACAAATCATCACCTACTAATTGCACTTTATCGCCAATTTTTTCAGTTAAAGCTTTCCAACCATCCCAGTCATCTTCATACATACCGTCTTCGATAGAGATAATTGGATATTTAGCAGCAAGTTCAGCTAAGTACTGAGCTTGTTCTTCTGAAGTTCTGATTTTTCCTGTTTCACCTTCAAACTTAGTGTAATCGTATTTACCGTTTACATAAAATTCAGAAGCAGCACAGTCAAGAGCGATCATAATTTCGTCTCCGAAAGAATATCCTGCTTTTTCAACTGCCAATTTAATAGTATCTAAAGCATCTTCTGTTCCTCCAGCCAAGTTTGGAGCAAAACCTCCCTCATCACCTACAGCGGTACTTAAACCTCTATCGTGCAATACTTTTTTCAAGTTGTGAAAGATCTCAGTTCCCATTTGCATTGCATGTGTAAAAGAAGTCGCTTTTACTGGGAAAATCATAAACTCTTGGAATGCGATAGGCGCATCAGAGTGAGAACCTCCATTGATGATGTTCATCATTGGAACAGGTAATGTATTAGCAGAGACACCACCTACATATCTGTACAATGGCAAACCAAGTTCGTTAGCAGCAGCCTTTGCAGCCGCCAAAGAAACACCTAAAATAGCATTAGCTCCTAATTTAGATTTGTTTGGAGTACCATCCAAATCAATCATTAATTGGTCAATTGTGTTTTGTTCGAAAACAGAAGTTCCAACTAATTCTTCAGCAATAATAGTATTTACATTATTCACTGCATTCAAAACACCTTTACCTAGATAAGCTTTACCTCCATCACGTAATTCAACAGCTTCGTGTTCTCCAGTTGATGCTCCAGACGGAACAGCAGCTCTACCTAAAACTCCATTTTCAGTTACCACATCTACTTCAATAGTAGGATTACCTCTAGAATCAAGAATTTGTCTTGCGTGAACTTTAATTATAATACTCATTATTTTTGTTTTTTATTAATAAATTATATTTTTTTTTCGAAATTATAAAAATATTTAATACTAAAAACGCATTCCAGTCATTAAACACCTTTATTTATTAACTACATCGTTTTAGGCTTTGCTAGTTTTGATATTCTCCACAAATTGATCAAATAAATAAGAAGAATCGTGTGGACCAGGACTAGCTTCTGGATGGTATTGCACTGAAAAACAATTCTTATTCTTCATTCTCATACCAGCAACTGTATCATCATTTAAATGTATATGAGTCAATTCCAATTCTGGGTGACCTTCTAATGCCTCTCTTTTCACAGCAAATCCGTGATTTTGAGAAGTAATTTCTCCTTTACCTGTTAGAAGATTTTTTACTGGATGATTAATTCCTCGGTGTCCCCCAAACATTTTGTAGGTCTGAACTCCATTTGCCAAAGCGATAATTTGATGTCCTAAACAAATCCCAAACAAAGGTTTGTCATCTGCAATAATATTTTTAGCAACCTCAATTACCCCATGAAGCGGATCTGGATCACCTGGTCCGTTAGATAAGAAATAACCATCAGGATTAAAAGCGCTTAGCTCCTCATAAGTTGTATCATAAGGAAAAACCTTAATGTAACAATCTCTCTTTGCAAAGTTTCTTAAGATGTTCTTTTTAATTCCGAGATCAAGTGCTGAAATTTTATATTTAGCATTTTCTTCTCCAACAAAATAAGGTTCTTTAGTTGACACTTTTGAGGCTAATTCAAGACCTTCCATGTTTGGAACGTTTGCCAATTCTTTTTTAAGATCTTCGATTGAAGTTCCATCTGTACAGATAACAGCATTCATTGCGCCATTATCACGAATGTAACTTACCAAAGCTCTCGTATCTACATCAGAGATGCAGATTAAATTTTGTTTAGCAAAATAATCTTCCAAGCTTCCAGAAGCACCTGTTCTTGAATAGTTAAAGCTAAAATTTTTACAAACTAAACCAGCAATTTTCACGCTGTCTGATTCAACTTCTAAATCATTAATACCATAATTCCCGATGTGCGGATTAGTAGTAACCATAATCTGTCCAAAGTATGAAGGATCTGTAAAGATCTCTTGATATCCGGTCATTCCAGTATTAAAACAAACTTCACCAAAAGTTTTACCGCTAATACCGATAGACTTTCCATGAAAAACAGTTCCATCACTTAGTAATAAAATGGCGCTTTGTCGTGTTGTGTATTTCATTCTTTAATTTGTATTGTTTTTTTTAATTGTGTATGAAGTAAAACCTCATTTGTAATTAGATATTTTGCAAATTTACTTCTTTAAAATAGCCCTTCCAAGATTTTTTAAAACTTTCACTCGTAAAAATAAAACCGATCATTTTAAATAAGTTACATTTTTGAAGTTTCAAAAAAATCAAAAAAAAAGGATAAACTAAAAATTAGTTTATCCTTGATTTTTATAGAATGATTACTTTCATAATTATTCAGAAGCTTCAGTAGTCGTTTCTGTTTCAGCAGCAGGAGCTTCTGGAGCAGTAGTTTCAGCTTTTTTAGCTTTACCACCACGACGGCTTTTAGCTTTTTTCACTTCTTTTTTACCTCCGTTGTAAAGTTCATTGAAGTCAACAAGTTCGATCATCGCCATATCAGCGTTATCTCCCAAACGATTTCCAACTTTAATGATACGAGTGTATCCTCCTGGACGGTCACCAACTTTAGCAGCAACATCTCTGAACAAATCAGTTACAGCGTATTTGTTACGTAAGTAAGCAAAAACAATACGGCGGTTGTGAGTCGTATCCTCTTTTGATTTTGTAATTAAAGGCTCAACAAATTGTTTAAGCGCTTTAGCTTTAGCAACAGTAGTATTAATACGTTTGTGCTCAATAAGAGAACAAGCCATATTAGCCAACATAGCTTTTCTATGTCCAGTCTGTCTGCTTAAGTGGTTGAATTTTTTTCCGTGTCTCATGACGTGTTTTTTTTATCTTCATCTTGCTACAATCCACTATGGAGAGCAAAATATGAAGTAAATTATTCTTTATCTAATTTGTATTTAGCTAAGTCCATTCCGAAAGTTAAATTCTTAACTGCAACAAGTTCATCAAGTTCAGTTAAAGATTTTTTACCAAAATTACGGAATTTCATTAGGTCATTTTTATTGAACGATACTAAATCACCAAGTGTATCAACTTCAGCCGCTTTCAAGCAATTTAATGCTCTCACAGATAAATCCATATCAACAAGCTTAGTTTTAAGCAGTTGTCTCATATGCAATGACTCTTCATCATACGATTCTGTTTGTGCAATTTCGTCAGCCTCAAGTGTAATTCTTTCATCAGAAAACAACATGAAATGGTGAATTAAAACTTTAGCAGCTTCAGTAAGAGCATCTTTTGGATTGATAGAACCATCAGTTTTAATTTCAAAAACTAATTTTTCGTAATCTGTTTTTTGCTCTACACGGAAGTTTTCGATTGCATATTTTACATTTTTTACCGGAGTAAAAATAGAATCTGTAAAAATCGTTCCAATTGCAGCATTCTGTTTTTTGTTCTCTTCAGCAGGAACGTATCCTCTACCTTTCTCGATTGTTAAATCGAAGTTCAATTTGATTTTAGAATCTAAATTACAGATAACAAGGTCTGGATTCAAAACTTGGAAACCTGAAATAAATTTTTGAAAATCACCTGCTGTTAATTGATCTTTACCAGAAACAGAAATAGTAACTGATTCATTATCTATATCTTCAATCTGACGTTTGAAACGTACTTGTTTAAGATTAAGAATAATTTCGGTAACATCCTCAACAACACCTGAAATAGTAGAAAACTCATGATCTACACCTTCGATACGAACAGATGTAATTGCATAACCTTCTAACGCTGAAAGCAAAACTCTTCTAAGTGCATTACCAACTGTCAATCCGTAACCAGGTTCTAAAGGTCTAAACTCAAATTTACCTTCAAAATCGGTTGAATCGATCATGATAACTTTATCGGGCTTTTGAAAATTAAATATTGCCATAAATTTCGACTAAGTCAATTATTATTTGTTGTACAACTCTACGATTAATTGTTCTTTAATGTTTTCTGGAATTTGAAGTCTCGCAGGAACAGAAACGAAAGTTCCTTCTTTAAGATCATTGTTCCAAGTAATCCATTCATAAACATGACTTGAATTTGATAAAGAACGTTCGATAGCTTCTAAAGATTTAGATTTTTCACGAACTGCAACTTTATCACCAGGCTTAAGGTGGTAAGAAGGAATATTTACAACCTCTCCATTTACAGTAATGTGTCTGTGAGAAACGATTTGACGCGCACCTCTTCTAGATGGAGCAATTCCCATTCTAAAAACAACATTATCCAATCTTGCTTCGCATAATTGTAATAAAACTTCACCAGTAACTCCTTTAGTAGCTGATGCTTTTTCGAATAAGTTTCTGAATTGTTTTTCTAAAATTCCGTAAGAATATTTAGCTTTTTGCTTTTCCATTAATTGAACAGCGTACTCAGACTTTTTTCCTCTTTTTTTAGCCATCCCGTGTTGTCCAGGTGGGTAATTTCTTTTTTCGAAAGATTTATCATCTCCGAAGATTGCTTCGCCAAATTTACGAGCGATTTTGGTTTTAGGACCAGTATATCTTGCCATTTTAAAAAAAATTTAAGGTAGAAATTATGAATTCAGGTCTAATCCTTCGATAATTATGTTCTACCTTGTTTATACTATAAAAATAAAAAATTAAACTCTACGTCTTTTTGGAGGACGACATCCGTTGTGTGGCATTGGAGTAACATCAATAATTTCAGTAACTTCAATTCCACCGTTATGAATAGAACGGATAGCAGACTCACGTCCGTTACCTGGTCCTTTTACATAAACTTTCACTTTTTTAAGTCCTGCCTCAAGTGCTACTTTAGCGCAATCTTCTGCTGCCATTTGAGCTGCATAAGGAGTGTTCTTTTTAGAACCTCTGAAACCCATTTTACCAGCTGAAGACCAAGAGATAACTTCACCTTTCTTATTAGTCAAAGAAATAATAATGTTATTAAAAGTGGCAGAAATATGAGCCTCACCCGTTGATTCAACGATAACTTTACGTTTTTTTGCAGTTGCTTTAGCCATATTACTTATTATTTAGTTGCTTTTTTCTTGTTAGCAACAGTTTTTCTTTTACCTTTTCTTGTTCTTGAGTTGTTTTTAGTTCTTTGTCCTCTTAATGGAAGACCAGATCTATGACGAATACCTCTGTAACATCCAATATCCATTAAACGTTTAATGTTTAAAGAAATTTCAGAACGTAATTCTCCTTCGATTTTGTAAAATGAAACAGCTTCACGAATTGCTCCGATCTCATCATCATTCCAATCTTGAACTTTTTTATCTTGGCTAACTTGAGCTTTTTCTAAAATCTCAATAGCTCTACTTTTTCCTAATCCGAAAATATAGGTAAGTGCGATAACACCTCTTTTGTTTTTTGGGATATCTACCCCTGCTATTCTTGCCATAATTATCCTTGTCTTTGTTTAAATCTAGGATTCTTTTTGTTTATTACGTACAGTCTCCCTTTTCTACGCACGATAATGCACTCGGCACTTCTCTTTTTTACTGATGCTCTAACTTTCATAGTGAATATCCTTTAATATCGATAAGTAATTCTTGCTTTTGACAAATCGTAAGGACTCATTTCTAGTTTCACTTTATCACCAGGTAATAATTTGATGTAATGCATTCGCATTTTACCAGAAATATGAGCAATTACAATATGTCCATTTTCTAACTCTACACGGAACATTGCATTAGATAATGCTTCTATTATTGATCCGTCTTGTTCTATTGCTGATTGTTTTGCCATAAATATATTAAGCTACCGCTTTTCTATTTTTACCAGTCTTCATTAAACCATCATAATGTTTGTTTAACAAGTATGAATTGATTTGTTGAATAGTATCTATTGCAACTCCAACCATAATTATTAATGAGGTACCTCCAAAAAACATTGCCCAAGATTGTTGTACATCCATAATACTTACAACAATAGCTGGGAACACAGCAATCAAAGCAAGGAATAAAGATCCTGGGAAAGTTATTAAAGACATCACTTTATCAAGGAAATCAGAAGTTTCTGCTCCAGGACGAACTCCAGGAATAAAACCACCGCTTCTCTTTAAATCATCAGCCATTTTGTTAGTAGGTACAGTGATCGCAGTATAAAAGAATGTAAATACAATAATTAAAGTTGCAAAAACAAAATTATACCAGAAACCAAACATATTACTAAATGCACCAACAATAGATTGTGATGTATCTGATTTAGACAATCCAGCCACTGCTGCAGGGATAAACATAATTGCCTGAGCAAAAATGATTGGCATAACTCCAGAAGCATTAAGCTTTAGAGGAATCCATTGTCTATTACCTCCTGCCAAATCTTGCTCGTAATCTCCAGTTGTTGTACGACGAGCGTATTGCACTGGAATTTTACGTACTGCCATTGTAAGCAATACACAAGAAATGATAACTAACAGCCACACAATAATTTCAATAACTAATAACATTGGACCTCCATTGTTATTGGTAACACGTGTTGTAAACTCTTGAATAAAAGCTTGCGGTAAACGCGCTAAGATACCAACCATAATTAACAATGAAATACCATTTCCAATACCTTTATCTGTAATTTTCTCACCAAGCCACATAGCAAAGATTGTACCAGTAACTAAAATGATAACTGACGAGAACAAAAATTCTGGTGAATTAAAGCCTAGCAAAAATGCATTACTAGGCAATGTTCTGTATAAATTATAGATATAAGTTGGACCTTGAACCAATGTGATAGCGATTGTCAACCAACGAGTGATTTGATTAATCTTTTTTCTACCACTTTCCCCATCATTTTGAAGTTTTTGTAAATATGGAATCGCAATTCCCATTAACTGAACAACAATAGACGCAGAAATATAAGGCATGATACCTAAGGCAAAAACTGAAGCCTTAGAGAAAGCACCCCCGGTGAACATGTCTAGAATAGATCCTAGACCATTTTTAGTTTGTCCCGCTAAACCAGTCAATTGCGTTGCGTCAATTCCAGGAAGCGTAACGTGTGCTCCAAAACGATATACTAAAAGTAACCCTAAAGTAATTAAGATTCTATTCTTTAGTTCTTCGATTTTCCAAACATTACTTATTGATTCAATAAATTTCTTCATCTTAATAGATAAGTTATATAGTTACAGCTTCTCCACCAGCAGCCTCAATAGCAGCTTTTGCAGTAGCAGTAAATTTGTGGGCAGTTACTTTTAATTTTGCTTTCAATTCTCCTCTACCTAAAATCTTAACGATTTCATTTTTAGTAGCTAGACGATTTGCTACAAACTCTGCCATTGATACAGAATCAGTAATTGCTCCATTGTCAACTAATAATTGAAGAGTATCTAAATTAACACCTTCGTATTCTTTACGATTGATGTTTTTGAAACCAAACTTAGGTACACGTCTTTGAAGTGGCATTTGTCCTCCTTCAAAACCAATCTTTTTAGAATAACCAGAACGAGATTTAGCTCCTTTGTGTCCACGTGCAGCGGTACCACCTTTTCCAGAACCTTCTCCTCTACCTAATCTTTTATTTTGATTGTGCGTAGATCCTTCAGCAGGTTGTAAGTTACTTAAATTCATAACAGTATTTGTTATTTAGCTTCTTCAACAGAAACTAAGTGTTTAACTTTGTTTATCATCCCAAGGATAGCAGGATTTGACTCATGCTCCACAACTTGTCCAATTTTACGTAGACCTAAAGCTTCCAAACCTCTCTTTTGAGAAAGAGGGCAGTTGATTTTGCTTCTTACTTGTTTTACTAATAATTTAGCCATAATTTCCTAATTAACCTTTAAAAACTTTCTCTAAAGAAACACCTCTTTGTTTTGCAACAGTGTGAGCGCTTCTCATTTGCAATAAAGCATCAAAAGTTGCTTTTACTACGTTATGTGGATTTGATGATCCTTGAGATTTAGACAATACATCGTGAATACCTACTGACTCAAGAACTGAACGAACAGCTCCACCAGCAATAACTCCAGTACCATGAGATGCTGGAATTAAGAATACGCGTGCACCACCAAATTTACCTTTTTGTTCGTGAGGAACTGATTGACCATTCAAAGGAATTCTAACTAAGTTTTTCTTAGCATCTTCTACTGCTTTCGCAATTGCTTCAGAAACGTCTTTAGATTTTCCTAATCCGTGACCAACTACTCCATTTTCATCACCTACAACTACAATAGCAGAAAAACCGAAAGCTCTACCTCCTTTTGTAACTTTAGTAACACGATTAACACTAACTAGACGATCTTTTAATTCAAGACCACTAGGTTTTACCAATTCTACATTTTTGTATTTAGACATAATATATTAGAATTTAAGTCCAGCGGCTCTTGCGCCTTCTGCTAATGATTTAATACGACCGTGATATAAATACCCACCTCTATCGAAAGTGATAGTATCGATCCCAGCTTTTAACGCTTTCTCTGCAACTAATTTTCCAACAGCAGCAGCTACTTCAACGTTAGTACCTTTTCCTATTTCTTTTTCTCTAGAAGATGCAGCTAATATAGTAACTCCATTTACATCATCAATGATTTGAGCGTAAATTTCTTTATTACTTCTAAATACAGAAAGTCTTGGTCTTGCAGCAGAACCACTAACCGATTTTCTAATTCTGAATTTAATTCTCTGTCTTCTTTCAGATTTTGTTAATGACATAATCTTATATTTTAAGCTGATTTACCTGCTTTTCTTCTTAATACTTCACCCACAAATTTAACACCTTTTCCTTTGTATGGCTCAGGCTTACGGAAACCTCTGATTTTCGCAGCTACTTGACCTAAAAGTTGTTTATCAAACGATGTTAATTTTACGATAGGGTTCTTACCTTTTTCAGATACTGTTTCTAAAGATACTTCTGGAGCAATTTCTAAAACAATATTGTGAGAATATCCAAGAGCTAAATCTAATTTTTGACCTTGGTTTGAAGCTCTATAACCAACTCCAACTAATTCTAGTTCTTTTGTGAAACCTTCAGATACACCAACAACCATATTACTGATCAAAGATCTGTATAATCCGTGTTTTGCTCTATGGTCTTTATGATCAGACGATCTTTCTACTAAAACTTGATCGCCTTCAACTGTTACATTTACGTCCGAAAACTCTTGTACTAGTTGACCTCTTTTTCCTTTTACTGTAATAATACCGTCTTTAACTTCAACAGTTACACCAGCAGGGATTACAATTGGGCTTTTACCTATTCTTGACATCTTTATCTAGTGTTTAAAATTAGTATACGTAACAAATTACTTCACCACCTACATTTAATTGCTTAGCTTGTTTTCCAGTCATCAAACCTTTTGATGTAGAAACAATAGCGATTCCTAATCCGTTAAGGATTCTTGGTAATTTGGCAGCACCTGCGTACTTACGTAAACCAGGTTTACTAATTCTTTGGATATCTTTGATTACAGGCTCTTTAGTATCTTTATCATACTTCAAAGCAATTTTGATAGAACCTTGTACAGTGTTCTGCTCAAATTTGTAACTCAAGATGTAACCTTGATCAAATAAGATCTTAGTTATCTCTTTTTTTAGATTAGATGCTGGAATTTCGACAACTTTGTGGTTTGCAGCCACAGCGTTACGAACTCTAGTCAAATAATCTGCAATAGGATCTGTATACATATGTATTTGATTGCGATTATGGTTTTCGGGAGATACTCATCTCCCGAACCTTTAATCAATTAAAAATTATTTTTTGGTTTGCAAAAGTAATAACTTATTGCGAGATTACCAAGAAGCCTTTTTAACTCCTGGAATTAATCCATTGTTAGCCATTTCACGGAAAGTTACACGTGAAATACCGAATTGACGGATGTAACCTCTAGGTCTACCTGTTAATTTACAACGATTGTGTAAACGAACTGGTGAAGCATTTTTAGGTAATCTTTGCAATCCTTCGTAGTCTCCAGCCTCTAATAAAGCTTTTCTCTTCTCAGCATACTTAGCTACCGTTTTCTCTCTTTTCACCTCGCGGGCTTTCATTGATTCTTTAGCCATGTCTTAATTCTTTTTAAAAGGTAATCCTAATTCAGCCAATAATGACTTTGCTTCCTTATCAGTTTTTGCAGTAGTAACAAAAGTAATATCCATTCCTGAAATTTTGTTTACTTTATCAATATCAATTTCTGGGAAAATGATTTGCTCTAAAACTCCAAGATTGTAGTTACCTCTTCCGTCGAAACCTGTAGCTTTAATACCACCGAAATCTCTTACACGTGGTAAAGCAGAAGTAATAAGTCTATCTAAAAACTCATACATTCTTTCTCCACGTAAAGTAACTTTTGCTCCAATAGGCATTCCTTTTCTCAATTTGAAAGACGCAACGTCTTTCTTAGAGATTGTAGAAACTGCTTTTTGTCCAGTGATCTTTGTTAACTCATCAACTGCATAGTCAATAAGTTTTTTATCAGATACAGCTGCACCAACTCCACGGCTCAAAACGATTTTTTCAAGTTTAGGAACTTGCATTACGTTTGTATATCCGAACTCTTCTTTAAGAGCAGAGATTACTCTACTCTTATATTCTTCTTTTAGTCTAGGTGTATATGCCATTACTATAGTACTTGATTAGATTTTTTTGAAAATCTTACTTTCTTATCTCCTTCTACTCTAATACCTACTCTAGTTGTTTCCTTAGTTTTAGGATCAATTAAAGCAATGTTAGAAATTTGAATAGAAGCTTCTTTCTTAACGATACCACCTTGAGGGTTTTTAGCACTTGGTTTAGTATGTTTAGAAACCATGTTTACACCTTCAACGATCGCTTTGTTTTTTTCACGGTAAACACGTAAAACTTTACCTTCAGCACCTTTATGGTCTCCAGCAATAACTCTTACGATATCTCCTGATTTTATTTTTAGCTTTATCATCTTAAAACGAATTAAAGCACTTCTGGTGCTAATGATACAATTTTCATGAATTGTTTTTCACGAAGTTCTCTTGCTACCGGACCAAAAACACGAGTTCCTCTCATTTCTCCTGCAGCATTCAAAAGAACACATGCATTGTCATCGAAACGGATATAAGAACCATCAGCTCTTCTCACTTCTTTTTTAGTACGTACAACAACTGCAGTTGAAACAGCTCCTTTTTTCACGTTTCCGTTTGGAGTTGCATCTTTGATAGAAACTACAATTTTGTCACCAACAGAGGCATATCTTCTTTTAGTACCTCCTAAAACACGAATAGTTAAAACTTCTTTAGCTCCCGTGTTATCTGCTACTTTTAGTCTTGATTCTTGTTGTACCATAATTATTTAGCTCTTTCTAAGATTTCAACTAATCTCCAACATTTTGTTTTACTTAAAGGACGCGTTTCGCTAATTCTTACAGTATCTCCAATGTTACAGTCGTTTGTTTCGTCGTGTGCAACATATTTCTTAGTTTTCAACACGAACTTACCGTATAATGGGTGTTTTACTTTTCTTACTTCAGAAATAACGATAGATTTATCCATCTTATTCGAAGTAACAACACCTATTCTTTCTTTTCTTAAATTTCTTTTTTCTTCCATCTTTCAGCAGAATACAATTATTGTAACTCTCTTTTAGTTAACTCTGTAGCTAATCTAGCAACTGTTCTTCTAACGCTTCTAATTTGAAGTGGGTTAGCAATTGGAGAAATAGCGTGAGCCATTTTTAGGTCAGCATATACTTTCTTAGTTTGACTAAGCTTTTCTTGCAACTCCGCTGCAGAAAGATCTTTTATTTCTGATTGTTTCATAATAAATATAAATTATGCTTCGAAATCTCTAGCAACGACGAACTTAGTTTTTACTGGAAGTTTTTGAGCTGCAAGACGTAAAGCCTCTTTTGCAACTGACAATGGAACTCCTCCAACTTCAAACATAATTCTTCCTGGTTTAACAACAGCAGCCCAATACTCAACTGCTCCTTTACCTTTACCCATACGTACTTCAAGAGGTTTCTTAGTGATAGGTTTGTCTGGGAAAATTTTAATCCATAATTGTCCCTCTCTCTTCATGTAACGAGTTGCAGCGATACGCGCAGCTTCGATTTGACGAGAAGTTAAGAACATTCCATCTTCATGTACAGATTTAATACCAAACATTCCATTTGAAAGTTCGTGCCCTCTCTGAGAGTTACCCTTCATTCTACCTTTTTGTACCTTACGGTATTTTGTTCTTTTAGGCTGTAACATTTTTCTTTAGTTTAAAAATTTACTTTCTTTTACGAGCGTCTGGTTTTCCACCTTTGTTAAAGTTAGATTTGCCTCTAGGAGCATCTCCACCTTTTCCACCACCTGTACCAGATTGTTTTTTGTCCATTCCAGCAAGTGGAGAAAGTTCTCTCTTACCGTAAACTTCACCTTTCATGATCCATACTTTGATACCCATTCTACCGTAAGTAGTATGAGCTTCAGCCAAAGCATAATCAATGTCAGCTCTGAAAGTTGATAGAGGAATTCTACCTTCTTTGAAACCTTCTGAACGCGCCATCTCAGCACCATTTAAACGACCAGAAATCAAAACTTTAATACCTTCAGCGTTCATACGCATAGAAGCAGCAATAGCCATTTTGATTGCACGTCTGTAAGAAATACGGCTTTCGATTTGACGAGCGATGCTTGTAGCCACAAGATAAGCATCTAGCTCAGGTCTTTTAATTTCAAAGATGTTAATTTGAACCTCTTTGTCAGTAACTTTCTTAAGTTCTTCTTTTAACTTATCTACCTCTTGTCCACCTTTTCCGATAATAATACCAGGTCTAGCAGTAGTGATAGTAACGGTTACAAGTTTCAAAGTTCTCTCGATGATTACTTTTGATACACTAGCTTTTGATAAACGAGCATGGATATACTTTCTGATTTTGTGATCTTCAGCTAATTTATCGCCGTAATCATTTCCACCATACCAGTTTGAGTCCCATCCTCTGATGATACCAAGTCTATTTCCAATTGGATTTGTCTTTTGTCCCATGCTGCTTAAGAATTGCTTTGTGTGTTATTGATAGCTCCAAGCACGATTGTTACGTGATTAGAACGTTTTCTTATTCTGTGTGCACGACCTTGTGGAGCTGGACGAAGTCTTTTCAACATCATTCCACCATCTACTCTGATCTCTTTAACAAATAATCCAGCTTCTTCTAAATTACCTTCACTATTTTTTTGCTCCCAGTTATTGATTGCAGATAATAATAGTTTTTCTAATTTTCTTGAAGCTTCTTTAGAACTGAATCTTAAAATGTTAAGTGCTCTTTCTACCTTCTGACCTCTTACCAAGTCCGCTACTAAGCGCATTTTTCTAGGTGAAGTAGGGCAGTTATTCAATTTTGCGAAAGCGATAGACTTATTAGCCTCTTTTCTCGCATCTGCTGTTTCTCTTTTACGAACTCCCATTGCTTCTTTTATTTTTTACCTTTATTTTTTGCTCCAGCATGACCTCTAAAAGATCTAGTTGGCGAAAACTCTCCTAATTTGTGACCTACCATGTTTTCTGTTACGTAAACTGGTACAAATTGACGACCGTTATGAACTGCGATAGTTTGTCCAACGAAATCTGGAGTAATCATTGAAGCTCTAGACCAAGTCTTAACAACTGCATTTTTACCACTTTCTACGTTTTCTTGAACTTTCTTGTCTAATTTATAATGAACGAAAGGTCCTTTTTTTAATGAACGTGCCATATCTTATTATTTCTTTCTACGTTCTACGATATACTTGTTACTCGGGTTTTTCTTAGAACGAGTTCTGTAACCTTTAGCTGGCAATCCGTTTCTTGAACGTGGGTGCCCTCCAGAAGAACGTCCTTCACCACCTCCCATAGGGTGATCAACTGGGTTCATCGCTACTGGTCTAGTTCTAGGTCTTCTTCCTAACCATCTTGTTCTACCTGCTTTACCAGATACAACTAATTGGTGGTCAGAGTTAGAAACAGCTCCAATTGTAGCCGAACAAGTTAACAAGATTAATCTTGTCTCACCAGATGGCATTTTAATTGTTGCATATTTCCCGTCTCTTGCCATTAACTGAGCAAAAGTTCCAGCTGAACGAGCAATTACAGCTCCTTGTCCTGGACGTAACTCAATACAAGATATAACAGTTCCCAGAGGAATTCTGCTTAAAGGTAAAGTATTACCGATCTCTGGTTGAGACTCTGGTCCAGAAACTAATTTCTGACCAACTTTCAATCCGTTTTGAGCGATAATATAAGTTTTCTCTCCATCAGCATAAGCTAATAAAGCGATAAACGCAGTACGATTTGGATCGTATTCAATTGATTTCACTGTAGCTGGAATTCCATCTTTAGTTCTTTTAAAATCAATAATACGATATCTCTGCTTGTGACCACCACCCGTATAACGCATGGTCATCTTTCCTTGACTATTTCTACCTCCTGAGTTTTTTATCGGCGCTATCAAAGAGCGTTCCGGCTTATCAGTTGTAATAGCGTCATAACCATTCACAACTCTAAATCGCTGACCCGGGGTAATAGGTTTTAATTTTCTTACTGACATTTTTCTATCTTAGATATTGTTGTAAAAATCAATTGTTTCTCCTTCTTGTACTTGAACAATTGCTTTTTTGTATGCATTTGTCTTTCCACTGATTAAACCACTTTTAGTGTATTTAGTAGATCTATCTGGTCTCACATTCATTGTGTTAACAGAAACGATAGTTACTCCATAAGCAGCCTCAACAGCTTTCTTAATCTCAACTTTGTTTGCTTTTTTGTTAACAACGAATCCGAAGCGGTTTAGAACTTCACTTTCTTTGGTTACTTTTTCCGTTACTATAGGTCTAATAATAATGCTCATCTTCCTATTATTTACTTAAATTTTCTTCAATTAACTCTAAAGAACCTTCCAAAAGCACTAAATTATTAGCGTTTAATATTGCGTAAGTGCTTAATTCTGAGCTGGTTACGACGTTTGAAGCCTTTAAATTACGTGACGACAAATATACGTTTTTATTTGACTCGCCCAACACAAATAAAGATTTTTTATTCTCTAACCCTAAAGCTTTCAAAACGTTAATGAAATTTTTAGTGTTTGGAGCTTCAAAATTAAAG
Organism: Flavobacterium anhuiense; assembly: GCF_050990855.1. GTDB lineage: Bacteria > Bacteroidota > Bacteroidia > Flavobacteriales > Flavobacteriaceae > Flavobacterium > Flavobacterium anhuiense_C. The sequence goes on from NZ_CP158861.1 coordinate 399,526, forward strand.
TCTTCTAAAACTACAATATTTGACTCTTTTGCTTTGATAGAGAAAGCTGATTTTCTAGCTAATCTCTTTAAACCTTTATTCAATTTGAATGAATAACTTCTTGGTCTTGGTCCGAAAACTGTTCCACCACCTTTAAACAAAGGATTCTTAACACTTCCTGCACGAGCAGTACCAGTTCCTTTTTGTTTTTTAATCTTACGTGTACTTCCAGTTACTTCAGCTCTTTCTTTAGCTTTGTGAGTACCTTGTCTTTGATTAGCAAGATATTGCTTAACATCAAGATATACAGCGTGATTGTTTGGTTCAATTGCGAATACTGAATCAGAAAGTTGAACTTTTCTTCCAGTATCTTTTCCGTTGAAATCTAATACTTTTACTTCCATTACTTCTGAATGATTACATAAGAGTTTTTGTGCCCAGGAATACATCCTTTAACAACAAGTAGATTCTTTTCAGCAACTACTTTTAAAACTCTAAGGTTTTGAACTTTTACATTTTCTCCTCCCATTCTTCCAGCCATACGCATTCCTTTGAATACTCTAGACGGATAAGAAGAAGCTCCTACAGAACCTGGCGCTCTTAAACGGTTGTGTTGACCATGAGTAGCTTGTCCAACTCCACCAAAACCGTGACGTTTAACAACACCTTGGAAACCTTTACCTTTAGACACACCTTGTACATCTACAAATTCTCCTTCTTCAAAAATAGTAACATCAATAAGATCTCCTAATTTTTGTTCAGTTGCGAAATCTTGGAATTCAACGACTTTTTTCTTAGCAACAGTTCCAGCTTTTTTAAAGTGACCTAAAGCCGCTTTAGTAGAATGTTTCTCGTTTTTGTCATCGAAACCAAGTTGCAACGCTTCATACCCGTCAACCTCGTTGGTTCTGACTTGGGTAACAACGCATGGACCAGCTTCGATTACTGTACAAGGAATGTTTTTCCCGTTTTCGTCGAAAATACTAGTCATGCCGATTTTCTTACCAATTAACCCAGACATAAATATTAATTATTAATTACTAAAATTCCCTTCAATTTGAAAATAACAGAAATTTCCAAACAGGGAGTGCAAAAGTAGACATTAAAATTGAATATACCAAACAGTTACAAAAATTAAATCGCTCATAATCAAAATCCAAGCATCAAAACAACACTAAAACAAACTTTATTTTCACCAAAAAACGATCATCTTTTTTCAATCCAAAAACACCCCACACTTAACGGTTAATTAATAAAATCACAACATAATAAACTCACAGTCCCTTAAAACAAAGGCTTTTACAAATTTTTATAAAAAATTAAAAATTAAAAATATCTGAAATTTCACAAATTAAAACCAACTTTTACAAACAAAAAAAGCGAGACAAAAAATGCCTCGCTTTTTATATAAAAAAATATAAAAAAATTATACTTTGATCTCAACTTCAACCCCACTTGGCAATTCAAGTTTCATTAAAGCATCAATAGTTTTAGATGAAGATGAATAAATATCAATCAATCTCTTGTATGACATTACTTCAAATTGCTCTCTCGCCTTTTTGTTAACGTGCGGAGAACGTAATACAGTGAAAAGTTTTTTGTGAGTTGGCAACGGAATAGGACCTGTTACAACCGCTCCAGTAGTTTTTACTGTTTTTACGATCTTTTCAGCAGATTTATCTACCAACATGTGATCGTAAGATTTTAGTTTTATTCTGATTTTTTGACTCATTTTCTTAAAATTAAGCGTTACCTTTTGCTTTTTTGATTACCTCTTCTGAAATATTAGAAGGTGTTTCTGCATAGTGAGAAAACTCCATTGTTGAAGTTGCTCTACCAGAAGATAATGTTCTTAATGTAGTTACATAACCAAACATTTCCGATAAAGGCACATCAGCTTTAATAGTTTTAGCACCATTTCTATCACCCATATCATTAACCTGACCTCTACGACGGTTCAAGTCACCTACGATATCACCCATGTTTTCTTCAGGAGTAATAACTTCGATTTTCATGATTGGCTCAAGAATAACAGCTCCAGCAGCACGTCCAGACTCTTTATAACCCATTCTAGCAGCTAATTCAAAAGAAAGAGCATCAGAATCCACAGGGTGGAAAGATCCATCTAATAAAGTTACCTTTAAACTATCAACAGCGTATCCAGCTAATGGACCTGTTTTCATAGCCTCACGGAAACCTTTTTCAACAGCAGGGATATATTCTTTAGGAACGTTACCACCTTTTACTTCATTAACAAACTGTAATCCTACAGGAACTTTACCATCAACTTCATCAGCTGGCTCGATTCTAAATACGATATCACCGAATTTACCACGACCTCCAGATTGTTTTTTGTAAGTTTCTCTATGTTGAGCAGATTTAGTAAACGCCTCTTTGTACTCTACTTGCGGCTCACCTTGATTAACCTCTACTTTAAACTCACGTTTCATACGATCAACTAAGATATCCAAGTGAAGCTCACCCATACCAGAAATAATAGTTTGACCTGAAGCCTCGTCAGTTCTTACAGTAAACGTTGGATCCTCTTCAGCTAACTTAGCTAAAGCCATACCCATTTTATCAACGTCAGCTTTAGTTTTAGGCTCAATAGCAATACCAATTACCGGCTCTGGGAATTTCATAGATTCCAAGATAATCGGATGCTTTTCATCAGATAAAGTATCCCCAGTTTTGATATCTTTAAATCCTACTGCAGCTCCAATATCTCCAGCCTCAATAAATTCGATTGGATTTTGTTTGTTAGCGTGCATTTGGTAAATACGAGAGATTCTCTCTTTGTTACCAGAACGAGTATTTAAAACATAAGAACCAGCATCTAAACGTCCAGAGTAAGCACGGAAGAAAGCTAAACGACCAACGAATGGGTCAGTAGCAATTTTAAATGCTAAAGCAGCAAATGGCTCTTTTACATCTGGTCTACGTAAGATTTTAGTTTGATCTTCTTCTAACAATTCAGCATCATCAGGATGAATTCCTTCAATACCTTCTTTATCTAATGGAGATGGCAAATACTTACAAACAGCATCTAACATAAATTGAACTCCTTTGTTTTTGAAAGAAGAACCAGCAAGCATAGGAATGATAGCCATATCAATAGTAGCAGCTCTCAATGCATTGTTAATTTCCTCTTCAGTAATAGAGTTCTCATCTTCCATGTACTTATCTAAAAGATTTTCATCATAAGTAGCAATCTCTTCGATAAGAATAGAACGGTAATGCTTAACATCATCAACCATATCAGCTGGGATATCAACAACATCAAAAGTAGCTCCTTGAGTTTCATCATGCCATACGATAGCTTGATTTTTAACTAAGTCAACAATACCTTTAAAGTCTGCTTCATCACCAATAGGCAAAGTAATTGCAACCGCATTCGATTTCAACATATCTTTAACCTGTCCGCATACAGCTAAGAAATTAGCACCTTGACGGTCCATTTTATTTACGAATCCCATACGAGGAACTCTATATTGATCAGCAAGCCTCCAGTTAGTTTCTGATTGAGGCTCAACACCATCAACAGCACTAAATAAGAAAACTAAACCATCAAGTACACGTAAAGAACGGTTTACCTCTACAGTAAAGTCAACGTGTCCAGGAGTATCAATGATATTAAAGTGGTATGGTAATGATTCTGGAATGACTTTACCTTGTACAGTTGGAAAGTTCCAAGTACAAGTTGTAGCAGCAGAAGTAATTGTAATACCTCTTTCTTGCTCTTGAGCCATCCAGTCCATTGTTGCAGCACCATCGTGCACCTCACCAATTTTGTGTGACTTTCCAGTATAAAAAAGAATACGCTCAGTTGTTGTTGTTTTACCAGCATCAATGTGAGCAGCGATTCCGATATTTCTTGTATATTTTAAATCTCTAGCCATTTCTTTACGAATTAAAATCTAAAGTGAGAGAATGCTTTATTAGCTTCTGCCATTTTGTGAGTATCCATTCTTTTCTTAACTGCAGCACCTTCTTCTTTAGCAGCTGCTAAACATTCAGAAGCTAAACGCTGTGCCATAGATTTTTCATTTCTTCTTCTTGAATAAAGTATTAACCACTTCATTGCCATAGAAATTTTTCTGTCTGGACGAATCTGCATTGGGATTTGGAATGTAGCTCCACCAACTCTACGGCTACGTACTTCTACGTGAGGCATAACGTTTGTTAAAGCATCTTTCCAGATCTCTAATGAAGTTTTCTCATCATTTTGCTTTTTAGTTTCAATGATATCAATAGCATCATAAAATACTTTAAAAGCTGTAGATTTCTTACCATCCCACATTAAGTTGTTCACAAAACGTGTTACTAATTGGTCATTAAACCTTGGATCCGGTAAAAGTGGTCTTTTCTTTGCCGCTCTTTTTCTCATGTCTTTTTCTTAAAAGTTTTTAAATTACTTTTTTGCTTCTTTTGGGCGTTTAGCACCGTACTTAGATCTTCTTTGCGTTCTTCCTGCAACACCTGACGTATCAAGAGCTCCACGAACGATATGATATCTAACACCTGGTAAATCTTTTACCCTTCCACCTCGCACTAATACTATCGAGTGCTCCTGTAGATTATGTCCTTCTCCTGGGATGTAAGCGTTCACCTCATTACCATTTGTCAAACGTACACGCGCAACTTTACGCATTGCAGAGTTTGGTTTTTTTGGTGTAGTAGTGTAAACACGCGTACAAACCCCTCTTCTTTGAGGACAAGAATCTAAAGCAACCGATTTACTCTTCTTAGTGATCTGAGTTCTTCCTGTTCTTACTAATTGTTGAATTGTTGGCATAATTAATACTAAAAATTATTATGTTTATTAAATTCCCGCTTTTTACGGGGTTGCAAATGTATAAAATATTTTTCACTATACAAACGTTAAATCATTAATTTTCAACAACATTATTTATATCTATGATTTCACAGAGAAACATTAGATATTTGCTTTACATTTAACTAACAAAACAATTGCATTTGAAACAATTACATTACATACTCATTTTACTCTTCTCATCAAATTGTTTTGCACAATCTTTCTACCTTAATATAAATGGAATTGACAAAAAACAAAAACAAACCATTGATTCGATTCTTTACACAAAAAAACACCCAAACATCAAATCATTAAATAACGAAATTTCATCCGTCACAAATAGACTTGCAAAACAGGGCTTTACCGACTCTAAAATACTAGCAAACAAACAGATAAACGACAGCACATTCAACATTTTATTAGACTTAAAAACTAGAATAAAAGAAGTACATATATATATAGGTATAAATAGTTTTTTTTATGACGCAAAAAGCACAGCAAAAGACAGCATAATCATACCTTATTCAGAACTTGAAAATTTCTTAAATAACAAAATAGCAGACAATGAAAAAGCTGGATTTGCATTTTCGAAAATCAAACTAGAAAACATCAAAAAAAAGAATTCAATAATTTACGCCGACTTAAATCTTGATTCCGAAAAAAAAAGAACACTAAATTCCATTATTGTAAATTACACAAATCCGGCTTTAAAAGATTATTTCCCCAAAGGAGCACTAAAACAATTAAACAAAAAGTATCTAAACAAAACTTTTAACCAAGAAACCGTAAGGCAACTTTACGACGACATTAACAGATTTGAATTTGTTTCCCAATCAAAATACCCAGAAATTCTATTCGCCCCAGATTCAACTAAAGTCTTCACCTATTTAGAAAAAAGAAAAGCAAACAATTTTGATGGTTATATTGGCTTTTCTAATGATGAAAATAAAAAGCTTATCTTAAATGGATATCTGGATATTTCATTAACCAATATTCTTCGAGCTGGAGAAAAATTTTCTTTATACTGGAAAAGCGACGGAAATCAGCAAAAAACTTTCAATACAAAACTTGAAATCCCATACCTATTTCAATCTTCATTAGGAATAAAGGCGCAATTAAATATCTTCAAACAGGACAGCACATTTCAAAACACAAAAACAGACATCAATCTTGGCTATTACCTCAATTACAATTCCAAAATCTACCTCGGTTATCAATCAACCGAATCAAGCGATATTCAAAACATCAACAATTCATCCATTAGTGATTTCAACAACTCATACCTCACCTCGACATATGAATACCGAAGAATAGATTCGAACAACAATCTTATGCCCGGAAAAGCATTTCTAAATTCTACTATAGGATTTGGAAACCGAGACACAAATAGCGATCCTGAAACGGCAGATCCGAGCAAACAATTTTACATAAATTTAAATGCCGTCTATAATTTTGAGCTTAATAACAAGAATTTCATTAACATAAATTCTCAAAATTTCTATTTAGACAGCAAAAATTACATTTTGAATGAATTATTTCGATTTGGCGGAATGAACTCAATTAGAGGATTTTCAGAAAATAGTCTTCAAGGGAACTTTTATTCTGCAATTCTTACAGAATACCGATATATGTTTTCAAAAAGCGCTTACATCCATTCTATTGCGGATTACGCTATATATCAAGACTTAACCAATGTTTCAAATCCTAAAAAAATTAAGAATTTAATAGGAATTGGAATAGGTGCAGGAATACAAACAAAAAACGGAATTTTGCGAATTATTCTCACGAATGGCCACCAAAATCAGCAAGAAATACAATTATATAACACTATCGTAAACATATGTTATAATGTTAAATTTTAAAGTTTGCCAAAAAAAGATTTTTATTTATTAGGAAAGTTAACAAATTATTAAGAGTTTTGCGATACTAATTCAAAATATTTAAAAATGAAACTAAAGTTCAATGGATTCTTAGTACTTTTCTTAGTACTAGTTGCGCAACTTTCTTTTGCGCAAGAAAGAGCTGTTTCGGGAACAGTTTCTGACAATGCAGGAATGCCTCTTCCAGGTGTTAGTGTATTAGTTAAAGGAACTAAAGCTGGAACGCAAACCGATTTTGATGGTAAATTTTCTATCAAAGCATCACCAAGCCAAGTATTGGTATTTAGCTACATTGGGATGAAAACTCAAGAGATAGCTGCAACTTCAACTACAGTAAACGTTAAATTAGCTGACGCTTCTGTGGAATTAGAGAGTGTAGTAATTACAGCTGCACTTGGTATTAAAAGAGAGAAAAAATCTATTAGTTATGCTGCTCAAGATTTAAAAGGTAGCGTTATTAGCGAAGGAGGACAAACTAACGCGGTATCAGCTTTATCTGGTAACGTTGCAGGTTTACAAGTAACTGCTCCTTCTACAATGGGAGGTTCTACAAGAGTTGTAATGAGAGGTGTTGGATCTGTAACAGGTGAAAACAGACCTTTGATCGTTATTGATGGTATCCCATTAGATAATGGTAACTATAACACTTCAAACACTCAAAGAGGTGCTGGTGGTAGAGATTATGGTGATGCTTCTGCAGATATTAATCCAGATGATATCGAATCTGTAACTGTACTTAAAGGAGGTCCTGCTGCTGCTCTTTACGGAAGTAGAGCTGGTAACGGTGCTATTTTGTATACTACTAAATCTGCCAAAAAAGCTGGAGGAAAAGCTGAAATTGCTTTCAATACAGGTATTACATTCGAAAATGTATACATCATGCCAAACTTACAGCATGAATACGGAGGAGGTAGCTCTTCAACTATGCAACAACAAGTTATTAATGGACAAACTTACAACATTGCTGACTATGCTACTGACGAAAGCTGGGGACCAAAATACGATGCTAACTTAAAGTATTTACCTTGGAATGCATTTGATCCAGAATTTTCTAATGATTACTTAAAAGAAAAATCTTGGGTAAATCCACAAAATGATGTAAGATCATTCTTTAATACTGGTATTACAAGAAACAACTCTATCTCTTTCTCAAAATCTACGCAAGATGCAGGAGTTAGATTCTCTTTTGCTAACCAAAAAACAGAAGGTATTGTTCCAAATTCATCTTTAACAAAAAATACTTTCTCTATCAATGCTAACGCTAAATTAAGTGACAAACTTAAAGTAGAAGGGATGGCAACTTACGTTCAAACAAGAGGTTTCAACAGACCTGAGGTTGGATACGGTGACAATGGTTTAGGTCAAAAATTCTTCCAATGGGGTCAAAGACAATTGGATTACAATGAATTAAAAGACTATAAATTAGCAAATGGCGCTCAAAGATCTTGGAACAGAATTGCTTGGGATGACGCAACACCTAACTACTCTGACAACCCTTACTGGATCATCTATGAGAATACATCTAATGATACTAGAAATAGAATTTACGGTAATGGAAAACTTACATACAATTTCACGCCAGAATTATACGCTGTAGGTAACGTTTACGCTGACGTTTACAGCTTGAATATCACAGAAAGAGTTGCAATTGGCTCACAAGCAACTGCAAGCTATACTCAAAACGCTAGAACTTTAACAGATTTCAACTACGAAGCTCGTTTACACTACGACAAAAAATTCGATAAATTCAGTATCAATTCTTTCGTTGGAGCTAACCGAAGAAACTATAACTTTTCAAGACTTACTGGTCAAACTGTAGGAGGTTTAGTACTTCCTAACATCTACAACTTATCAAATAGTGCAAGCCCTGCTCAAGCAAGTAACTTTGATGAGAAAAACAGAACTAACAGTGTATACGGTTTTGTGTCTTTAGGGTATGATGATTTCTTATTCTTAGAGGTTACAGACAGACAAGATTGGTTTAGTACGGTTATAAAACCAGTAAACTATGCTTCTGTTACGGGTAGTTTCATTTTCTCAGAATTAACTAACATATCTTGGTTAAACTATGGTAAAATTAGAGGAGGTTGGGCTCAAGCAGGTAATGCTGCTGCAACTTACGCTCAAGCTAGTTACGCAGTTATTGGAACATCTTTCCAAAACGACCCTAGATACAGCCAGCCAAATACAGCTGGAAACCCAGATCTTAAACCAGAGTTAAAAACGACATCTGAGGTAGGTTTAGAGTTAAGCTTATTTGATAGAAGATTGGGAATTGATTTCACTTACTATGATGTAGTTACTACAGACTTAATTACTCCTATCGAATTTGACGCATCTACAGGTTACCCTTTTAAAACATTCAACGCTGGTAAATTAGAAAACAAGGGTATTGAGACAACTGTAACAATCAACCCTGTTAGAACTCAAGATTTCAGATGGGATATTACTTGGAACTTTGCTCATAACAAAAACAAATTGTTAGAATTAGTTGATGGTACTAACGAATTAACTCTTGCAAACGCACCATTCCAAGCTAGATTATTAGCTGTTGTTGGTCAGCCATACGGTCAAATCTACGGAACTGACTTTACATATGACGCTAACGGAAACAAAGTTGTTGATGCAGATGGAGCATATATTCCTTCAGCTCAAAAATCTTTAGGAACAGTTACTCCTAAATACAACATGGGACTTAGAAACAACTTTAAGTATAAAAACTTAAACTTCGGTTTCTTAATCGATATGCAAGAAGGTGGAAGCTACTTCTCAACTTCACACATGTGGGGTCACTATTCTGGTATGTTAGAGCCGACAGCTGCTAACGGTATCAGAGAGAATGGTATCGTAGTTGATGCAGTTTACGAGGATGGAACAAAAAATACATCTGTATTACCTGGTCAAGCTTGGGCACAACAACACTACGGACTTGACAAATTAAACGTTTTTGACGCTAGTTATATCAAATTAAGAGAGGTAACTCTTGGGTACCAACTACCTAAAAAAATCATTGGACCATTTGCTGACATAAGATTCTCTCTTTTCGCTAGAAACTTATTTACTTGGGGCTTAGATTGGAAAGGAATGGATCCAGAGATGGCTTCATATGGTAGTGGTAACACACAAGGTCTAGAAGGAGGTTCTTTACCATCAACTAGAACATACGGAATGAATCTAGAATTAAAATTCTAAAACAAAATTAAGATGAAAAAAATATTCATATCAATATTATCAGCTGTAGCATTACTTACCACTACGGTAAGTTGCGATGATAACTTAGAAGAAATCAACAAAAACCCAAATGCGCCAGATATTACTCAGGTTACAACTTTCGGGCTTTTTAATGGTGCTAATTACAACTTAATGACAGACTCAAGAGGAAGCTTTTCTTCGGGTAGAATGGCATTACCTTGGGTACAATATTCTGCTCAAAGAAACTATACTGAGGAAGATCGTTTTCAGTTTAGAGAAACTACAAATAAAAGTTTATGGACTAACTATTATATAAGTGCTCTTGATTATAAAACCATTATCGATCTAAATACTGATCCTAAAACTAGAGCAACGAACGAAGCTTACGGAAATCCGAACAACCAGATTGCAGCTGCCAGAGTTATGTTAGCCTATACTTTTTTACAAATAGTTGATGCTTACGGGGATGCTCCTTACTGGTCATACGGAAACAATGATCCAGATTTCCAAGCATTACAAATTGAAAAATATCTTAAGCCAAAATTTGCTTCTCAAACTAAGATCTACGCTGATCTTATGAAAGAATTGAAAGAAGCTGCAGCAATGGTTGTTACAACTGAACCTTCAGTATTTACAAGAGGTGATAAACTTTTTGGAACACCTGCAAAACTTATCAAATTTGCTAACTCTTTAAGATTACGTATCGCTACAAGAGTAAAAGGAGTTGTTCCAGGAGCTGAAGCCCATATTACTGAGGCAATTGCTGGAGGAGTAATGACTTCTAATGCAGATACAGTTGGTTTAACTTACCAAAAAGATGATATCCTTCCAAGTCCATTCTACAGAGATTTTTATCTTGATAATAGAACTGACTTTGCTATCGCTAACACTTTTGTTGACTTGTTAAAAGGAAATTTAGGAAATTTTGGAGTTGACCCAAGGTTACAAAAATATGCAGCTCCTAAAACAGCAACTAAGGCTGCTGTTAAAGCTGCAAGCTATGCTGAAACAGATGACCTGACTCAGTATGTTGGTATGCCTTACGGAATTACTAGTGCACAAGCTGCTGGACAAAGACCAGGTACGTCTTTCTGGAGTTCAAATGTATTAAAACAAGATTACAGAGAGATCTTAATGGAGTACGCCGAAGTTGAGTTCTTATTATCTGAAGCTAACGGATGGAGCAATACAAACTATGTAAACGGAGTAAGAGCTTCGATGACTCGTTGGGGAGTTACTGCTGCAAAGATTGATGCTTACATAGCTACTTTACCTGCTGCAAACCAAGAGAATGTAATTACTCAAAAATACATCGCTCTTTTCATGCAACCTTACGAAGCTTTTGCTGAATACAGAAGAACAGGATACCCTGATACACTTCTTCAGCCAGGCCAGTCTTACGCTTTCAATGTACCACAAGCTGGAGAAACAACTTATACATTTGTTGCATTGAACAATTTAACAGCTATGCCTGCTAGATTTACTTACCCAGTAAGTTTACAACAGTTAAACGGTGAAAACCGTCAAGCTGCTGCTGATGCAATTGGTGGTGACGAATTAGACACTAAACTAATCTGGGCTAAATAATTCTTATTTAAACCAAGATAAATACTTAAACCGCTCTGTTAATTCAGGGCGGTTTTTTTATATAAACATATTACCTATATTTGTCCAATGGAAAAAGAACATCAAATATTTGGCATTAGAGCCATCATAGAAGCGATTCAGGCAGGAAAAGAAGTAGACAAAGTTTTCATACAGAAAGAAATCTCTGGAGAACTTATGAAAGATTTAATGAAGGTAATGAAACGTGCAAACGTTAACTTCTCTTACGTTCCTGTAGAAAAACTAAATCGCCTTACGCCAAACAATCACCAAGGTGCGGTAGCAACCATCTCTCCTATTGGTTTTATTGACTTAGAACATTTAGTTGAATCTACAATTGAATCAGGCAAAAAACCTCTTTTTCTAATATTAGATCAAGTATCAGATGCTAGAAACTTTGGTGCTATCATTAGAACAGCTGAATGCACAGGTGTAAACGGAATCATTATACAGAAAGCTGGTTCAGCTCCTGTAAACGGAGATACGGTTAAGACTTCTGCCGGAGCAGTATTCAATGTGCCTATTTGTAAAGTTGAACACATAAAAGACGCTATCTTCTATTTGCAAGGTTCGGGAGTTAAAACCGTAGCTGCAACCGAAAAAACAGATCAAAATATTTATGATGTATCATTATCAGAACCAGTGGCTATCATCATGGGGTCTGAAGATCGAGGAATAAACCCTTCTGTTTTAAAAATAGTAGACGAAAAAGCAAAGTTGCCAATGTTCGGATCAATAGGATCTTTGAACGTATCTGTTGCTTGTGGTGCTTTTTTATACGAAGCCGTTCGACAAAGAACTTAAAAAACACATTGAAAGATTAAGATGCGAATGAATAATTAAATACCTTTAATTAATGCTTTCAAAATCTAATTCAAAATCAAAAGTTGTCCTACTCTGTTGTCTGTTTGTAATTTTATCAATTGCAAACAGCTACGGACAAAATACTACCTACAATCAGTTTTGGAACGAGTTTCAGTTCAACCAGACACTAAGCAAAAAATGGGCAACTGAAATTGACGTGGCCGCAGCCTATAGCAGTACTGAATCATCACCAAACTTATTCGAAAACACAATTCAGAGATCCCTTAGAGGTTGGGGTCATTATTACTTTTCGCCGAGATGGAAGTTTTCAGCATTTGTTGCCTATTTCAATAATCGAGATGTTCCAGAAATTGGCCAATTTGAATCTCCAGAATGGCGTTTTGCTCTTCAAAGCATTTACTACTTTCATAAAACAGGCTACACCTTAAGCACAAGAATGCGTGGTGAATATCGTCATATGCAAAATGAAGATGGTGATTATGAAAACATTTTTAGATACCGCCAGCAGGTTAAATATATGCAACCCATTAATAGCAAACTTTTAAGAGCAGGAGTTGTATATGCAATTGCATCAGACGAGCTTTATTTCAAATCTGGGGCAAAAGTTACAGGAGAAAGTTTCTTTGATCGAAATCGGCTAAATATTGGTGCTGGTTATTTATTTTCTGATGATTTTCAGGTTGAACTAACCTATTGTAATGAGTATCTTCCGAGAAATAGTGGAAATCAAACTACCAATGCTGCTTCACTTACCATAACTTTCAATAATCTATTTCGAAATCTTCAAAAGAAAATAGCTCCTAAAAAAGAACCAGAAGCAAAAGAGGAAGAATAAGTTATTTTTCTTCTTCCTTTAAAAAACATTTAAGCTGTTCCACAATAGCATCTTTATGAAGTTTAAAATTGTAGCTTCTCACAAATTCTGTACCCTTCATATTGATTTCAGCACTAACGGCTTCATAGGTAGAAAACGCTTCGATATCTTTAGCATCTATCAAATAAAGAACCTGCATAATAGAATCGTTGCGTCTATATTGCGTATCGTAATGTGTTAACTTATATGTTTTGTTATTTGCAAGATGCATTATCAAATCATCTTTAATTTTCTTCCCTTCCTTCTTTTCGGGAAAGGGTGTAGGTTGTAACCCAACAAGATAATGTTCCTTGTCGGTAACAATATTAATTTTTAACGATTTTGATTTTGTAGAATAAAAGACTGCCGGCTCAAAATAGTACACCATACTACCGTCTGGCTGTACCCTATTTTTAATATCACATTGAGCGATGCCTGTTGCATTAAAAACAAAACACAAAAACAAAACTAAAAAATTCATTTTCATAATGCTCAAAATTAAATTGTTATACTAACAAATTTACTCTTTTTATTTTAAAGCAAATTAGTGCCCGTTTCTTCTTCTTGTTCGGGCTTCTTAATAAAAATGTAATTTACCGGATAACTAGACGAAAAATAATCCATCTCCTCCTCTTCATTTTCGTGAGAAAAAGTGATAAAATTTCCGTTTTCATCAAAATGCCTCATGAAAGGGTCATTACTTGGATCAAAATCTGGGCGTTGCCAATCGTAAACAATTGGTTTAGCATATTCGGGCGCTTTGTAAAATAATGTTAGCGCAAAACCTGTAATAAGTCCTGCCAAATGTCCTTCCCAAGAAATAGATTGGTCAATATCTGGAAAAACATACCAGATCATTCCACCATAAAGCAAAATTACAGTTAGCGATAGTGCTACCAATCTATAATATTTAGTTTGTATTCCTTTAAAGAAAATAAAACTAACCAGAACATAAATTAATCCGCTGGCGCCAATGTGAAAATTCTCTCTTCCTACAACCCAAGTAATCAATCCTGAAAATACAATTCCGTACATAATAACTCCAAAGGTTTGTTTAGGATAAAAAAACTGCATTGCCGCCAATAGTATTAGCATTGGAATACTATTATTATATAAGTGATCTAAATTTTCATGAATAAACGGACTAAACAAAACGCCTCGTAATCCTATGAAATCTCTTGGATAAATTCCGTACCGATAAAAATCAAAATCAAAGCGAATCTGAAGCCAATATACGATCCATAAAAAAAGGACAAAAAACAATGGAAGTCCAACAACTGAATTTGAAAACTTAAAATTAATATCACTCATAGTTTTGAAATAATATTTAAAAGAACTCAAAAAACTTTCCAAAAATATTTTACTGATAATTTGTCATATGAGAGAGCAGAAATTGTCTCAAATCAGAACAATCACTCACTCTGTGTACTGTTTTAACTTTTGAATGGACGAAATTTAAATCTTAAAATAGTAATTTTGCATTATGGAAGCACCTTTAGCAGAGCGTATTCGTCCGCAGAAATTAGATGATTATATAAGCCAACTACATTTGGTTGGACCAACTGGTTCTTTGACACAGCAAATTTCAAAAGGAATAATTCCTTCACTAATTTTCTGGGGGCCACCTGGTACCGGTAAAACAACCTTAGCTCAAATTATTGCTCAGGAGTCCAAAAGACCTTTTTATATTTTAAGCGCTATAAACTCTGGCGTAAAAGATATTCGTGATGTTATTGAAAAGGCTAAACAAAGCGGCGGACTTTTTACGGCTAAAAATCCTATTCTATTTATTGATGAGATTCATCGATTCAGTAAGTCTCAACAAGATTCACTTTTGGCTGCAGTTGAAAAAGGCTGGATAACCTTAGTAGGTGCTACAACCGAAAACCCAAGTTTTGAAGTTATTCCTGCATTATTGTCACGTTGTCAAGTTTATATACTAAACGCGTTTACAAAAGCCGATTTAGAAGCTCTTTTGGAACGTGCTATGAAAACTGATGCTTATTTATTGACAAAAAAAATAAATCTAAAAGAAACAGAAGCCTTATTACGCATTTCCGGCGGAGACGGGAGAAAACTTTTAAATGTATTTGAGCTTGTTATTAATGCTTCTGCAGGTGATGAAATTACAATTACTAATGATCGTGTTTTAGAATTGGTACAACAAAACACAGTTCTTTATGATAAAACTGGAGAACAACATTATGATATTGTTTCTGCATTTATAAAATCTATTCGCGGAAGCGATCCTAATGGGGCTGTATATTGGCTGGCGAGAATGATTGAAGGTGGAGAAGAAGTCAAATTCATTGCTAGAAGAATGCTGATTTTGGCAAGTGAAGATATTGGAAATGCAAATCCAACAGCACTTATAATGGCCAATAATACTTTTCAGGCCGTTACTACAATTGGATATCCAGAAAGCCGAATTATATTAAGTCAATGTGCCATTTATTTAGCTACCTCACCAAAAAGTAACGCTTCTTATATGGCTATTGGAAACGCACAGCAATTGGTAAAACAAACTGGCGATTTACCCGTACCTATTCATTTGCGAAATGCTCCAACCAAATTAATGAAAGAATTAGGATACGGAGATGAATATAAGTATTCTCACGATTACGCAAATAATTTTGCAGAACAAGAGTTTCTGCCAGATGCTATAAAAGAAACGGTTCTTTATAATCCTGGGAACAATTCTAGAGAGAACAGTACCCGCGAATTTTTAAAGAACCGTTGGAAAGATAAATACGGTTATTAAACCATATTTTATTTTTAGAATTTAACTACAATTTTTTCAGAAACCAATTTATCATTTTGATAAGATTCGAAATACCAGTTACCGTCTTCTTTCAAGATTAAAGAGCCTTGAATGTTATCTTTTGTAGCGATAAAAACATTCGTTTGTGAAGTTTTAAAAAGCTTCATAACTACTTTTGGAGTTTTATCAATTAACTGATAACCTGATTCTGTCGGTTGTGCATACAATAGATTTGGATCTTTTAAATCTGGAGATGGAGCCACAACTACCAATTGTGAAGATTGCGCTGAAGGAGCACTTGTAACTACAGCCGCAGCAGCAGGAGATATTTTTGGAGAAGTAGCTGCCAAAGTCTCTGCAGTAACTTTTGTTCCAACTGGAGTCTTAGCAGGTGTTGCAGCGTTTCCGCTATATTTATAATGCAATGCGTAAATTGATTTAAAAGCATTGTCTAGGCATTCTTTATAAGCAACTTCGTATTCTTTTTCTTTACTTTTACCTACTTCAGAGGTATAAACAAGTTGACCGTAACAGTCTTTCAATTCGATATAAAGTTTAGTAGCCAAAAAAGCATTGTCTTTTTTTACATCAATGTATAAAACCTGACAGCGATCTGTTAGACCATCTGGAAGTTGTTCGTTTGTATAATAAGCTTCAAAACCAGCCTTTACTAAATTTGACTTTGTCATTGTAGCCAAACGATATTGATTATCTGTTTTCATAAAATCATATCTCAATGGCACAATTACAGCTCTGTAATCATTAACAGACTGCGCAAATCCAACAACTGAACATAAAATGGCAGTAAGTAAAAGTTTAATTTTCATAATTATAAATAGTTTTTTAGTTCTAATAAATGGTTAATTTGTTTATAGTTTTCAGAAACATCAAGTTTCTTTTCATTAAAGAAAATCGCATCTAGTCCGGCATTCAAAGCTCCATTTACATCAGCTTCAAAATCATCTCCAATCATGACACTTTTTTCTTTTGAAGTGTTTGCCAGCTTTAACGCATAATCAAATATAATATTATTTGGTTTTTTAACACCTGCTAATTCAGAATTTGTAATCGTACTGAAATAACTCCCAAGCGAAGCATTATTTATTTTCTTTTCCTGCACTTGAGCAAATCCATTCGTGATGATATGAAGTTTATATTTTGGTTTTAGATATTCTAAAACTTCAATTGCTCCATCAAAAAGGTAATTGTTATCGGTAAGAAACTCTATATAATCATTTGCAATTTCCAAAATATTCTCATCAGAAACTACATAATTTAAAGCATCAAAAGAAAACCTCAAACGATTGTAACGTAGTTCTTGATGTGTAATTTTGTCATTCTGATACAATCTCCAACATTCTTGATTGATCGGAATATATTCTTTAATAAAATCCTGAGTAATGATTTCTTGATATTTACTTTTAAAAATTCGATCGAAAGCCATTTCTGAGTTTTTATCGAAATCCCAAAGCGTGTGATCTAAATCAAAAAAAATGTCTGTAATATTGGTATTCATGTATTAAAAAATTCCTTCATCTACAAAACTATAATATTTTGATTCAGTTATAATCAAATGATCTAAAACTTTAACATCTAATACTTCTCCTGAGGTTTTAATTTTCGTTGTAATTTGTCTATCAGCATTACTTGGCAGTAAAGCACCCGAAGGATGATTATGGCACAGAATCAAGGCTGTAGCGCCGTTTTCAAATGCCAATTTAAAAACCAAGCGTACATCTACTATTGTTCCTGCAATGCCGCCTTTACTCAATTGCGTTTTACAAATCACTTTATTGGAATTATTAAGAAAAAGCACCCAAAATTCTTCATGCGGTAGCTCGCCTATAATTGGTTGCATTAACTCAAAAACCGATTTGCTAGAAGTTATACTTTTTAATTTTATTACCTCTTCACTTCTTTGTCTTCTTCCTAATTCTAAAGCAGCTACTATAGCAATAGCTTTAGCCTCCCCTATTCCTTTAAATTGCATTAATTGAGAAATAGACATTTTGCCTAAAGCATTTAGATTTTTTGAAGATGCTAAAATTCTTTGGCTTAAAGCAACAGCAGATTCATTCCGGCTTCCTGATCCAATTAAGATCGCTAATAATTCAGCATCACTTAAAGCGACTTTTCCTTTAGCCATTAATTTTTCTCGAGGTTTATCGTCTTCTGACCAATCTTTTATAGCAAAATGACCTTCATTCATAATCATAAAATTTAGGAAGCGAATATAAATCAAAAACAAGAAAAATCTTTCAAATATTGACATGCATTTTGAAAGTTATTATATTTAAAAAATAAAACTTTTGAAAATGAAATCATTACAATTCAATCTTTTATTCTTTATTTTCATTTTATGCCAACAAAAAGAATCAAAAGCTTTGGTGGTTTCAAATTATGCTGAACCTAAAAATTTCTCTGAAAAATTATCCCAAGCTGCTATCTCAATAATTGATCCGTCGATTGATTATGATCCAGCTTATTTTAAAATTGACTATCCAAACGGAGATATTCCAAAAGGAAAAGGTGTTTGTACCGATGTTATAATTCGTTCGTATCGAATTTTAAATATCGATTTGCAAAAGAAGTTCATGAAGATATGACTGAAAATTTTTCTCTGTACCCAAATCTAAAAAAATGGGAAATGACAAAAACCGACACCAATATAGATCACAGAAGAGTTCCTAATCTAGAAGTATTTTTTGAAAGAAAAGGCACAAAATTACCTGTAACTCAAAATGCGTCTGATTATAAAACTGGAGAATTGGTAACTTGGATGATCCATGATAAACTTCCTCACATCGGAATTATAACCAATAAAAAATCTAAAGATGGAAAACGTAATTTAATTGTTCATAATGTAGGAGGCGGACAAGTTTTAGAAGATTGTTTGTTTGAATATAAAATCGTCGGGCATTTTAAATACGAAAAAGCTAATTAGAAAATGTGGCAATTAGAAAATGAGATAATTCAAAAAAAAATGTGCCAACTGCAAAGCAATTGACACATTATCTCATTGACTAATTTTCTAATTATTGAATCAATCCTTTTACCTCGTCAAAGTTTAAACCTCCGTAATTTCCTGAACTCATTAATAAAAGTGCAGCATTGTCTAAATTCAAATTGAATAAATACTCTTTAAATTCAACTGGATTTGTATAAATAATTAAATCTTTTCTGTTGAATGCTGTAGCGATTTGCTCATAAGTTACTTCTTCCAATTGTTTGATTTTTACCGCGTCTGGCGAATAAAAAACAACCGCAACATCTGCATATTCTAAAGCCCCTTCGTATTCTTTTAAAAATTCAGCATTTAAACTGCTATACGTGTGTAATTCTAAACAAGCTACTAAAGTTCTGTTCGGATATTGTTCTTTTACCGCTTTTGTTGTTGCAGCCACTTTACTTGGCGAATGCGCAAAATCTTTATACGCTACCTTTCCTTTTCCTTCAGCAATTTTCTCT
Organism: Flavobacterium anhuiense; assembly: GCF_050990855.1. Classification (GTDB taxonomy): domain Bacteria; phylum Bacteroidota; class Bacteroidia; order Flavobacteriales; family Flavobacteriaceae; genus Flavobacterium; species Flavobacterium anhuiense_C. The sequence goes on from NZ_CP158861.1 coordinate 418,905, forward strand.
AAGCGTTTAGAAGCACCTTTAAAACTTGCAATTGCTTCGTAGAAATCAGCTTCGTCAACACCCATATTTTGACAGATCCATTTTGCTCCTGCCAAGTTATTTAAGTTGTGCGCTCCAAAAACTTCAATTGGCATATCGCCTTCTGGAGTTTTTAATAATGTAACGCCATCATTTACCGAATATTCTGGAGTCGAATACGCAATTTTTCTAATCGGATTTGTCGCTGCTTCAGCAACACGTTTTACTTCAGAATCATTTTCGTTATAAACTAAAATTCCGCCGTTTGTAATTTTTTCGATGAAAATCTCAAACTGCTCCACATAATTTTCATAAGTCGGGAAAACATTAATATGATCCCAAGCAATTCCAGAAATCAAAGCAATGTTTGGTTGATACAAATGAAATTTCGGACGTCTATCAATTGGTGAAGACAAATACTCATCGCCTTCTAGCACCATAAAATCATTTTCTTCGGTCAAATGTACCATGGTATCAAATCCTTCCAACTGTGCTCCTACCATATAATCGACAGCAATATTATGATAATGCATTACATGAAGAATCATCGAAGTAATTGTGGTTTTACCATGAGAACCGCCAATTACAACACGCGTTTTATTTTTAGATTGTTCATATAAAAATTCAGGATACGAATAGATTTTCAAACCTAATTCTTGCGCTTTTAATAATTCAGGATTATCAGCTTTTGCGTGCATTCCTAAAATAATAGCATCAATATCTGAAGTAATTTTTTCTGGAAACCAGCCCATTTCAGCAGGAAGAATTCCTTTTTTCTCTAATCTTGATTTTGAAGGTTCAAAAATAGCATCATCACTTCCTGTAACTTGGTACCCTTTATTATGTAATGCTAATGCCAGATTGTGCATAGCGCTTCCGCCAATGGCGATGAAATGTGTTTTCATTTAAAATGTTTAATCGTTAAACTGTTTAATCGGTTAATCGAAATGGCAAATAACTAATCAAACTTCGTAATTATTCTTCAAAAATAAGGAAATATAATATGTCACATTTGGTTTTGGAGATAAATTAGTACTTTGTACGAAAATTATTTTTAAATAATTCATCAAGGCTCCCAACCTTTTTTGAATTTTAAACATCTTTAGATTAAACTCTTTCTATGAAAAATATACTTTTTGTATTCTTATTGGTTTCTTCGGTGCTTTTTGGTCAGCAAAACGATAAAAAATGGGACAATGTTATTGGTCTTGAAAATGAAGGAAAAGTAAAATCTGCCAATGAAATTGTCTCTTCAATTTACAAAAAAGCAATAAATCAGAAAGATGAAGTCCAAATGATAAAATGCTTTTTTTATCAATCTAAATATTTACAGATTTTAGATGAAAATGCACAAACAAAAATTATAAATAATCTTAAAACAGATATTAATCGAGTTTCTACACCATCAAAAGCAATTTTGAATTTGGTTTATGCTAAATGCTTATCTGATTATTATAATCGAAACAATTATAACATTAATCAAAGAACCAATGTTACCGAATTGGATGATGATTTTTTAAAATGGACTAAAAGTAACTTTGTTTCTCAGATTGATCTTGCTTTAAAAAATTCTTTGGAAAATGAAGCAATTCTCAAAAATACCCCACTAACAAAATACGAAGCTATTTTTGATTATTCTACTATAGAAAAATTCAAAAAATTAAATCTCTTAAATTATGTTATTGCCGAAAACATCTCTATCCAATCACAAAAAATTAGGTTATACGAGATCAATAAAAAGGATTTAGTAGCTTATAAAAAAGGATTTCTAGGAAGTGCAAATGATTTTATAAAATCAAATTTTGATTCTGTTTCTAATGAAAATCTTAGGGTAGTTTTGAAACTTTATCAAAAACAAGAAATTAATAATCCCTCATCCGAAAACATCTGGCAAAGAATTCTGTTCAGTAAAACTTTGGTTGATTTTGATGAAGAATATATCAAAGCATTGACATCATTTCAAAAAAACACAAACGATACTGTTGTAATTCAAAACATTCAACTTCAAAAAGCATATTATCTAAATGAGAGCGTTTCAAAAGCAACAAATTCTGATCATAAAATAAAAGCTGTCGCTATTTTAGATAGTGTTATAAAAATCAACAACAAATCTAATGCATACAAATTTGCCATTCAAACAAAAGACAATATTCTTTTAAAGGATTTAAACGTTCAGATTCGAAAATATATTTACAACAAAGAAAACACAAGGGCATACATTCAGTACAAAAATGTCGAAAATCTAAAAATTTCATTTTACAAAATCAGTCAGACAGAACTTCAGCAATTTATAAAATACAATTTGCCAAAAGAAACTATCAAAGACAGTATTGTTTACAACAACAAACCAATTGCGACAAAATTATACTCACTTAAAAATAATAAAGATTATCTGCAATATTCGACAGAAGTTATCCTTCCCAAACTAGAAACAGGATCTTATTTAGTTTATTTTGAAAGCGAATCTAGTTCAGAAAACCTAAAAGCATCTGCTTTCGAAACGATAACGGTTTCTAATTTTATTGTGATTGCTTCTCAAAATAATGTTTCTGAAAATTACCAAGTTTTAGATCGAAAAACCGGACAGCCGTTAGAAAATGTAGCCATTACATCTCCATCTTTTAACATTAAAACCGATAAAAATGGTATGGCGGTGTTCAAAAAAGTAAATATCCAGAATTTTAATAATGAAACAATTACTTTATCATCTTCAAATGACACACTTAGTCTTTCTAAAAATTACATTCAGTACAATAAGGAATATGGTGACAAAACAAATGAAAAAATAGAATTTGATGGTGAAGTAAAATTTTATTTAGATCGAGCTATTTATCGTCCTGGACAAACTGTATTTTACAAAGGAATTGCTTTTCAAGAAATAAAAAACAAGGCCTCGATTGTTCCTTATACCTCATTTGACATTATTATAGAAGATATTGATTCTAATGAAATTAAAAAAATTCAAGCAACTACTAATGAATTCGGATCATTTTCAGGAGAATTTGCTTTGCCCAAAACAGGTTTAACTGGTAATTTTTCTATTAGAGCAGAAGAGCCTATAGATTATGAAAAAGATAAAATATACGATAAAGAAAAAGAAGAACATCCTTTTTGGGAAAATGTAAGTCTCAAAGATTCGAAAACCTATTTTAAAGTTGAAGAATATAAACGTCCAAAATTTGAAGTTACATTTGACCCTAAAAAAGACAGTTTCAAGCTTGATCAAGCTATAAAAGTACATGGAAATGCTAAAGCTTTTGCAGGAAGCAACATTTCTGATGCGAAAGTAACCTATAAAGTAATCCGAAAAACAAATTATTCTAGAGAGTATTACTCACAAGAAAGCGAAGTATTAGAAACAGGTGAAACGAAAACTGATGCTTCAGGGAAATTTACAGTTGATTTTATTGCAATTCCTTCTAAGAATGCAGTAAAAGAAAAACTTCCTGTTTTTTCTTATGATATAGAAGCGACAGTAACTGATATTAATGGAGAAACTCATGATGCGAAAACCACAATAAAAATTGGTTATCACGATTTAGAATTAAATGCATTAATAGCAAATGAAATTACTACAAAAGATAAAAACGAAATCAAACTAACTAGTACAAACCTTAATGGCGAATCAAAAGAAATTGAGGGAGAAATAAAAATTTATTTTCTAGCTCCTCTTTCTTCAAAATTCAAATCAAGAATTTTTCCTCAACCAGATATTAAAAGTATTTCTGACTCAGAATTTGAAGCATTATTCCCATATGAAAACGACAATTTAATAGACTTAAAAACAAGTGAAAGCTTATTATTTTCGAAAAAAATTAATACTCCAAAAGATCAAAATTTTGCACTAGATTTTATTTCCAATTATACATCTGGACATTATAAAGTTGTCTTTTCTGCAAAAGATAGTTTTGAAATTTAATTGAGAATATTTCCAACTTTAAACTTATCCAAAGCAAAGATAAATTCGATAATAGCCGTTTATGCACAATGGAACAAATAAATTCTGATGCGGCAAAAGATGGTTTTGCTTTAATAAAATTTAAATCTGTTATTCCTGATCTTTATTTAACTGTAACTGCAAATTTTGATGGGGAAGTATTTTCAGAAAACACATATCATATTGAAAACCACGAAACCACAATTAAAATTCCTATAAAAAAAGAATTTGAAAAAGCAATCTCTGTCGATTTTATAACTGTATTTGAAAACGAGAAATTTGACAATACGATGGTTGTTTTTCTAAAAACAAAAGCACCAGAATTAAAATTTAATGTAGAAACTTTTAGAAGTAAAATACAGCCCGGAGAAAATGAAAATTGGTCGTTTAGATTGACTGGAATATCAACCAAAAATGAAGCTGAAGTTTTGGCTTCAATGTATGACAGCTCTTTAGATCAATTTACTACAAAAAACTGGGAAACTTTATATAATAGGCAATACAATATTTCTAGAAACCATAAATCTGTTTTAGGAAATGAAAGAATCTACAGTTACATTAATAACTTAAATGCTCCCCAAAAAAATATTGAGATTAAAAATGAAAATATTAAACTTATATGGTTTGGTTTTGATTTCAACAATCAAAATTACAATGCACTCTATCTCCAAAGAGAATACCAACGACAATTAACCAAAAAAGCAAAAAAACCTTTAAATGCTAAAATGATTTCTGGTATTGTATTAGATCAGTATAATCTCGAATTGCCAGGGACATCTATTACAGTTAAAGGAACTCAAAGAATTACAACAACGAATTTTGAAGGATATTACGAAATTGAAGCGAGTGAAAATGAAGAACTTGTTGTTTCTTTAGTTGGTTTTAAAAGTAAAATTGTTAAAGTTTCAAAGAGCAAAACAATTGATGTCGTATTGCAAGAAGAAAATTCTTCAAACTTAAAAGAGGTCGTTGTTACGGCTTATGGCACTTCTCAAAAGAAACGATCTTTATCAGCAGCAGCAAATTACATGGTTGTACAGGAAGACAATAGTGTATATAATACAGCAGGTATAGAAGATGTTTTAAACGGAAAAGTCTCTGGCGTAAGTATAAGTGACTCAAAAATAATGATTCGGGGAATGGCTTCAGCGCCAAACGCAAAACCATTATTTATATTAGATGGAAAAATTGTAACCGATAGTGTTATTTCCAATTTAAATCCCAATGACATTTTGAATATGTCTGTGATAAAGGAAAATGAAGCAAAAGCTTTGTACGGAAGCAGAGCCGCAAACGGTGTTATCATTGTAACTTCAAAAAAAGCAATGGAAGAACTAACACAAGTAAAAGCAAGAAAAAATCTTTCTGAAACTGCTTTCTTTTATCCACATTTAAAAACGGATGCAAAAGGAAAAGTAAGTTTCAATTTTACTTCTCCTGAAACTTTAACCGCTTGGAAATTGCGCTTATTGGCTCATAATAAAGATGCAGTTTCGGGTTATTTAGAAAAAAGCGTTATCACTCAAAAAGAATTAATGGTTTTACCGAATTTTCCAAGATTTTTTAGAGAAAAAGATACTATTGTAATTAGCGCTAAAATTTCAAATGTTACCGCTGAAGCGAAAACAGGAATTGCAAGCCTACAGTTTTTTGATGCTGAAACGATGCAGCCAATCGATGCTAAAATGCTGAATGCGAAAAACATTAAAAACTTCACAATTCCAGCTTTCGGAAACACAACTACAAATTGGACTATTGCAATTCCAGAAGGATTGCAAGGTGTTCAATATAAAATCGTAGCCAAATCGGGTAATTTCTCAGATGGAGAAGAAAACATTCTTCCTGTTTTAACCAACAATATGCTCGTTACAGAAAGTATCCCTGTTTGGGTTCGTGAGAATTCAACTAAAGAATACACTTTTGATAATTTAAAAAACAATAATTCAAATACTTTAAAAAATCATCAATTCACACTGGAATATACTTCTAATCCAACTTGGATTGCCGTTCAATCATTGCCTTATTTAATGGAATACGAACACGAATGTGCCGAACAAACTTTCGCACGTTATTATGCGAATGCTTTGGCTTCAGAAATTATTTCGAACAATCCGAAGATTGCGACTGTTTTTGAAAATTGGAGAAAAAGTGGAAAACCAAATTCTAAATTGGAAGAAAACGAAGAACTGAAATCATTAATCTTAGCCGAAACACCTTGGCTAAATGATGCTCAAAGTGAAGATGAAAAGAAAAAAAATATGGCTCTTTTATTCGATTTAGAAAAAATGAAAACTTCTCAAGAAGCTACTTTTGACAAGTTAAAACAAAAACAAAAACCATCTGGAGGTTTCGGTTGGTTTGACGGAAACGATGAAAGCGAATATATCACAAGACACATTCTGGCTGGTTTAGGTCATTTACAAAAACTAAGTAAAGACAGTGTTTCTAAAATCGATGAAATTTCCAAAACTGGAATTCCATTCTTAGACAATAAGTTTTTAGAATATTATAAAACAAGAACAAAAAATTTAAAAGCAACCCATAAGTTAATTTGGATTAATCCGTATTCTGATCTTCATTATCTATATACAAGAAGTTTTTATTTAGAAAAACATCCTCTTTCAGACACTTTAAAAAAAGCAACAAAACTGTATTTGGAAACTGCCAAAAAAGACTGGCTGAATTATTCTATTTATGAAAAAGGTTTAGCAGCTTTGACTTTAAATCGTTTTGGAGAAAAAGAAAGCGCTAAAAAAATCATTGAAAGTTTAAAAGAGACTGCCTCAAATAACGAAGATTGGGGAATGTATTGGCTTGCCAATAAGCCAGGTTGGTTTTGGTATCAAGCGCCAATAGAAACTCAGGCATTATTGATTGAGGCTTTCGCCGAAATAACGAACGATACTAAATCTGTAGACGCGATGAAGGTTTGGTTATTGAAAAACAAACAAACTAAGAACTGGCCCACAACAAAATCAACAACCGAAGCCATTTATGCATTACTAATGCAAGGAACAGATTGGCTTTCTGTGAAAGATAATACTGTAATTAAATTGGGAGATGAAAAAATCATAACCAAAAAAATGTCAGAAAACGAAAAAGAAGCCGAAACAGGTTACATCAAATTAAATTGGAAAGCTGAAGAAGTAAAGAAAGAAATGGCTTCGATTAAAATTCAAAACAAATCTAAAGTTCCAGGTTTTGGCGGTGTGTATTGGCAGTATTTTGAAGATTTAGATAAAATTAAAAACAATTCAGGTTCTGTTTTATCGGTTTCAAAAGAATTGTATTTAAAGAAAAGCACTGTAAAAGGAGAAACTTTAGAAAGAATTACAAGCAAAAATCCTTTAAAAACAGGAGATTTAGTTACGATTAGATTAATTATCAATTCTAAAGAAGACACAGAATATATTCATTTAAAAGATATGCGCGCTTCTTGTTTTGAACCTGTAAATGTACTTTCGCAATATCAATACAAAGATCGATTAGGATATTATATGAGCACAAAAGATGCCGCAACACATTTCTTTTTCGATAAAATAAACAAAGGAACTTACGTTTTAGAATATGATATTCGAGCAAATAACAGCGGAGAATTCTCAAACGGAATCACAACAATTCAAAGTATGTATGCACCAGAATTTGCGAGTCATACAAAGGGGATTCGGGTAAAGGTAAATTAAATTCCAATTTTGAAATTTCAAATTCCAAAAAAAAGAAAAACCTTTTGTCAGGCTGAGCGAAGTCTAAGCACTTCCGGACTTAAAAGCCTTCGACTTCGCTCAGGATGACATCCATTATAACTACAATTAAGCATAAAAAAACCCGACAGTTTAAAACTGTCGGGTTTACTTTTATCTAAACTTGAGATTATTTAGCAATCGTCAATTCATCGATAATGTTTTTAGCACCAGCGTATTTGTCGATAATCCAAAGTACATAACGAATATCTACGTTAATAGTTCTTTGTAATTTAGAATCGAAAATTACGTCTCCTGCCATAGCTTCGATATTTCCGTCAAAAGCAATACCGATTAATTCTCCTTTTCCGTTAAGAACTGGCGAACCAGAATTTCCACCTGTAATATCGTTATCAGTTAAGAAGTTTACTGGCATATATCCTGCTTTATCAGCATATTGTCCGTAATCTTTTTTCTTGTTTAATTCTAATAAACGAGCTGGCAAGTCAAATTCCTGATCTCCTGCTTTGTATTTTTTAACCATACTTTCCATTGTAGTATAGTTATTAATTTTAGCATCGTTACGAGGATCTGCAGGTAAAGCGCGAACTTTTCCGTAAGTCAACCTCAACGTAGAGTTTGCATCTGGATATTGAATTGCGTTCAATTTAGACTCTCTTAAACCTTCTACCAATTTACGGTAAGCAGTTGCAAAACCGTCATCAGCTTTTGCTTGGTCGTCTGTTTTAGAACGGTATTTTGTCAATAAATCGTTAGAAATAATATACAACGGATCGTGTACAATTGCCAATGGTTTTGGATCAGCCAAAAATGCTACTACTTTTTCTTTATTTGTAAAATAACTAATCTCTGTTGCTTTTGCTACATCTGCAGTAAAATCGCCATTGTTAGCTGTTTTCATTTTTGCAACTTCTGGAGCAATTCCGTACTCTGCACCTTTAGAAGCGTATAAATTCAATTGCGCTGCAAAGATCTCTTTTTCTAAAGGAGCATTAAACTCACCATAGATTGACTCAACCATAGCATTGATTTTAGGAAGCATTTCAGCTTTTTTAGCATCATTTTCTTTGTAATAAGCTATTAATGCATTTCCTAAATTAGCTGGTCCAGTTGCATAACTTGAAGTACGTAAAAGCTGCATCAAATAATTATCATGACGTGCTTTTAAGTTTGTTTCTCTGTAATAATCGTTAATAGTAGGAATTACATTCTCATATTTTTCTTTGTTAGCGGGTTTGCTTGCCCACTCGTAGAATTTATCTTCTTGTTCTGCTTTTGTATCTACAGTTCCAGCTTTTGTTAAAGCGTCGATCATACCTTGACGGTTTTTCCAGTAATTTGCTGTCGAAGCATATTTAGAAGCGTACTGTAAACGAACAGTTGCATCTTTATCCATATACTTTTTCATAACGTCCATTCCTGTTTTTGCACCTTCAACCCAAGCAGGATAAGCATATTTAATGTTTTGCTCGATTCCGCCTGCTGGCATCCAACGGTTTGTTCTACCTGGATAACCTAAGATCATGGCAAAATCATTTTCTTTTACGCCTTTTAAACTTACTGGCAAATAGTGCTTTGGTTGCAATGGCACATTGTCTTTAGAATATGCAGCAGGATTTCCATCTTTATCTGCATAAACTCTAAACATAGAGAAATCTCCAGTTTGACGTGGCCACTCCCAGTTGTCTGTATCTCCACCAAATTTACCAACGCTTTCAGGAGGAGTTCCCACTAAACGAACGTCTGTGTAATCTTGGTAAACGAAATAGTAATATTCATTTCCTTGAAAGAAAGGACGAACAGAAACAGTGTATTTTCCGTTCTCACTATTTTCTTTTTCGATTAAAGCAATTTCTTGCTGAATAACTTTGTTTCTTTCTGTTTCTGTCATTGTATCATTTACTTTTGACAAAATTCTTTTCGAAACATCATCCATACGCACGAAGAAACGAACGTATAATGATTTTGGCTTCATTTCGGCACTTTTGTCTTTTGCCCAGAAACCATCTTTCAAATAGTTTTGCTCAGCTGTTGAAAGTTCAGCAATTGCATTGTAACCACAGTGGTGGTTTGTTAAGACCAAGCCGCTTTTAGAAACAATTTCAGCTGTACATCCTCCGTTAAATTGTACAATTGCATCTTTTAAACTGTGATGGTTAATACTGTAAATTTCTTCAGCTGTCAATTGCAAGCCCATTTTTTCCATATCTCTATGGTTCAATCTTTCGATAAACATCAAAAACCACATCCCTTCATCAGCTCTCATCGGGAAAGCCATAAGGCACATGGTCAAGAATAAAATTACTTTTTTCATGTTATTTTGTTTAAGTGATGCGAATATAAGCCATTTTGACAATTATTTCATCTTACAGAAACCTAAAATTAAATTTGACAAGAGATTTCCAGCGGTTTATTACGAATTTAACATTCTTTCAAACAAAAAAAAGGTGTTCAAAATTGAACACCTTTTTGGTTTGTAAGTTACTACACTGCTAAGTTTCTAAAAGTCTAAGTTTTTCTTTGAACTTAGTAACTTAGAAGCTTAAAATTTTATTCGTTAAGCATTTTCCAAAGTCTGTCTTTCAAATCTGTTAGACCTTGTTGCGCAACAGATGAAATAAACATATAAGGAACACCTTTGAAAGAAACATCTAGCTCTGCTTTCAATTCAGCTTTCAATTCATCATCCAGCATATCGCATTTTGAAATTACGACAAGACGTTCTTTATCCAGCATTTCAGGATTATACTTTGTTAATTCGTTTACCAAAATATCATATTCTGCTTTGATGTCTGCTGTATCAACAGGAATCAAAAACAATAATGTAGAGTTACGCTCGATATGACGCAAGAAATAATGTCCAAGACCTTTTCCTTCAGCAGCTCCTTCAATAATTCCAGGAATATCGGCAATTACAAAAGACTGAAAGTCTCTATACGCAACAATTCCTAAGTTTGGTTTTAAAGTCGTAAACGGATAATCTGCAATTTTTGGCTTTGCCGAAGTCAATACAGACAATAAAGTAGATTTTCCAGCATTCGGAAAACCAACTAGGCCAACATCGGCCAAAACTTTAAGTTCCAGAATCACATCCATTTCTATTCCAGGCAAACCTGGTTGTGCGTAACGAGGTGTTTGGTTGGTAGAACTTCTAAAATGCCAGTTCCCTAAACCTCCCTTTCCTCCTTTTGCCAGAATCTTTTTTTCTCCGTGTTCTGTAACTTCAAAAAGTGTTTCACCAGTTTCTTTGTCTTTTACAACAGTTCCCAGTGGCACTTCAATAATTTTATCTTCTCCGTCTGCTCCTGTGCTTCTATCAGAACCTCCATCTCCACCGTGACCTGCTTTAATGTGACGCGCAAACTTTAAATGAAATAATGTCCAGAGTCCTTTATTTCCAACTAAATACACATGTCCTCCACGGCCACCGTCTCCACCGTCTGGACCACCTTTTTCAATAAATTTCTCTCTATGTAAATGCGTAGAACCTTTTCCTCCTTTTCCGGAAGAAACATATATCTTAACGTAATCTACAAAATTCCCTTCTGTCATTGTTTTTGTTTATCTGTAGTTCCAAATTTCAGGTTTCACGTTTCAAGTTTACTGACATTGCTGCTAACTTGAAACTTGAAACATTAAACTTGAAACAAATTTCTCTACTCTTTTAATGCTCTTACAAGCACTTTGTCAATCTTAACACCGTCCATGTCAATAACCTCAAGAACGAATTTCTGCCAAACCAATTTCTCTCCTTCTTTTGGAATATGAGAAAGCTCGGTCATAATCATTCCACTTACGGTATTTACTTCGTAATCGTTGGTTAATTCGTCCAACTCAAAATACGTCAAGAAGTCGTGCAACGAATAATGCCCGTCAACCAACCACGAACCATCTTCTCTTTCTATAAGTTGGAATTCATCTTTATAGAATTCCGCCGCATCACCTACCAAAGCCTCTAAAATGTCATTCAATGTAATCATACCTTGAAAAACACCATATTCATCTGAAACTAAAGCATAATGAACACCTGTTTTTTTGAAATTTTCTAAAGCTTTATAAGCTGTAGTCTGTTCCATCAAATAAGGTGCGTCAGATAATATTGAATTCAAATCGAAATTATCATTTTCGATATTGGCAAAAATATTTTTAAGTGTTACCACACCTACAATATCGTCGTAATTGTCATTGTAAACAGGATAAACGGCATGAAGATCCTGAACAACCAATTCTTTTATTTTTTCTTTATTGGCTTTTAACGGCAGCATGTCAACCGACTTGCGGTGTGTCATTAAAGAATTTACTTTTCTGTCTCCAATATGGAACACACGCTCCACAATATCTTGTTCAATTTCTTGAACTTCTCCTACTTCTGTTCCTTCTTTAATAATGGCTTTAATTTCTTCCTCCGTAACTTTTCCGTCAGCAGTTGGTTTTATTTGAAAAACATTCAATAAAAAATCTGTTGAAGAAGTCAATAACCAAATAAAGGGTGCCGTAATAATCGAAATCACCTTCATTGGCATTGCAACCATTTTTGCAATTGCCTCTGGATAATTTAATCCGATTCGTTTTGGAAGCAATTCTCCTAGAACCAATGAGAAGAAAGTTAAAACTACAACTACAATTCCCACTGCAATTGAATGTGCATAAGGTTTTAAAGCTGCAAAACCTGCGACAAATAGTTCTACATCGGCAGTAATTTTGTCACCAGAATAAATACCCGTCAAAATTCCGATTAAAGTAATTCCGATTTGTACTGTAGATAAAAACTTATTTGGGGAATTGGCTAAATCGAGTGCTGTTTTAGCACTTTTATTTCCTTTTTTTGCAGCGGTTTCAAGCCTGTTTTTACGGGCAGAAATCAAAGCAATTTCAGACATGGAGAAAACTCCGTTTAATAGAATTAGAAAAAATATAATTAGTATTTCCAATTGATAGTGGATTCGTTATAAAATGGTCTCGTTAATAGTAATTCGTAATCGTGATTTTTAGCTGTTACTTAAAAAACTAATTTTTCTAACCTTAAGACAGTGATTCTTAAAACATCTTAAGAAGCTAGTTTTATGGTTAGAAAAATAGTTCTTTGCGTTCCCGATAAATCGGAATGAAACGTGCAGCTGGAATAAGCTTCTACAAATTATCTATAACTGACGTTAATCGCTCTGTAATTTGTTCGATAGTTCCAATACCATCTACAGCATGAAACTTACCTTGTTCTTTATAATATCCAATAAGAGGAGCTGTTTTCTCATTGTACTCTTGGTATCTTACACGAATTTTTTCTTCGTCTTGATCGTCAACTCTTCCGCTTGTTTTTCCTCTTTCTAATAGACGCTTTACCAAAATTTCGTCATCAGCTTCTAAAGCAATTGTTGCTGTTACGCTAGATCCGATTGTTGGCAAAAATTGATCTAAAGCCTCAGCTTGATTGATTGTTCTTGGATAACCGTCGAACAAAAATCCTGCTGTATCTGGGTGTTTTTTTACCTCATCAATTAACATTGCAGTTGTTACTTCGCAAGGAACTAATTCTCCATTGTCCATAAAAACTCTTGCTTTTTTCCCTAGTTCAGTATCATTTTTTAAATTGAAACGAAAAATATCCCCTGTTGAAAGGTGTGTTAAATTATATTTTTCTTTTAAAAATTCTGCCTGAGTTCCTTTTCCTGCACCAGGCTTTCCAAATAAAACGATGTTAATCATAATTGAAATAAGTGTTGTTACTTCTGTCTTTCAGAAGTCTTTAAATGAATATATAGTTGTGTTTTGTTATTCTGCCAATTTGTAAACTTCCGTAAGGTTTCGTCCTAACCCATCATAGTCTAAACCGTAACCTACAATAAATTTATTCGGAATACGGATTCCGATATAATCGATTTTAATATCTTTTTTATACGCTTCTGGTTTAAAGAACAAGGTTGCAATTTTAAAATGCTTTACATTTTGCGCTTTAAACAAGTGCTTCAATTCTTCTACAGTATTTCCGGTATCTACGATATCTTCGATCACGATTACTGTCCTTCCTGTAAGATCATGACTGATACCAATTAATTCTTTAACCGATTCGGTACTTTCTGTTCCTTCATATGAAGCCATTTTAATGAATGAAACTTCACATGGTTTTTTATATTTTTTCAAAAAATCTGACACCACCATAAAGGCACCGTTCAAAACTCCAATAAAAATTGGCGTATCATCTCCAAAATCGTCTTCTACTTGAGTAACCAGTTTAGTCAAAGCAAAATCAATTTCTTTAGCCGAAATAAACGGAACAAATTGTTTATCGTGAAGTTGTATCATTATTTTTCTTTTTAAAATAATGGACAAAGATAAAGAATTAGAACTTAACAGCTTCTATCAAAACAAACTGTATTCGAGATATTTTTTTAGAATGTTAAATATCAGTTAATGTTTACAAATTATTTTATAACACTGTCTGATTTTTCAGTAAATTGTTGTGATATAATTATTTAACTCCGAAACATCAATGAAAAAATCCATAACCCTACTTTCTATACCATTATTAGCCTTACTAACTGCCTGCAATGGACAAGTAAAAAAAGAAGAAAAGGAAGCCTTAGCCAAACAGCCAGGAAATGTAGTAAAAACTGCCATTGGCGAAATTACCCTCCCGGCTCCCTACGCAACGGAATCTAAAACCAACAATAGTAAGGTGATTGGTTGGCCTACGGGCAAAGCGCCAAAAGCACCTCAAGGTTTTACAGTTACTAAGTTTGCAGACGGATTTGAGAATCCGCGTTGGACATATATTGCTCCCAACCAAGACATTTTTGTGGTCGAAAGCGGAACTCGCAGCAGTAAAAATCAAATTACAGTATTAAGAGATAAAGATAAAGATGGAAAATTTGAAACCCGCCAAGTTTTCATTTCTGGACTAAACAAACCTTTCGGCATGTTGGTTCTCAAAGACTTTTTCTACATTGCCAATACCGACGGACTATACCGTTATCCCTATAAAAACAATCCGTTAAAACTGGAAACTAAAGGAGAAAAAATCCTAGAACTTCCTGCGGGCGGCTATAACAATCACTGGACAAGAAATTTATTAGCCAATCAAAACGGAAGCAAAATCTATGTTTCTGTCGGTTCTGGAAGTAATAATGGAGAAAACGGAATGGACAAAGAAGTGCGTCGCGCCGCAATTCTAGAAATTAATCCTGACGGAACTGGTGAAAAAATCTTCGCGTCCGGACTGCGAAATCCTGTAGGAATGGATTGGAATCCAGTAAACAAAGAATTATGGACTGCGGTAAACGAACGTGACGAATTGGGAGATGACTTAGTTCCCGACTATATAACAAGCGTAAAAAAGGATGGTTTTTACGGATGGCCTTATTCTTATTTTGGAAGTATTCCTGACCCAAGAATGAAAGGCGAAAGAAAAGATTTGGTCGAAAAAACAATTGTTCCAGATGTTCCTGTCGGTGCCCACACCGCTTCCTTAGGATTGGCTTTTTATACAAAAGATGCTTTTCCTGCAAAATATAAAAATGGTGCTTTTATTGGTCAACATGGTTCTTGGAACCGTTCTAAAATTTCGGGTTACAAAGTTTTATTTGTTCCTTTTAAAGACGGAAAACCATCAGGAAAACCAGAAGATTTTTTAACCGGTTTTATTTCTGATGAAAATAAAGCAGAAGTTTACGGACGTCCAGTCGCTGTAACGGTAATGAATGATGGATCGCTTTTAGTAAACGACGATAGTGGCAATACCATTTGGAAGATCACTGCTAATAAATAAATTCCAAATTTTCATCCCAATCCCTAAGGACGGTAGCAATTACCAAAACTAGTTCTTAAAAAACATAAAGAAAATTTTAAACACATAGAAACATAGTCCCTAAACTGCGGGATTGTTTAAAAAGATGTTATTAAAAAATCTCGTTTTTTCGCATAGTTCAATATGCGAATTTAAATTAGTGAAACGCCTTTTTTGCCTCAATCAATACTATGTTTCTATGTGTTAAAAATAAATTCCAACAGCACATCTGCTGAGAAAAAATTCAAAATCCAAAATCGCTATTTAAATTTTATGCTTTTCAAAAAATATTTTCTTCTTCTTTTTGCATTCATTGTTTTTCAAAATCTAACTGCACAAGAAAAAGAAGTCCAAAATATTGACTCAATTAAAACTCAAAAATTGAACGAAGTTTTAATAAGTCCGCTTCATATTAATCGTGATTTGCAAAATAGTCCCGCTTCAATTGGCATTTTATCCGAAAAAGAATTACTTCGAAATAATACTACTGATATTAGTAATGTCATCAATACCATTCCTGGTGTTTTTATGCAATCTTCCAATATTACGACAACCCGAATTTCGATTCGAGGCATTGGTGCGAGAACTCCGTATGGAACGAATAAAATTCGAGCTTTTTACGGAAGCATTCCGCTAACTTCTGGGAACAGCGAAACCGTAATTGACGATATCGACCTTCAAAATATCAATCAAGTTGAAATTATAAAAGGACCACTTTCGAGTGTTTACGGCGCTGGATTGGGCGGTGCGATTTTAATTGCGCCTCAATCTTCAAAAGAAAATTATCAAGCTGAAGTCGGTTCGGTTTTTGGTTCTTACGGATTATTGAAAAATAGAATCAGTTTTGATTTGAATGAAAAAAACGCTTCTCTAAATCTGAGTTATCACAATTTAAAAACAAAGGGTTGGCGTCAAAACAGCGCTTACAATCGAGAAGGAATTACTTTGGGCGGAGAATTGTTCCGAAAGAAAAATAGCAAACTGACTTACTTTTCGAATTACACTTATGTGAAAGCGTATATTCCGAGTTCGATCAACAAAACGACTTTCGAAAATAATCCGCAGGCTGGCGCGCCGACTTGGGTTGCTTCACAAGGTTTTAAAGAATATAAATCGACTTTGGGCGGACTGGCATATGATTTTGAAATTAATGATCATTTGAATAATTCGACTTCGATTTTCATTAATTATAAAGACAGCAACGAACCGCGCCCATTCGATATTTTACGTCAATATACTTTTGCTTCGGGCGCAAGAACGCAGTTTTCTGGAGATTTTAAAATCGGAAAAATCAATAATCAATTTATTGCTGGATTGGAGTATTTCAGAGATAATTACAGCGGCAATACATTTCAAAATTTATATCTACAAAATAATGGAAACGGAAGTTTGCAAGGTGATCAGCTTACAGCGACCAATCAGAAAAGACATTTTTACAATATTTTTTCGCAAATCAGAACGTTGCTTTCTGATCGATTTGAAATTCAAGCAGGTTTAAATTACAACAAAACCAAATTTGAACTTCAAAATGATTTTCCCGCTTCCGCGAATAATCCGACGGAACATTATAGTTATGATGGCATTTTTTCGCCGCAACTTTCTTTTTTGTTCAAGCCAAATGAAATTCAGACTTTTTATTTTTCTGCAAGCCGAGGATTTTCTCTTCCAGCAACCGAAGAAACTTTAACGAGCACAGGAAATATCAATCAAAACATAAAACCAGAAACGGGTTATAATTTTGAATTGGGAAGCAAACTGCATCTTTTCAGCAAAAAATTATATGCCGAAATTGCGGTTTACCGAATGGAAATTAAAGATTTATTGGTTGCCAAAAGAATCGGAGACGATCAATACGAAGGTGTAAATGCTGGAAAAACGTTTCATGAAGGAATCGAAATTGCCTTAAACCACAATTGGCCCATTAATCGAATTTTCAATTTGAATTCTTATATAGGAACATCAATCGGGAATTATGAATTTAAAGATTTCGTCGATAACGGAAATGATTATTCCGGAAATAAATTAACGGGAGTTCCAGCCAATACCGCAAGCGCTGGCTTTAATTTAAACACGAATTCAGGATTTTATTTTGCGGCCGATTTCCAGTTTACAGATAAAATTCCGATGAATGATTCAAACGCCAATTTCTCCGATTCTTATTCCTTATTGAATTTAAAAACAGGTTATCAATTTGAGATTCTGTCAAATTTAAAAGCCCATTTAGATGCCGGAATCAATAATGTCGCGAATGAAAAATACGCTTCGATGATTTTGACGAATGCGACTGGAATTGGAAATGCGCAACCAAGATTTTATTATCCCGGATTACCTATAAATTATTACGGAATTGTCTCTCTGAATTACGTATTTTAGCATAGTACTTAATACTGTGAAAATGTTGTCTGAATTACAAAAAAAGCTGGATTACGTAAATGCTTATAGAGAAAATCGACTAGAAGCAGCACAGTATGTCTTGGAAAATCCTGACCTTTTCAGTGAATTAGTTTCCATTTGTTTTACGCCATCAGACAAAAACAATCATAAGGCCTGCTGGATTTTAGAATTTGTTTCTTACGAAGAATTGCTTTGGCTCCAGCCCCATCTTGATTTTTTCTGTTCAAATTTGAAAATCTTAAAAGATGAAAGTTCGCTTCGTCCGATTGCAAAAGTGACACAGCTTCTGGTGAAATCGCATTACAAGAAAAACGAAAACTGCATTAAACTCTCCGAAGAAAACCTTCAAGATTGTATTGAAGCAAGTTTTGATTGGTTGATTAATGATGTGAAAGTTGCCACAAAAGCCTATTCAATAAGAACTTTATACATTTTAGGAAATCATTACGACTGGATCCATCCCGAATTGAAAGTCATTATCGACAAAGATTTCGGAGATCATTCAGCCGCGTACAAAGCCGTCGCAAAAGAAGTTTTGAAGAAAATAAAATAGATTTTGTTTGCCACAGATTAAAAGGATTAAAAATGATTTTTTAAGGTTGCCACGAATTACACTAATTTTCACTAATTGCAGTGCGTTAAAAAATTTGTGCTAATTCGCGTAATTCGTGGCAAAAAAACAAAATTCTTTTAATCCTCTTAATCTGTGGCTAAAAACTAAATTTTGGCTAAAAAAAGATTAAAAAGTATCTTTGCAAAAACACAACGCAAAATGAATTATTTTTCTTCTGATTTTAAATTAGGAATATTAGGTGGCGGACAATTAGGTAAAATGCTTTTGTTCGACACTAGAAAATTTGATATACAAACTTACGTTCTAGATCCAAGCGACGAAGCGCCGAGTAAATTTGCCTGCAATAAATTCTTTCAAGGTGATTTAATGGATTATGATACGGTTTACAATTTCGGAAAACAAGTCGATGTTTTGACTTTCGAAATCGAATTGGTAAACCTTGAAGCTTTGACGCAATTAGAAAACGAAGGCTTAAAAGTATATCCATCTCCAAAAACCTTAAAAGGAATTCAGAATAAAGGAACTCAAAAAGACTTTTATACAGAAAGTAATATTCCAACTGCGTCTTATTTACGATTTGAAAATCCAGCGCAATTGCAAAAATCAGTTGGAAACAATGAAATCACGATTCCGTTTGTATGGAAATGTACCGAATTTGGTTATGACGGAAATGGCGTAAAAGTAATTCGTCAGATTTCAGATTTAGATAATCTTCCAAATGTAGAGTGTATCGCCGAAACTATGGTTCCGTTTAAAAACGAATTAGCCGTAATTGTCTGCAGAAATCCATCTGGAGAAATTAAAACCTATCCGGTTGTAGAAATGGAATTCCACCCGGAAGCCAACCAAGTTGAATACGTAATCTGCCCAGCAAGAATCGACGAAAAAGTTGCAGAAAAAGCAAGAGCAATTGCTTTAAATGTTTCTGAAAAATTCAATCACGTTGGACTTTTAGCGGTTGAAATGTTTCAGACTCAGGATGACGAAATTTTGGTTAACGAAGTTGCTCCTCGCCCACACAATTCGGGGCATTATTCTATTGAAGCAAGTTATACTTCACAATTCGAAAATCATTTACGCGCTATTTTAGATCTTCCATTAGGAAACACAGATAGCAAAGTGGCCGGAATTATGGTAAACTTAGTCGGTGCCGAAGGTTATTCTGGAAATGTCGTTTATGAAAATATCGAAACCATTTTAGGTTGGAACGGTGTTACGCCACATATCTACGGTAAAAAACAAACGCGTCCTTTTAGAAAAATGGGGCACGTAACTATTGTGAATGAGAATATGGCTGAAGCAAGAAGAATTGCTCAGGAAGTTAAGAATACTATTCGAGTGATTAGCACTTAAGCTAGTTTTCAGTCGCAGTCACAGTTTTACAGTTTATAACAAAATATTTTTTAAGTCTCAGCAACAACTTGAAACCTGAAACTTAAAACTTGAAACAAAAATAAAAACATGAGCAAAGTAGCTATTATAATGGGAAGCATCTCAGACATGCCAGTTATGCAAGATGCAATCGACATATTAAAACAATTCAATGTTGAAGTTGAAGTAGATATTGTTTCGGCACACAGAACGCCGGAGAAATTATTCGATTTCAGCAAAAATGCACACAATCGCGGGATTTCGGTAATTATTGCCGGTGCGGGCGGTGCAGCACATTTGCCAGGAATGGTAGCTTCGATGTCTCCGCTTCCTGTAATCGGAGTTCCAGTAAAATCAAGCAATTCGATTGATGGTTGGGATTCTGTTTTATCGATTTTACAAATGCCAGGCGGCGTTCCTGTTGCAACCGTAGCTTTAAACGGAGCAAAAAATGCGGGAATCTTAGCAGCACAAATCATCGGAAGCCATGACAAAAAAGTTTTGGACACGATTATTGCTTATAAAGAAGAATTGAAAGCAGCGGTCAATAAAGCGGCTGAAGGATTGAAAAAGTAATTTCACAGAGATACACGAAGAAGCACAGAGACACACAAAATTTTGTGAATCTCTGTGTTTTTTCTTTGTGAGCCTTTGCGAAATAGTCTGCCTCAGAATTATTAACTATTCGTTATAAAAATTTCTAAAAGAAAAACTTAACTTTGAGAAAAAAGCAAAATGAACATTCAAACTTCTAAAATAGAGCTGGCTAAAATTATTTTAGACATTGATAATCCTGACTTGATCAAGGAAATTGTTGATTTTATCCAATCCAAAGAAAACCTTTCTGAAGAGCAAAAAAGCAAGATCAACGAAGCCATTTATTCTTTAGAAAACAATGAAGGAATCCAACATGATGCTGTTATGGAGGAAACCAAAAATCGTTATTCTAAGTACTTCAAATAATGAATGTAATTTGGGCTCCACAAGCTAAAAAAGACTTTTGGAACAACATTGATTATCTGGAAGCAGAATGGTCTGAAAAAGTCGCTTTTAATTTTATTCAAAAAGTAAATACCACAATTGAACTTTTACAAAATGACAATGTTTTATTTATCAAAACGAATTACAAAAGCGTTTATAAAATTGTCATCACCAAACATATTTCACTTTTTTATCGCATCAATAACAACAATCTAGAATTACTTCGTTTTTGGAATAATTTTCAGAGTCCGGAGAAATTCAAACTATGATTTTCTAATTTATATTTTTAAACATTATACTTCAAAATGAGCGTATTAACACAATATTTCAATACCAAACATAACACCGCACCTTTTTCGCAAATTAAAATCGAAGATTACGTTCCGGCTTTTCAGGAAGGAATTGCTTTGGCTAAAGCCGAAATTGATGCGATTGTAAATAATCCAGAAGCACCGACTTTTGAAAACACAATTGTCGCAATGGATTATTCTGGCGATATTTTAGATCGTCTTTCTAGTGTTTTCTTCAATTTGCATTCGGCTGAAACGAATGACGAAATGCAGAAAATTGCTCAGGAAGTTTCGCCTTGGCTTTCAGAATTCGGAAATGACATTCGTTTAAATACTGAATTGTTTGCGAAAGTAAAAGCAGTTTACGATCAAAAAGAAAGTTTGAACCTCAACCCTGAACAAACGACTTTATTAGATAAAAAATACAAAAGTTTTTCTAGAAACGGAGCGAATTTGCCAGAAGACAAGAAAAATCAATTAAGAGAAATTGACAAAGAATTATCAAAATTGAGTTTGCAATTTGGCGAAAATGTTTTGGCAGAAACCAACAATTTCGAATTGCATTTAACGGATGAAAAAGATTTGTCTGGTTTACCAGAAGGCACAATCGAAGCCGCTAGATTATTAGCAAAAAATCAGGAAAAAGAAGGCTGGATTTTCACTTTAGACCATCCAAGTTATGTTCCGTTTTTGACTTATGCTGATAATCGCGAATTGCGTAAAAAAATGGCAATTGCTTTTGGCGCAAAAGGTTTTCAAAACAACGAATTTGACAATCAAGAAATTGTTTTAAAGATTGCTAAACTTCGTCATGAAAGAGCCAATTTATTAGGTTATAAAACGCATGCGCATTTTGTTTTAGAAGAAAGAATGGCCGAAAGTCCAGAAAAAGTATTTTCTTTCCTAAATGATTTATTAGCAAAAGCAAAACCAGCCGCTCAAAAAGAATTTGCAGAACTAACCGCTTTCGCAAAAGAATTAGACGGAATCGAGCAATTGGAAAAATGGGATGGTGCTTATTATTCTGAGAAATTAAAACAACAGCTTTTTAATTTAGATGATGAAAAACTAAAACCTTATTTCCAATTAGAAAAAGTTTTAGACGGTGCTTTTACAGTTGCTAAAAAATTGTACGGTTTAACGTTTACTGAAGTTTTTGATATCGATAAATACCACGAAGAAGTAACAACTTATGAAGTTCGTGATGCTAAAAATGATTTAGTTTCGATTTTCTACGCTGATTTCTTCCCAAGAAAAGGAAAAAGAAATGGCGCTTGGATGACTTCATTCAAATCGCAATATGTAAAAGACGGCGTAAACGAAAGACCACATATTTCGAACGTTTGCAACTTTACAAAACCAACCGAAACAAAACCTTCGTTATTGACTTTTAATGAAGTAACTACTTTATTTCACGAATTCGGTCACGGATTACACGGAATGTTGGCTGACACGGTTTATCCGAGTTTATCTGGAACTTCTGTTTATTGGGATTTCGTAGAATTGCCAAGTCAAATTATGGAAAACTGGTGTTACGAACCAGAAGCTTTGGCTTTATTTGCGAATCATTACGAAACGGGAGAAATTATTCCGATTGAGTATGTTCAGAAAATCAAAGAAAGTGCAAGTTTCCAAGAAGGTTTGGCAACATTGCGTCAGTTAAGTTTCGGATTATTGGATATGGCTTGGCACGGACAAGATCCAACGAATATTAAGGATCTTAAATCCTTCGAAACCGAGCAATTTGCAAACACGCAATTGTATCCAGATGTAAAAGAAAATGCGATGAGTACAGCTTTTTCACATATTTTCCAAGGCGGATATTCTTCTGGATATTACAGCTACAAATGGGCCGAAGTTCTAGATGCTGATGCTTTTGAATATTTCCATGAAAATGGGATTTTCAACGAAGAAATCGCTAAAAAGTTCAAAGACAATGTCCTTTCTAAAGGAGGAACAGAACACCCAATGACTTTATACAAACGTTTCAGAGGTCAAGAACCAAAACCTGAAGCTTTGTTGAAGAGAGCGGGACTTCTTTAATTTCTGATTTTAGATTTCTGATTTTAGATTAAATTCTGATCACTATAATTTTAGATTAAACCGAAGCTTTTCACTTCGGTTTTTTTATTTGATTTTGTCTAACTATCTTAGTATTTTTAAATCTTTATCTTACAAAATTTATCTTGAAAAAATATTTTAAAATAGCGTTTTACCTTATCATTATCGGATTGGTTGCGATTATCGCCATCAATTATTATGTAACCTCTTCTACTAAAACCAAGATTTATTACTCGGTGAAGAAGTTCCCAAAGAATGATGTCGGAATTATTTTTGGAGCTGGAATTAATGGAAATCAACCAAGCAAATATTTAAAAGACCGACTTGATGCAGGAATTATGCTTTGGAAAGCAAAACGTATCAATAAAATTCTGCTTTCTGGAGATAACGGCCGTGAAGAATATGATGAATTGACTGTAATGAAGAATTACTGTTACGATCATGGTGTTGACACCACAAAGATTTTTATCGATTATGCTGGTTTCGATACATATTCAACAATGTATCGTGCGAAACATATTTTCAAAATAAAAAGAGCCACTTTGATTTCTCAGAAATACCATTTAAATCGCGCGATTTACATCGGAAATAAATTGGGCGTAAAATCAGTTGGATATTCTGCAAATAAAGGAGAATATTTAGGCTACAATTATGTTCAATTCAGGGAATGTCTTTCTAGATGTAAATCTTTTTTTGATGTTTTAAGAAATCGCGAACCGAAGTTTTTAGGCGGAGAAATTAATATTAATGGAGAATCTAATTATTCTAAAGACGATAAACGATAAAAAACAAAACCCTACAAAAGAACTTGCAGGGTTTTCAGTTTAATAATCTAAGACAAAGAATAGAAATCTTTTTTCTTGCTTCTTGTCTCTTTCCAAATTCTTTACTCTTTCTCCAAAACTCTTTTAGCCAATTTCCCAACAGTCAATCCTTGAACTACAATTGAAAACAATACGACAATATAAGTTACCTCTAAAAGCAAGTTTTTATATTCGCTCTCTGGCATAGAAAGTACCAATGCAATCGAAACTCCACCACGAATTCCTCCCCAAACCAAAACCATCAAAGAACCTTTGTTGTATGCCGATTTGATTCCGAAGAATTTAAAAATGTCGAAGAATTTCCAAGGCAAAACAATCGAAGTTAATCTTGAAAACAATACAATAAAAATAGCTACAAAACCGGTTAGTAATTGTTTATTCAAATCTGGCAATAAAAGCAATTCAAAACCAATAAATAAGAATAAAACAGCATTTAGGATTTCGTCTATAAGTTCCCAAAACTTTCCCAGATAATCTTTAGTCACTTCACTCATGGCAACTTTTTTACCATAATTTCCAATAATTAATCCGGCTACTACCATAGCAAG
This sequence comes from Flavobacterium anhuiense, assembly GCF_050990855.1. Lineage (GTDB taxonomy): Bacteria > Bacteroidota > Bacteroidia > Flavobacteriales > Flavobacteriaceae > Flavobacterium > Flavobacterium anhuiense_C. The sequence continues at coordinate 443,384 of NZ_CP158861.1, forward strand.
CGGACTAGAAACGTGCAATGCCTGAGCAACTAAAAAACCTCCTGTTACGATAGAAAGTGTTATTAATACCGAAACTTTATAATCATCTACCTTTTTCATAACTCTTGAAGCAGTAAATCCGAAAACCGCACCTAATAAAAGTCCGCCGATTCCTTCTTCTATAAACAACCAGGTGATTGAACCAAAAGTCGCATCGAATGTTGGATCGGTTGCCATTTTTAGAACAACAGCAAACATTACTACTGCTACTCCATCGTTAAACAAAGATTCTCCAACGATTTTGGTTTCAATTCTCTTAGGAACTTTAGCTTCTTTTAAAACGCCCAAAACAACGATTGGATCCGTCGGTGAAATCAAAGTTCCGAAAACGAGACAAAAAATATAAGGTATATTAATTCCTAAAAGTGGTGCAATGTAATAAAGCAACATCGAAATAATTAAAGCTGATAATACTACGCTAACTGTAGAGTAAATCATAATAGACACTTTTTGCTCTTTTAAATCGGCCATATTTACGTGAAGAGCTCCTGCGAATAAAAGAAAGTTCAACATCGCTCCCATTAGGATTTCGTTAAAATCAAATTCCTTTATTAAATCAAAAAAATGTTTGGTAGTTGCAGGAAAATAAGAATCTCCCAAAAGACGAATTCCAACTGAAACCAGCATCGCAATAATCATAATTCCGATGGTTCCCGGAAGTTTTAAAAATCTTAAATTCAAATAGGCGAAGAAAGATGCTAGTACAATAAGCACCGAAAAAGTATAGTATAATTCCATAAAAAGTGATTTTTACAAAAATAGCTGTATCATCAGCTAATCAAAAATTTGACGAGTCGAATTAACATAACTTTATTATTTGTTAAATATGTTTCAAATATTTTTGAAAGTTTAAAAACTTTTACTTACATTTGACACATGGAATTCAAAGAGGCAAAAAATAAGTTCGTTCAGTCTTGGGGAGCATTAGGTTCTCAATGGGGCATTAATAAAACCATGGCACAGATTCATGCTTTATTAATGGTTTCAAACGAAGCTGTTTCTATGGAAGACATTATGGAAGAATTGCAAATTTCCCGCGGAAATGCAAGCATGAACTTAAGAGCTTTAATGGATTGGGGAATTGTCTACAAAGAATTTAAAGCTGGAGAAAGAAGAGAATTCTTTACAGCTGAAAAAGATTTGGACGAATTGGCCGTGAAGATTTCGAGAGAAAGAAGCAAAAGAGAAATCAAACCGACTCTTAAAATTTTAAAAGAGGTTTCATCTATTGATGTAAAAGATTCTGCAGAAGAAAAACACTTCGTAGATCAAACCGAAAAGTTGTATGATTTTGTTTTGAAAGTAGACAACATGTTAGACAAAATAACAGAGATGAACGAAAACTGGCTAGGTCGTATGGTTATCAAATTACTCAAATAAAAAAATTTAAATTAAACTTTCATTTTTTTCTGAAAGTTTAAAAATATAAAAACAATACTTATCATGGATTTCTTAAATGCAGAATGGAAAAATTTAGCCTTATTCAATTATGAAGTTGATCATGAGGTTTTAGAGAAATATGTTCCCGCTGGAACTGAAATTGATATTTGGAACAACAAATGTTATGTTAGTTTGGTTGGCTTTATGTTTAAAAACACCAAAGTTTTAGGATTTAAAGTTCCGTTTCACATCAACTTTGAAGAAGTGAATTTGAGATTTTATGTCAAACGTTTTGAAAACGGAGAATGGAAACGCGGCGTTGTTTTCGTGAAAGAAATTGTTCCGAAAAAAGCGATCACTTTTATTGCTAATACTTTGTATCAGGAGCATTACGAAACTCAGAAAATGAGACATGAAATTATCGAAAGTGAAAGCACAAACACTTTTATATATCAATGGAGAAAAGATAAAGAATGGAATACAATTCAGTTAGAGACTAAAAACATCTTAACTGAAATTGAAGTTGGTTCTGAAGCTGAATTTATTACTGAACATTATTTTGGTTATACAAAAATCAACGCTGAAACCACTTTTGAATATGAAGTTACTCATCCGAGATGGGAACAATTTGAAGTTTTAAATCATCACATTGATATTGATTTTGGAAAAAATTATGGAAGTGATTTTAAATTTCTTCAAAACCAAAAACCGGTTTCTGTTTTCTTAGCAAAAGGATCTAAAATTACGGTTAAAAATAAAAGAAAGCTTCAGCAGATTCCAGTTGAAAAAGAATTATGCGCTTAGAATTAATCAACCTAAAAACCTAAAATTATGAAAACGCTCGAAAATCAAACTTTGCTTTATGATGAAGATTTTCCGCTTTGCAGTTTATATACCACAGGATTTGTAAAAAGCGGTATGTTGGATCAAAACGGAAGAAAATCTTATTGCCAGTTATCTGAGGAAGAGCAAAATTTTGTTGATTTAAAACGTGCTCCAAACGAAATCGCCTTGGTCGATAATAAAACTAAAACGGTAACGTACGGAATTGATAGTTTGATAAAGTGGTCGGTTTTTCTTTTCCGCTAATTGAAAAAGTTACAACCATAAAACCGATTCATTTCGTTCTGAAAAAGTTATATTCTTTTGTTTCTTATAATAGAAAAGTCATTATTCCAGGAACTGTAAAAGAGGAAAATAAATTACAATGCACACCTGATTTCAATTATAAATATAGATTTCTGTTCATCGGATTCGCCTTAACAATTACAACTGTTGTCTTGTTCGGATATTCTAGTTTGATTTTGAATTTTCCAAAAAGTACCGTTACAAGAGAATTAAGTTTAGCTTTTGGACAAATTGTTTTTCAAGTATTATTCCTTCTAAAATTGGAGAAACAAACTGTTATCAATTATGCAGGAAATTTAATGACGGTTTCTTTAATGGGAAGTTTGATTCTAACACCGATTTTACTTTTGAGTCAATTTGTTCAAATTCCTCAGATGATAATTTTAGGTTGGTTTGGAGTAACGGTTTTGATTATGTTTTTGGAACATTTCAGGAGAATTAAAATTATAAAACTTCCTTTTTATTTATCTTTCACTTGGATTCTTTACAGAATTATTGCTCTGTTTTTAATTTTAAATTAATCAAAAGTTATTCGCCACGAATTACATCAATTTGCACGAATTTGATTTTAACTTAAATCTGCTTAATCTGCGAGAGTAAATTTTTCACGCAGATTTAAAATGATCAAAGCAGATTAGACAGATTTATAAATTTCGATCTGCACAGATCTGCTAAAATCAGCAAAATCTGCGTGAAATCAAAGCCAAAGCAAGGAGAAAATTAGAGCTAATTCGCGTAATTCGTGGCAAAAAAATCACACAACAATGACCAAACTTATTATAGCAGCAGGAACTGGATTTTTAGGACAGGTTTTAGTAAATCATTTCAGAAATAAATTTGATGAAATTGTAATTCTAACCCGAGGGAAATCAAAAACGGAAGACGGAATTAAATATGTAAACTGGAACGCTAAAACATTTTCTGGTTGGGAAAAAGAATTAGAAAATGCATCGGTTTTAATTAATCTTGCTGGAAAATCGGTGGATTGTCGTTACACGAAAGAAAATAAAAAAGCCATTTTATGGTCTAGAATTGACAGTACCAAAATTCTGAACAAAGCGGTTTTAAATTGCCAAAATCCACCGAAGCATTGGCTGAATTCATCAACCGCAACTATTTATCGTTTTTCATTAGACAAACAAATGGATGAAGTTGACGGCGAAATCGGAAATGACTTTTCTATAAATGTCGCTTTGTCTTGGGAAAAAGCATTCTTTAAAACTGAAACTCCGCAAACTTTAAAAACGGCTTTACGAACTTCTATAGTGTTAGGAAAAAACGGCGGTGCTTTGATTCCGTTAAAGACTTTGGCAAAAATCGGTTTTGGAGAAAAACAAGGAAGTGGAAATCAGTTTGTGAGTTGGATTCATGAAGAAGATTTCGCCAATGCGGTTGATTTCATTATCCAAAAAGAAATGACTGGCGTTGTAAATGTGGTTTCACCCGAACCAATCCGAAATGTTGATTTTATGGAAAAACTTCGAAAAGCAGTTGGCTTTCCATTTGGGATTCCTTTAAATAAATTCTTTCTTGAAATTGGTTCTTTTTTCATTCGAACCGAAACGGAATTGGTTTTAAAAAGCAGGAATGTGATCCCGAAACGACTTCTGGAAAAGGGTTTTCGATTTAAGTTTGGAGATATTGATGAGGCTTTAAAAAATTTATTATAGAACCTCAATTCACATAATATTGTCATTTCGACAAAGGAGACCCGAGCGATAGCGAACAGGCGAAGCAAATCTCCGCGAGTAGCTCCGCACAGAATCGCCAATCTTTATAGAGTTTCTTGTGGAGATTTCTCCTTCGTCGAAATGACAAGATTGCGGAAAAACTTTGTCAAAGTTTGAAACTTTGACAAAGTTAAACTCTACAATTCGTAACGAATAAAAACCTGTCGGGTTTAACTAAGTAAAAAAATGACAGAAATAAATCTAACCACAAAAATAAACGCACCAAAACAAATCGTTTTTGATGCATCCAGAAATATCGATATTCATCAAAAATCTGCAAGAAAATCACAAGAAAAAGCAATTGCGGGAATAACTTTTGGATTAATTAATTTAAATGAAACGGTAACTTGGCGCGGTAAACATTTCGGTTTTTATTTGACTCACAAAAGCAGAATTACTGCAATGAATTTCTATGATTATTTCGTGGACGAAATGGAAGAAGGAAAATTCAAATCTTTCAAACACGAACATTTTTTTGAAGAAGAAAATGGAATGACCATCATGAAAGATAAATTGCAATATGAAACGCCATTCGGAATCTTTGGAAAGTTATTTGATGTTTTATTTTTAAAAAAACATCAAACTAAATTTCTTTTGAACAGAAATAAAGTTTTGAAAGATGTTTCAGAAACAGATTATGAATTGCCTCCAGCTTCAGCTGGAGGAGAAATTTAATCGAATGTTTTGGCTTTAGCCGAACTTGAGTTTTGGCTAAAGCCAGATTAGAAACATCTATTAACCTCCAGCTAAAGCTGGAGGCAATTGAACACTCTATAAATTCTAAATTTCAAACATAGCAAAACCCATGCAAAATACGAAGCAAAGATCGCGTCCCAATGGTTAAAACCATTGGCTATCTCCACAATATTGGATCGTATTAAATTTTGAAAATGATTTTTCTCGTTTTACGGTTTGCGTGAGGGATAGAAGCTGGCTACCGAAGTAGCGCGTATAGCCCGACAGCATCCCGATAAAAGGGCGAATAAGCGCAACGTGAATTAGCCCTTTTATCGGGATGGTGGCACGTCCAAAAAATCATCTAAAGAAAACGACCATCAACCACCAAAAAATCGGCACGCTTTCTACCCAAAAAGAAGTATAATATTTCGAACGATTCGTATTTGCAAAAGCAATAAACAACATCAACATTACAACCATTATCAAATTTATAATGGCATCATGAATATTAAATGTTGAAACAAAAATCTCTAAAAACCAAAACGGAATCAATAACAAAAATCCTAAAAGTTTGGTTTTCTTCACTCCGATGGTCTGCGGAACGGTTTGCAAATGCGGATCGTCATTGGCTAAATCTAAAATTTCGAAAACCAAAATCAGCACAAAAACCAAAATAAAACGCTGAATGCATTTAATAAAGAAATCCATAGTAGATGGAAGTTCGGCATTTATTAAAGGCAAAACCAAAGTCGCGCCCACCCAGCAAAGTGCTACAATATAAATTTTTACTCCTGCCCAATTTCTGGCATTTCTTCTGTTCGGAAAAAACGGTAAAGTGTACAATGCGGTTATAGCAAATATTCCAACGGAGACAATCTGTGTGATTCTTTTGAGATGAAAAAAATAATAACCAACCAAAATCACTGAAATAAAACTCAAAGCGGCAATAATTTTCAACTGTGTTCCTATCGGATTTTTCTTTACACGAACCAGTGCATCATATTTTACGAAATTATATCCTACAATAGTTCCGAAAAAAACAAACAATGCCATTGGCTCATCATACTGAATATGAAACACATGAAATGTAATTCGGACCAAAGCATAACACGACAAAGCCACGTGAATACTGCTGTTTAAATAAAAATCGAATATTTGTTTTAGAAGTTTCATAGCTCAAATCTAATCAATTGGTAACAAATCAACTCTTTAGTTAGAAATTTGATAAAAATTGAAGTTAAAAATACCTATTAAATTATTAATAATACTTAATTTTGCGGCACAAAAAAACAACACATTTACTTTTAAATGTTATTCGCCTCGTAAATAGCCGAATCACATTCATTTAAAAACATTAGATAGCTACATGAAAACAGATGCTTTTGCTTTAAGACACATTGGTCCAAGAGAAACTGATCTTCAGCACATGCTGAAAACTATTGGAGTTGATTCGATTGAACAACTTGTTTATGAAACACTTCCAGATGATATTCGTCTAAAAGCGCCGTTGAATTTAGATCCTGCGATGACAGAATTCGAATATGCAAATCATATTCGTGACTTAGGGAAGAAAAATAGAACATTTAAATCATATATTGGTTTAGGTTATCACCCAACTATCGTTCCGGCTCCAATTCAAAGAAACATCTTCGAAAACCCAGGATGGTATACAGCTTACACGCCTTACCAAGCAGAAATTGCACAAGGTCGTTTAGAAGCTATTTTAAATTTCCAAACTACAGTTATCGAGTTGACTGGAATGGAAATTGCCAATGCATCTTTATTAGATGAAGGAACTGCTGCTGCAGAAGCTATGGCGTTATTATTTGACGTTCGTACTCGTGATCAAAAGAAAAACAATACACATAAATTCTTCGTTTCTGAAGAAATTTTACCACAAACTTTATCTGTACTTCAAACGCGTTCAACTCCAATCGGGATTGAATTAGTTGTTGGAAACCACGAAACATTTGATTTTTCAAATGAATTCTTTGGAGCTATTTTACAATACCCAGGAAAATACGGTCAGGTAAACGATTATAGTGCTTTTGTTGCTAAAGCAAAAGAAAATGAAATTAAAGTGGCTTTTGCTGCTGATATTTTATCATTGGCAACTTTGACTTCTCCTGGAGAAATGGGAGCTGCAGTTGTTGTTGGAACTACACAACGTTTTGGTGTGCCAATGGGTTACGGTGGTCCTCACGCTGCTTACTTTGCAACTAAAGACGAATACAAAAGATCTATGCCAGGTCGTATCATTGGAGTTTCTGTTGATGCAAACGGAAACCGTGCTTTACGTATGGCTTTAGGGACTCGTGAGCAACACATCAAACGTGAAAAAGCGACTTCTAACATTTGTACTGCTCAGGTTTTACTGGCAGTTATGGCTGGAATGTACGCGGTTTACCACGGACCAGAAGGTTTGAAATATATTGCAAACAAAGTTCATGCATCGGCGGTTACAACTGCTGAGGCTTTAAATAAAATTGGAGTTTCTCAAGTTAACTCAGCTTACTTTGATACTATTTTGGTAAAAGCTGATGCTCAAAAAGTAAAAGCAATTGCGGAGAAAAACAAAGTAAACTTCTTCTATCCTGATGCTGATACGATTTCAATTTCGTTAAACGAAACGACTTCAATTGCAGACATCAACCAAATCGTTGCGATTTTTGCTGAAGCTTTAGGAAAAGAAACTGTTTCTGTTACGGAATTAACTGAGGCTAGCCAATTACCAGCTTCATTAGAAAGAACTTCATCTTTCTTAACACATGATGTTTTCAACAATCATCATTCAGAAAGCCAATTGATGCGTTACATCAAAAAATTAGAGCGTAAAGATTTATCATTGAATCACTCGATGATTTCATTAGGTTCTTGTACGATGAAATTAAACGCCGCTTCTGAAATGTTGCCTTTATCAATGCCAAACTGGAACAGCATTCACCCGTTTGCACCAGTTGACCAAGTTGAAGGTTACCTTACAATGTTGAAAAGATTAGAGCAGCAATTAAATGTAATTACAGGTTTTGCTGGAACAACTTTACAGCCAAACTCTGGAGCACAAGGTGAATATGCTGGTTTAATGGCGATTCGTGCTTACCACTTATCAAGAGGCGACGAGCACCGTAATGTATGTTTGATTCCTTCATCGGCTCACGGAACAAATCCTGCTTCTGCAGCGATGGCCGGAATGAAAATCATTGTTACGAAAACAACTCCAGAAGGAAATATTGACGTAGAAGATTTAAGAGAAAAAGCGATTGAACACAAAGATGATTTATCTTGTTTAATGGTAACGTATCCTTCTACTCACGGCGTTTTTGAATCTTCAATTATCGAAATCACAAAATTAATCCACGAAAACGGTGGATTAGTATATATGGATGGTGCAAACATGAACGCACAAGTTGGATTAACAAATCCTGCTACAATTGGCGCTGACGTTTGTCACTTAAACTTACACAAAACTTTCGCTATTCCTCACGGTGGTGGTGGACCTGGTGTTGGACCAATTTGTGTGAACGAAAAATTAGTTCCGTTTTTACCAACAAACCCAATCTTAAAAGTTGGTGGTGAGCAAGCAATTACAGCTATTTCATCTGCACCTTACGGATCTGCTTTAGTATGTTTGATTTCTTACGGTTACATCACAATGATGGGTGCTGAAGGATTAAAAAGCGCTACTGAGCACGCAATCTTGAATGCAAACTACATGAAATCTCGTTTCGAAGGTCACTACCCAATTCTTTACACAGGAGAATGCGGAAGAGCGGCGCACGAAATGATTTTAGATTGCCGTGCATTTAAAGAAAACGGAATCGAAGTAGGTGATATCGCAAAACGTTTAATGGATTACGGTTTCCACGCTCCAACGGTTTCTTTCCCAGTTGCAGGAACTTTAATGATCGAGCCTACAGAATCGGAAGATTTAGCAGAATTAGATCGTTTTTGTGATGCACTGATCTCAATTAGAAAAGAAATTGACGCAGCAACAGCTGATGACAAAAACAACGTATTGAAAAATGCACCGCATACATTAGCCATGTTAACTACTGATAACTGGGATTTCCCTTATACAAGAGAAAAAGCAGCATATCCATTAGATTACATCGCCGACAATAAATTCTGGCCATCTGTTCGTCGTGTAGATGATGCTTATGGTGACAGAAATTTAGTTTGTAGCTGTGCACCAATTGAAGCTTACATGGAAAGCTAAAAAATAGTTTTTCTACACATATTTAAAAACCCGACAGATTTAAAAGTTTGTCGGGTTTTATTTTTTGTTTCAAGTTTCAGGTTTCACGCTATGTAGGCAACTTGAAACCTGAAACTTGAAACTTTTTTTAAACTTCGGTAGCTTCCTCCTATCCCTCACGCTATCAAAACATAAAGAAGAATCGGGTTTATAAAAACATAACTTTTTGTTATGTTTTTGTGAAATTATCTCAATAAAACAACCATATTCCTCAAATTTGAGAGCATCAAAAATTGGCTTCAATCGTTTGAAATCTAGGAAATATTAAAAAATCATTAAAAGAAACACAATATATCATCCAAAAAATTGTTATTTCATAATTATATGCATGCATACTATTTTTTATGATAGTTATCATAATATTATTTATACATTAGCGCTAAATTTATCGGATAATTAAAGGGAAAAATGAAAATAAAAATAATTGGTATTGGAAGTTACATTCCTAACCTAGAAGTTAAGAATACAGATTTTGACAAACATATTTTTTTAAATGAAGATGGAACTCCATTTGGCTACCCGAACGAAGTCGTAATTAAGAAATTTAAAGGTATAACCGGAATTGAAAACCGCCGTTATGCCGAACCACAATATACTGCTTCTGATTTAGCATTTTTCGCTGCGCAAAAAGCAATCGCGAACGCAGGAATTGATGCTGAAACTTTAGATTACATTATTTTCGCTCATAACTTTGGCGATGTAAAAACAGGAACACATCAAACCGATGTTTTACCAAGTTTAGCAACAAGAGTTAAAAACAAATTAGGAATCAAAAATCCTAAATGTGTGGCTTACGATATTCTTTTTGGATGTCCAGGCTGGATTGAAGGCGTGCTACAAGCGAATGCTTTTATCAAATCTGGAATGGCAAAAAGAGTAATGGTAATCGGAGCCGAAACCCTTTCAAGAGTTGTAGACGATCATGATCGTGATTCTATGATTTATTCTGATGGAGCCGGAGTTTCAATTCTTGAAGCCTCAACTGATGACGCTGGATTATTAGCTTACGAAAGTGCTACTTATGCAAATGATGAAGCCAATTATCTTTTCTTCGGAAAATCATATAATCCAGATTTAGATCCGGATATCAAATACATCAAGATGTACGGTCGCAAGATTTACGAATTTGCTTTAAGCAATGTTCCATGCGCGATGAAAAGCTGTCTAGATAAAAGCGGCATTTCAATTGATGAAGTGAAAAAAATCCTGATTCATCAAGCCAACGAAAAAATGGATGAAGCGATTATCGAACGTTTCTACAAACTTTACGATAAAACACCGCCGAAAGATATTATGCCAATGAGTATTCACGATTTAGGAAACAGCAGTGTTGCAACGGTTCCTACTTTATACGATTTGATTTTACAAGGAAAAATAGAAAATCACGAGATCAATAAAGGCGATGTTTTAATTTTTGCTTCAGTTGGAGCAGGAATGAACATTAACGCGTTTGTTTATAGATACTAAAATAATCTCGCAAAGACGCGAAGTCACAAAGTTTTTTTTAACCATATAGGTCATATAAGTTCAGTTAAGTGAAAACTTAAAATATCTTATATTACTTATATGGTTATTTTTTTTGCTCAATACTTTGCGACTTCGCTCCCGATAGCTATCGGGATTACGAGAAATTCATTTTTAAACTTAGCATCGTAACTGAACACTAAAAACTGAACACTGATTACTTTTTTAGTATATTTGCGACCTAATTAAAATCAAGAACGAGAGATCGATTCGTTCGCCATAACTATGTACGAAAAAACGTTTCCGAATAAAAGATTCAAACTTACTTTAGAGTTTTTACAAAAGCACGTTAGCACATCAGAAACCATTTTTGATTTTGGAGTTCCAAATCCGTTTTCTAAAATAATGGAAGAAAATGGCTATACCGTAAAAAATACTAAAGGCGAAGATTTAGACAACGATCATACGGCGCTACAAACAGAAGATTATACTGTTTTTACGGCATTTGAAATTTTCGAACATTTATTAAATCCGTATACTATTTTACAAAATGTAAAATGTGACAAATTGTTAATTTCAATTCCATTACGTTTATGGTTTTCACCAGCGTATCGTTCTAAAACAGATATGTGGGACAGACATTACCATGAATTTGAAGACTGGCAATTGGACTGGCTTTTAGAAAAAACAGGCTGGAAAATCACAGACCGCTTACAATTTACACATCCGGTAAAAAAGCTTGGATTAAGACCATTATTAAGATATTTCACTCCAAGATATTATATTGTGGTGGCAGAAAAAATTTAGATTGTAGATTTTAGATTAACGATTTTAGATTTCTGATTTTAGAACCAGGTAAAACCAATCTAAAATCTAAAATTTAAAATCTAAAATTTTTATATGAAGTATTATATCGTTATACCCGCACACAATGAGCAAGATCTAATTGGTCTTACCTTGCAATCTTTGGTAACCCAAACTGTTTTGCCTTCGAAAATTGTGGTTGTAAATGACAATTCTACTGATAAAACAGAAGAAGTGGTATTGGGATTTGCAAAAGAGAATCCATACATCTCTGTTGTCAATAAAACTTCAGATGCGATACATATGCCTGGAAGTAAAGTAATTCAGGCTTTTCAAAAAGGTTTTGAAACTTTAGATCAGGATTACGATATTATTGTAAAAATCGACGGTGATTTAATTTTCCCTCCAAACTATTTCGAAACCATCATCAAACATTTTGAATCTGATTCAAAAATCGGAATGGTGGGCGGATTCTGCTATATTGATAAAAATGGCGAATGGGTTTTAGAAAACCTAACCGATAAAGATCATATTCGCGGAGCCTTAAAAGCATACAGAAAAGAAACCTATCAACAAATTGGCGGGTTACGTCCAGCAATGGGTTGGGATACCATAGATGAATTGCTTTGCAAATATTACGATTGGAAAATCGTTACCGATCAGTCTTTACACGTAAAACACCTTAAACCAACGGGAGCCAACTATAACAAAACAGCCCGTTACAAACAAGGCGAAGCTTTTTACACTTTAGGATATGGCTTTTGGATCACGGCAATTGCCTCGGCAAAACTGGCGATGATGAAGAAAAAACCATTCTTATTTTTAGATTATATAAGAGGCTTTTGGAAAGCAAAAAAAGCAAAAACACCTTTATTGGTTACACCAGAACAGGCTAAATTTATTCGAAACTATCGTTTCAAAAAAATGAAAGAAAAGTTAATTTGATTGACAAAACGGTTGAAAAACCAGAACGCATACCCCAAAACTCATAACTTCTTTTTACCTTAGCCAATATTTAAAAATTATGATGCTAATTCGTTATTTATCCCAAATCGGGAAATATTTTTTAATGCTGAAAGAGATTTTCAACAAACAGACCAAATGGCCTGTAATGAAAAATTTAATTTTCAAAGAAATTGACGACTTAATAATTGACTCTCTTGGAATTGTCTGCTTTATATCTTTCTTTATTGGAGGAGTTGTTGCTATTCAGACAGCCTTAAATTTAACTAATCCTTTAATTCCGAAATATCTAATTGGTTTCGCTACACGTCAATCTGTAATTTTGGAGTTTGCCCCTACTTTTATTTCGGTAATTATGGCTGGAAAAATGGGATCATACATTACTTCAAGTATCGGAACAATGCGTGTTACAGAACAAATTGATGCTTTAGAAGTTATGGGAGTTAACTCTGTAAACTATCTTGTTTTTCCAAAAATTATAGCGCTATTAATGTACCCTTTTGTAATCGGGATTAGTATGTTTTTAGGAATTTTTGGAGGATGGCTTGCTTGTGCTTATGGAGGATTTTCAACTGGTGCAGATTTTATTATGGGAGCTCAGAAAGATTTTATTCCCTTTCATATTACGTATGCCTTTATCAAAACTTTAATCTTTGCCATGTTGTTGGCAACAATTCCGTCTTTTCATGGTTATTACATGAAAGGTGGCGCGCTAGAAGTTGGTAAGGCAAGTACAACATCATTTGTTTGGACATCTGTTACTATTATCCTTCTAAATTATATATTAACTCAATTATTGCTAGGATAATGATAGAAGTAAAAAATATAGAAAAATCATTTGGTGACAGTAAAGTTTTGAAAGGCGTTTCGACGGTTTTTGAAACAGGTAAAACCAACTTGATTATCGGACAAAGTGGATCTGGAAAAACAGTTTTATTGAAAACGTTGCTAGGAATTCACACCCCAGACGCAGGAACAATTGAATTTGACGGAAGAGTTTATTCGGATTTGGACAAAGATGAGAAACGTGAGTTAAGAACTGAAATTGGAATGGTATTTCAAGGCAGTGCATTGTTTGACTCTATGAGTGTTGAAGAAAATGTAGCTTTCCCATTGAGAATGTTTACCAACAACACTAAGTCACAAATCAAAGAACGCGTTGATTTTGTTCTAGAAAGAGTAAACCTAGTTGATGCTCATAAAAAATTGCCTTCTGAGATTTCTGGAGGTATGCAAAAACGTGTGGCAATTGCTCGCGCCATTGTAAATAATCCAAAGTATTTGTTTTGTGATGAACCTAACTCAGGTTTAGATCCGAATACTTCGACTTTAATTGATAACTTAATTCAGGAAATTACAAAAGAATACAACATTACAACCGTAATTAATACTCACGATATGAACTCTGTAATGGAAATCGGTGAGAATATTGTTTTCTTAAAGAAAGGTCTTAAAGCTTGGCAAGGAACGAAAGAAGAAATCTTTACGACCGACAATGAGGCCGTAGTTAAATTTGTTTATTCTTCAAACCTTTTCAAGAAAGTTCGTGAAGCTTATTTGAAAGGCTAAAGTCTTTTAAAATTTAAATATTAAAAATCCCAAATTCCAATTGCAAAACTTGGAATTTGGGATTTTTAATATTCGATTGTTCCCTCCCACTTTGGAATTTGGAATTTCAAAAATTAGGATTTAATTTATAAGTTCCACTTCCGCATTCGGATTAAAAAGATATGTTTTTCCTGAACTTATTTCGATACATTCGAAACGTTTGGTACGAACGGCCAATTTCTTAAAGACTTTTCCATTTTTGATCCTAAATACGCTTCCATATGGAATTTCAAAAACATAGTTCTTATCATTATCCTTGTCGTATTGTTTCAAAGCCAAAGACAAAGTGGTATCGGTATCACTACTCGCCGAAGGATTCTTGAAATGTCTTGCCAACAAAGGCAATATTTGTCCTGGAAAGATTTCTGGTCGAATAAAAGGAACCATTAAACGCTGAAAAGTAAATTTCCATTCATTTCCATGTGGTTTTATATTTCGCCCAAACTTTTCAAAAGCAACCAAATGTGCAATTTCATGAATGAGCGTTATCAAAAAACGGTACTTATTTAAACTAGCATTAACTGTAATTTCATGCTTACCACTTGGTCCTCTCCTATAATCACCATGACGCGTTTGACGCTCGTTTACAATTTTCAAATGAACCTGATTGGCCACTATCAAATCAAAAACGGGTTTTACAGCATGTTCGGGAATGTATTTAGCTAAAGTGTCGCTCAAAAGAATTATGAATTATAAGTTATGAATTATGAGTTATCAGTTTCTTTTTGGTTGTAATTATTATGCTTCTGATGATTTTTAAAACTTCATTACATTGCCGATAAATGGAATCAAATTCAATTAAAAAAATATAATTTGTTTCTTTTAATATTTCAAGCCAGGACATTGATTCATCGCATTCTTTTTGCGCAATTGACAATTTATGTATAAAATCAGGCTTACTTTGCGCATTAACAGCTTCTCTAACATTTGCTCCAACCGAAGTAACAGAACGCAGAAATTGTTTACTAATTACGAATTCTTTCTTTTCGGACACAAACCATTTATAAAAATTAACTCCTCTAACAGCTAATTCAAAACTTTTGGTTTTCACAATACTCTCACTCATAACTCATAATTCATAACTAATAATTAATTTTAAGGGTTCGTTGACGAAACTTCAAGCACTTTTCCGTTAAAATATTTATTTCCATTAAGCGTAAAATCATAAATATAAGTTGCCATTCCTTCAGCCGAAATTGGGGCTTGATATCCTGGAAAAGCCTCATTTAGCATTTCAGTTTGAACAGAACCCAAAGCCAAAACATTAAACGAAATTCCTTTTTCTTTATACTCTTCCGCTAATAATTCAGTTAACGTAATTACAGCTCCTTTACTAGAACTGTAAGCCGCCAATCCAGCAAATTTTAAACTACCACGAACTCCACCAATCGAACTAATTGTAACGACATGACTTCCTTTTTCTAAATAAGGAATACAAATGCGAGTTAAATTGGCAACAGCAAAAACATTAACTTTATAAATATGTTCAAAATCTGCCTGAGTAGTTTGTTCAAAAGGTTTTAAAAGTAAAGCCCCAGCATTATGAACTACTGCATCTACTTTTTTCCAAGTAGAAGAAAGAAAGCTTTCAACCTGATTTAACGCAGTTACATCTGCTAAATCAACAGACAGACAAGTTATGTTTTGATGTTGTAATAATGCTTGCGGTATTTTTCTAGAAATGGCCAAAACTTGATGACCAGCCTCAGCAAATTTCAAGGCTAATTCATAACCAATTCCTCTGCTTGTTCCTGTAACGATAATATTTTTCATTCCACAAAAATAATCAAATGCTGTAAAACAGCCTCTTATTTGTTCATGGTTATTTCCTGAGTTGGCGAAACCGCAATTTTTGTAACCGCAGGCAATAATTCTTGAGTAAATGCTGTGATATGCGAAATATCCATTAATTTGAATTCATCTGAAACATGGTGATAGTAATCAAAGTTTTCAAAATCAAAAGTACTTAGAGATTGGCATGGTTTTCCGAAAGCTTGAAAAAAAGAATAATTATCTGAACGATAGAACAATTTATATTCTGCTTCTTTTGGCAAAAATCCGATGGTGTTTTTTCCTGTGTATTCGTTTATTTTTTGCGCCATATTCGATTTATCAAAACCAGTTATATAAGCTAAGAAATCTCTTTTCATCGGAACACCAATCATTTCGATATTCAATTGTGTATAAAGATTAAAGTTTTGCTTTTTCAATTTCTCCACTAAACTTTTAGAACCCAACAGCCCTTTTTCTTCCCCAGCAAAAAAGACAATTAATATACTGCGTTTGTTGGCTTTAGTTTGGCTAAAATATTTTGCCATTGCAGCTACAGAAGTCACACCTGAAGCATCATCGTTTGCACCATTATTAATTTTATCCGCCTGATCTTTTGCCTCAATACCAATATGATCGTAATGCGCACTCAATACGACAAATTCTTTTTTAAGTTCAGGATCTGTTCCTTCTATCATGCCAACAATATTAAACGCTGGAGAATCAAAATTGGTTAATGTATCTCGGTAAGTTTTAAAATACGGTTTTATTTTATTTTTCTTCAAAAAGTCTTCTAAGAAAACCGCAGCTTTTTCAATTCCTTTAGTGCCTGTTTCACGACCTTCCATTTCATCAGAAGAAAGGTATTTTAAAAAATCTGAAATTTCATTTTCCTTTACTTTGTAGGTAACTGTTATTGGTTTTGAATCTGATTTTACTTCTTTCTCATTTGTAGTTGAAGTTCCCGATTTGCACGCAAAAAAAATAAATGGAAGTAAAAAATATAGTTTTCTCATGGTTTTGTTTTTTTTATTGATGATTTAAAATAAAATTTAATTGGACTATAAACTTATGAAAAGTAAAAGAATATTCATAAAAAAACCCTTTCGAACTAAAAGTCAAAAGGGTTTCAAATCTATTTAGAATCCAATTTTATCCAGCGATAACTGCTCTTGAAATTACGATTTTCTGAATTTCAGAAGTTCCTTCATAAATCTGAGTAATTTTTGCATCACGCATTAAACGCTCTACATGATATTCTTTTACATATCCATTACCTCCGTGAATCTGAACTGCTTCTACAGCTGTGTCCATTGCAACTTGCGAAGCAAAAAGTTTTGCCATTGCTCCACTTACATCGTAATTTTTGTGCTGATCTTTGTCCCAAGCCGCTTTCATACATAAATGACGAGCCGCTTCTATATTTACAGCCATGTCTGCCAATTTGAAAGCAATTGCTTGATGGTTACAGATTTCAGTTCCAAAAGCTTTTCTTTCTTTAGAATATTTCAAAGCCAGTTCATAAGCGCCAGAAGCAATTCCTAAAGCTTGAGAAGCAATACCAATTCTACCTCCAGCAAGCGTTTTCATTGCAAATTTAAATCCGAAACCGTCCTCGCCGATTCTATTTTCTTTTGGAACTTTCACATCAGAAAACATTAAAGAATGTGTATCAGATCCGCGAATTCCCATTTTTTGTTCTTTAGGACCAACTGAGAAACCTGGCATATCTTTAGTCATAATCAAAGCATTAATCCCTTTGTGCTTTAATTCTGGGTGTGTTTGTGCAATTACCAAATAAACAGAAGCAGTATTTCCGTTTGTAATCCAGTTTTTTGTACCATTAACCAAATAATGATCTCCCATATCTACTGCAGTTGTTTTTTGAGAAGTTGCATCACTTCCTGCTTCAGGTTCGCTTAAACAAAATGCTCCATGAATTTCTCCAGAAGCCAAACCTGGCAAATATTTTTGTTTTTGTTCTTCCGTTCCATATTCTTGCAATCCCCAGCAAACTAACGAATTGTTTACTGACATTACCACAGAGGCAGAAGCGTCTACTTTAGAAATTTCTTCCATTGCAATAACATAAGAAATAGCATCTAAGCCACTTCCCCCATATTTAGGATCAACCATCATTCCCATAAATCCAAGCTCACCCATTTTTTTGACTTGCTCAGTTGGAAAAATTTGTTTTTCGTCACGTTCAATAACTCCCGGCAATAATTCATTTTGAGCAAAATCTCTTGCTGCCTGCTGAATCATTAAATGTTCTTCGGTAAGATTAAAATCCATAGTAGTTTACTTTAAATGTTTTTCTCAACCAGATTTCAAACAGATTTCTTTAGTTGATAGTTTTTTTTATGTTTTTTGTGTTTTGTCGATGCCTAATTTTGTAATGCAAAGGCTTCCAAAGATAATTTTTTAATGTGTAAATTACAATGCATGCATATAAAATTAATAGATCAGCAAAGATTACGATAACGTTTTCGTGATTATTTAGCTTTTCTTTCAAAAGAACATTAATTTGGCAACAAATTTTCTAAAATTTAAGATTGAAATTAGGCTTAAATTTTAGAAATAATTAAATATTTGGTGATTTTTAAAAAGGATAAAACTTCAACAATTCTTAAAACAAGTAAAAGTACGTAAACATACTCTTACTAATTTGATTTTTAATAGAATACAAAAACCAAGCATCAAATTTTGAATAAAAAAACATTCTCAATATGAACTAAATATTAATAAATTACCATTATTTTTGCCCTAAAAATAAAAAATTGATGAATATGAAAAAGATTTTACTTTTACTAACAGTCCTGTTAAGCTTGCAGTTTTCGACTGTTTCTGCACAAACTCAAATTGAAGTAAATGGAGTAAGCGTTCCTAGAAAAATAGACTTTCAAGGAAAACCATTGCAACTAAATGGCGCGGGCGGAAGATCTAAAATGTGGTTGGAAGTTTATGTTCAAGCATTGTATTTATCTCAATTAACACAAGATCCTCAATTTATCATAGACAGCGACACTGAAATGGCTGTTAGAATTGAAATCACTTCTTCAATGGTTTCTTCTAATAAGCTGACTAAAGCTATGAATACAGGTTTTGAAAAATCTGCGGGAGCAAATTTGGAACAATTGCGTCCTAGAATTGAACAGTTAAAAAGTTTTTTAAGTGACGCCATTACAGAAAAAGATGTTTTCATTTTAGCTTACAATCCGCTAGACCAAAATGTTTATGTTTCTAAAAATGAAGTTTTGAAAGGAAAAATCCCAGGGTTTGATTTCAAAAAAGCATTATTCGGAATCTGGCTTTCTGATAAACCAGTTGACGAAACTTTGAAAAAACATTTATTAGGACAATAATTCTTAATTTTTTGAATATTCAAAAAGCCGAAAACCAAATAGTTTTCGGCTTTTCTTTTTTGTTTTATAAATTTGATGCAAAATACATTATTCGCATTATTCTATTTTATACATTTACGCAAAATAAACATATCACAACAAAATGAAAGATTTATTACAACAATTTGAAAACAAAGCACCTGAAATTGTTTTCAATTGGAAAGATTCAGAAACAGAAGCCGAAGGGTGGACTGTTATTAATTCACTTCGTGGAGGAGCTGCGGGTGGAGGAACAAGAATGAGAAAAGGCTTAGACATGAACGAAGTTTTGTCTTTGGCTAAAACAATGGAAGTTAAATTCTCTGTTTCAGGCCCTGCTATTGGAGGCGCTAAATCTGGAATAAATTTTGATCCAAACGATCCTCGCAAAAAAGGAGTTTTACAGCGTTGGTACAAAGCGGTTTCTCCATTATTGAAAAGCTACTACGGAACTGGCGGTGATTTGAATGTTGATGAGATTCATGAAGTTATTCCAATGACAGAAGAATGTGGTGTTTGGCATCCGCAAGAAGGCGTTTTTAACGGACACTTTAGACCTACAGAAGCTGACAAAATCAATAGAATTGGTCAATTGCGCCAAGGTGTAATTAAGGTTATTGAAAACCCTAAATTTTCTCCAGACGTAACTAGAAAATATACCGTTGCCGATATGATTACGGGTTATGGCGTTGCAGAAGCTGTTCGACATTTCTACACGACTTACGGCGGAGACATTAAAGGTAAAAAAGCAATCGTACAAGGTTTCGGAAACGTTGGTTCTGCAGCCGCTTTTTATTTAGCTGAAATGGGAGCAAAAGTTATCGGAATCATTGATCGCGATGGCGGATTAATTAAAGAAGAAGGTTTTTCTTTTGAAGAAATTAGAACTTTGTTTTTAAATAAAGACGGAAACAAATTGGTTGCTGAGAATATGATTCCGTTTGAAGAAATCAATTCTAAAATCTGGACAATTGGTGCTGAGATTTTCACTCCATGCGCTGCTTCAAGATTGGTAACTCAAGCGCAAATCGATAACTTAATCGCAAACGGATTGGAAGTGATTTCATGCGGTGCGAATGTTCCTTTTGCTGACAAAGAAATTTTCTTTGGTTCTATTATGGAACAAGTGGATCAAAAAGTAAGTTTGATTCCTGACTTTATTTCAAACTGCGGAATGGCAAGAGTATTTGCTTATTTCATGGAGAAAAAAGTTCAAATGACAGATGAGGCTATTTTTAATGATACATCAGAAACAATTAAAAATGCTATTGTAAAAGCTCACGCTTTAAGCGCATCAAAAACAAATATTAGCGCAACTGCTTTTGAAATTGCTTTGAAACAGTTGGTGTAAAAAATATACTTTATTTTATTTCAAAAGGATCAAATTTAATTTGGTCCTTTTTTATTTCCCGCAGATTTAGCAGATTACGCACATCTATTTAAATCCTTTGCATCAAAACAAATCTGCTTGATCTGCTAAATCTGCGAGCTAAAAAACATTACTCCCAAAGTAAAGCAATCACTTTCATTCTAAACAATTTTTACTACTTTTAAACGTTTTTAAAATAATACATTTCAAAATTCAGAATTCAATGAGTTTCACTATTTCTTCAGACAAAAAGAAATCTTTATTAATTACTACTGCAATATATGTGGTGATCATTGCATTGCTGTTTTTTATACGTTTTTGGCCTCCTTATAATCCTGAAAACAATGTCGCTCTCGCCGATGGCGGAGGTGGCGGCGGAGGCGTAACCATAAACTTTGGAGATAGTGATTTAGGTTCTGGAGCCAATTATAAAAGCGAAGTTCTGAATGTAAAAAACAATGTAAAGCAAGCGCCTGCAAAAGCAACGCCAGAGGAAGAAGCCATAATTTCTCAAGAAAACACAACTGCAGATAACGACGTTGTTATTCCGACAAAAGAAAAACCTAAAAAACCTGTTCCTGTTGAGAAACCGGTACAAAAACCTGTACCAGAAAAACCAAAAGTTTCTAATTCAACAAACGATGCTTTAGCTAGCATTATGAAAGGTTCTAATAAAGGTGGCGATGGAGACGATAAAGTTGCTGGAAACAAAGGAAAATCGAACGGAAGTTTAAACTCTAACGGTTATTACGGAAGTGGTGGTTCTGGCGGAGGAACTGGAGGCGGTAACGGAACCGGAAATGGTATTGGCACCGGAAGCGGTTACGGAGCTGGAAGCGGCGGCGGTTCTGGCGGTGGATCTGGATATTCTTTAAATGGACGAAAAGCATTATCAAAACCTGCTCCTAAATACACTTGCAACGAACAAGGGAAAGTTGTGGTAGAAGTTACAGTTGATCAAAATGGGAAAACCATAAGCGCAACACCCGGAGTAAAGGGAACAACAAATACAGCAAGTTGTTTATTGGAACAAGCGAAAATTGCAGCACTAAATACAAAATGGTCTGCTGATGCAAATGCTGCTGCCAAACAAGTTGGAAAAATTATCTACAATTTTAGTTTGGATTAAAATGATAAAACCAATAAAAAAGGCTTTCAGGAATCTGAAAGCCTTTTTTATTGGTTTTGTTTTCAATCACTCATTTCACCTAGTTTGTCATTTCGACGAAGGAGAAATCTTCACGAGAAGCTCTACAAAGATTGGAATTTCGTTGCGGAGTTACTTGTGGAGATTTCTCGTTCCTCGAAATGACAAGATTGTGGCTAATTTTTTACTCCAATTGCTTCACTCCTCTCAGTGGCCAAGATTGCGGATAATTCTGCCGTGATTGCTTATTTCCTCGCAATGACCTAGATTACGTTTGCTCGCGTGAGGGATAGAAGGAAGCTACCGCAGTAGCCCTCCCTATAGCTATCGGGACGACCGCAATAAAAAAATGGGCGCATCAACGTTTTCCTGATTGGCCCATTTTTTTATTGTGGTCACGCCCTAATAATATTTTACTTCGGACTTGTGGCAATTACAAATTTTAAATTGTTCTTCACTCCTATTTGCAAAACATCTACTAAGTCTTGAACTTGCAGATTAAATGGAATTCGAACTACAACGGTTTGTTCTTTATCTGTTCCTATTTTTGACATTAAACTCGTTTCTAGATTTTCGAAATCAACTTCCTGTTTGTCAATGTAGAACTTTTTATCTTCTGTAACCGATAAACTTATGAGCTGTTTATTGGTCTTTTCATTCGCTTTAGCTTTTGGCAAAGTCATCTTAATCACATTCGGATTTGCCAGTGTTGAAATAATTAAGAAAAACAACAGCAGGAAAAACATAATGTCACTCAAAGATGAAGTCGCAACTTCGGCGTGAAATCTTCTTTTTCTTTTAATAGACATGGCTTATGCTCTTTGAATTATATTGACAAATTCTAAAATCTGTTTCTGAATTTTTAAGGCAAAATTATCAATCTTTCCGTTCAATAAGTGGTACGCGCTATACGCAATAATACCCACAATTAATCCAGATCCAGAACTGATCATTTTTTCGTATAAACCTCCAGAAATATTTCCGATACTGATATTTTCTGTAACCGAAATGCTGTAGAAAATCTTGATAACTCCAGAAATTGTTCCGATGAAACCTAAAGTTGGCGCGATACCAGCAATAAGTCCAAGATGACCTAAATGTCTTTCCATTTCGCCAATTTCGATATCGGCAGCACGGTCCATGTTGGCTTCAATTTCAGAGATTGGTCTTCCGATTACCAAAACTCCTTCTTTTAAAATATTTCCAGCTGCAGTATTGTTTCTTTCTACAATTGTACGTGCCAATTCGATGTTTCCAGAATGTAATTTTTCGCCAATATCCTGCATTAATCTGCTGTCAATTTTAGACGCGCGGCTAATGTACATATAACGTTCAAAAATCAGGTAAATAGTGTAAAACAATAGAATCGCGATCGGAATTAAGAAAACTCCCCCTTTCATAATGAACCCAAACATTGAAATTTCATTTTGCGGTGCTGCAATCTTTTCGACCACTACATTTGAAGCATTTGCGATTGTATCTGTTTGTAACTGAATAAAACTAAACATATATTAATTCTGGTTTTTAATAATTAATTCTAAAAAATATTTGAAATTTGCAATAAAGATAATTTTCGCTGTAATATTAAACTACAAAAATCGAAATTTATTTCAATCAACAACCATTTTATCTAAACAAATGAACTATCAAGAGACTACCAATTGGATGTTTAATCAGTTGCCAATGTATCAATTGCAAGGTGCTTCTGCGTATAAAGAAGATTTAACGAATATTAAATTATTGGCAGCTCATCTTGGCAATCCTGAAAAGGAATTGAAATGCATTCACGTTGCGGGAACAAACGGAAAAGGTTCTACTTCGCACATGCTTTCTTCTGTTCTACAGGAAGCGGGATATAAAGTCGGATTATATACTTCACCGCATTTGAAAGATTTTAGAGAAAGAATTAAAATCGACGGTAAAGAAATCTCCGAAGAGTTTGTTATTGAATTTGTTGCGAAACACAAAGGTTTTTTTGAGGCTAATGATATGAGTTTCTTCGAAATGTCGGTTGGTTTGGCGTTTGATTATTTTGCATCTGAGAAAGTTGACATTGCGATTATCGAAGTTGGTTTGGGCGGAAGATTGGACGCAACAAATATTATTACGCCTTTGGTTTCGGTAATTACGAACATTGGTTTAGATCATACTCAGTTTTTAGGAAATACACTGGAAGCTATTGCTGGCGAAAAAGCAGGAATTATTAAACCAAATGTTTCGGTTGTTATTGGCGAATATAATGACGAAACAAAACCTGTTTTTCTGGCTAAAGCCGAAGAAAACAACTCGCCAATTTCTTTCGCATCCGATTTGATTGATCAGATTTATTTATCTGATTTAATTGGCGATTACCAATTTCATAATAAAAAAACAGTTCAACAGACAATTTCAATTCTAAACAATGAAACCGATTTTAAAGTTTCAATCGA
Source organism: Flavobacterium anhuiense (assembly GCF_050990855.1). Taxonomy (GTDB): domain Bacteria; phylum Bacteroidota; class Bacteroidia; order Flavobacteriales; family Flavobacteriaceae; genus Flavobacterium; species Flavobacterium anhuiense_C. The sequence continues at coordinate 467,531 of NZ_CP158861.1, forward strand.
ACAATTGAAAGAAGGTTTATTGCATGTTGTAAAAAACACAGGTTTACAAGGAAGATGGCAGCAATTGGGAGAAAACCCCAAAATTATTTGCGATACGGCGCACAATAAACACGGATTATCGGTTGTAATGAATCAGCTGAAAAATGAAAAGTTTGAAAACCTACATATTGTTTTGGGAGTTGTTAACGACAAAGATTTAGATTCTATTTTGCCTTTATTTCCTAAAGAAGCACAATATTATTTCTGCAGTCCGAATTCTTCGAGAGGTCTTCCTGCTGAAACGTTAAAAAATGCCGCTGCAAATTTCGATTTGAAAGGAGAAAAATACGATTCTGTGGAAATCGCTTTCGCGGAAGCAAAGAAAAATGCTTCGGAAAATGATTTTATTTACGCTGGCGGAAGCACTTTTGTTGTTGCCGAATTACCTTTGGACTAAAATATACTTTTGATTTAGAAAAAAACTCAAAAAAATCCTTTTAATAACAAATTCATAAACAAATAGATATAAGTTATTTTTAAAAAAGTTTTATTTTTTATTGATTTTTGTTTGCAGAACTCAAAAACAGGCGTATATTTGCACTCGCAATCACAAACGATAGCAACCTAGTAAAATAGGGCGATTAGCTCAGCTGGTTCAGAGCACCTCGTTTACACCGAGGGGGTCGGGGGTTCGAACCCCTCATCGCCCACAAAAAACTCCTTAAGAAATTAAGGAGTTTTCTTTTAAATAAGAGGACTAACAAAGAATATTAAAACACACAAAAGTTTAAATTTCTTTGCAGAAATCAAAAACAAACGTATATTTGCGTTCGCAATCAGAAATGATAGCAACCTAATAAAATAGGGCGATTAGCTCAGCTGGTTCAGAGCACCTCGTTTACACCGAGGGGGTCGGGGGTTCGAACCCCTCATCGCCCACCAAGAAACTCCTTAAGAAATTAAGGAGTTTTTTTTATGCTTTTTTTATTTTAGAATAATTTCCTGCACAAACTCATTATCTTATATTTTTGTTATCTCAACAAACAACTTTAAGATGAAAGCACAATTACTTAGACAATACATTTCTAACTTTTGCTACACATTTCTGATTGCCACAACAATTTCCTGCAACAACCAAAATCAATCAAATCAGCTTAAAGACAACAAAAGTGCTTTTTTAAAACTGAAATACACTACAGGAATTCGTTCAATTTTAGAAGACAGCAAAGGTAATATTTGGTTTGGCAGTCATCAAGAAGGAGTCTGTTTACTTCAAAACGGAAAATTGCACTATTTCACAACAAAAAATGGCTTAAGTGACAATCAGGTTAGAAATATTTACGAAGATAAAAATGGTATAATTTGGTTTGAATGCGGAAGAGGTTTGAGCACTTATAACGGAAAAGAAATAACTAGATATACAGAAAGAGACTATAACTCAAAAAACAAATGGAAGTTAAACGATAATGATCTTTGGTTTAAAGGCGATCAAATTGAAGGCTACAATAAACTTGAAAAGCTTCCTGGTATATATCAATACGACGGACAAAAGCTTTCTTATCGTCTTTTTCCTGTTACACCCAAATCACAGGATGGTTTTAAATATTATATTTCGACGCCATTTATTAAGAGTAAAAATGGAGCAGTTTGGCTTGGAGCTTATGGTGCTGTAATAGAATACAACGGCTCTACTTTCAAGATACTGGATAACGAATCTCTTGGTTTAAACTCAAAAACTGGTTTTTTACACGTTCGAAATATAATGGAGGACAACAAAGGAAATATCTGGATTGCGAACAATGGAATGGGAGTTTTAAAGTACGACGGAAAAAAAGCAATCAATTTTACAGAGCAACAAAAATTAAAAAAGAACGATACTAAAGGGAATTCTCTAGAAAAAGTCTTTTCTATTGGAGAGGATAACTCAGGAAATATCTGGTTTGGCACTGTAGGATCTGGTATCTGGAAATATGATTTTAAATCTGTAAAAAACTTTACAAAAGAAGATGGAGTACAAAGCAATCATATTTGGACTATTTACAAAAGCAAAAATGGAGAATTATGGTTTGGAGGAGCAAATCCGAGTGGCATATATTCTTTTAACGGCAAGTCTTTTGAAAGGAAATATTAAAAAAAAGTCATAAAAAAAGCTCCATTAGAAATAATGGAGCTTTTTTTTATGATTTCGCTTTTTATTTAGCAAGCTCTTTTTCAATTTCTTTAATAAGTTCAACTGCAAGCGGTTTAGTGTTTTCGTTATAAACCCTAATGTTATTCTTACCTATTGTAACAAGATATTCTATTGTCTTTTTATATTTTGGATCTGAATATAACTTTTCTTCTGGTTTATCTGCGTTTTCTATGGTTTTATCAAAACACTTAAACAAAAAATCATTGTATACTTTATCGACTTCATTAACCGCTGGCACAAATATTTGGTAATAGTTTAAAATTTTCTGTTTTAATTTTTCGTCTTCAATGTAGCCAATTTTTCCACTTGACTTAAAACCTTCGTAATTACCAACATTTAATGTTTGCCCGTGTGAATGAATTGGGAAATTGACTTTACTTTTAGACTTATATATACTGTCAAGTTGAAAAGTCGTTAAAGCCAAAATTTTTTCGTAGCTGTCGTTTGTCTTTTGGTATTCTTTTACTTCTCTGTCGATACTTTCTATATCATCCTTTAAATTATTCTTTAAATTAGCAAGAAACGCAGCCACTTCTTCTTGTTGATGTTTATGCTCGCTCCAACTGTGTAGCGATATTGAAAGCGTCACAGCAAAAACTATTATGAATATTTCTATAATGATTTCTTTTATTTTCTCACCCAATGTGTGTTCTGATTTTTTCACTGCTTTGTAAATTTTGTTTGAATGTTTGGTTATTTCTTCTTGCATAATTTAGTTTTCTAATTTTAACTTTGGTTATAATGGCATTTATTTTAGTACGCTATTCAATTCTATGAATTTTAAATCGATCAATTCTTTTAAATAAACACAACTGATTCTCTTTAACTCAGATTTTTATTGCGAAAGCGAATATAAGACTATTTGCACAACCCTCTATTATTTTCTCATATTCGGAATAAAAAAATAAAAGAAAAATAACATTCTCCCTTTGAAAAGTTTCTTCAAATCTTATGTAAAATTCTTTTTGTTGCATTTTTCCATAAACACAAAAACTCCTTAATTAATTAAGGAGTTCTCTATAGATTTTCATTTTCAACAATCGATAATTTATTATAAATCATCATTTTGTATTTTTTCACATATTTTTTCGAGAAGATTCTTAGTCTGCTTAAAATATTTCATTTTATCGTCAATCTCTTTTATTTTGGTCTGAAAAAGCTCGAGCGTTTCTGGTTTAGATTCGGTACTTTCAAACCAACTGGTTAATATTTTTTTTATTTCTGCCAAAGAAAAACCAACTTCTCTTGCTTCCATAATAATTTCCAAACGTTCAATAGTATTATTGTCGTAATGTTTGTAATTGTTAGATTTTACATTTTCATCAGCCACTCCTTTTATCATTCCTAGATTTTCATAATATCTAATCGTGTGGATTGACAACCCTGTTTTTTTTGATAATTCGTTTACAAGCATAGGTTTACTTTTTTTTACAAAACAATTAAGTATAGAGCATGGTCTATACTTATATGTTACAAATATACTATTATTTTGTTTTCAAGTTCCTAAAATCCAATAAAAAACTCCAAAATCAGCTGATTTTGGAGTTTTTTTTATAGTTTTACTTAGATTTTTATTCTATCGATTTGATCAATGTTTCTAAATCAGATTTTTTCTGGTTTACAATTATCAACTGGCTTTTGTCACCAAGAAGAATCTTTTCTGTAAATTCTTTATCTGGACTTGGTTTCCAGTTTTTCAATTCTTTAAACTTATCTTTTAAGAGCTTTATTTTTTCTTTGCTTCCTTTTGAGATAATTACCATTTTGGTTAATGGCGTATTTTGCATTTTTTCGATACTGCTTTCTGTAATTTGATCTTCATATTCTGTTCTTGAACGATAACGAAACATCTTATTTATAGTTTTAAAATCGTTTTCGTTTTCTGTAATTACATAACGGTATGTCATTATATTATCAATTTCATTGATCCAATCTGGAAAATTAGTTTCGTAAAGCTGAATGTACTGATCTATAAAATTCTTATCAATTGGTTTCTTTTGCTCGATGTATTCTTTGGTTAACGGATAAATCTTTTTTGCCATCAAATTGATATATTTATTATTATACCATTCTCCTTCATCAATTTTACCATCCAATTTTTCATAAACATATCCATTACCCAATACCGTCGCTAAAACTTCGTTCAATAACTGATAAGCATAATTGCTGCACTTTGATTTATTTTCTTTAAAATAAGAATCGATATCTGTTTTCACTTCAAGCGATTGTTCGTCGTAGACGATATGATACGTTTCGTGCATCATTACGCTAAACAAATCTTTATGCGATTTTAAATCGGTTTGAATAGCGCTAACAAAATTATTACAAAATGCAGAAGCCGTAAATCCTTTTGAATTCGGCAGCGGATAAAAAGCCGCTTCAAACGGAATTGAATTATCCCAACTGGAATTATAAAATACTAGTCCTATTTTAAAGTAATCTTCAATGTGATGTTCTTGAGAATATTTAGTGATTTCATCCAATTGCTTTTCAAATTGTTCTTTATTCGGATTATAAATCAGCTCGTTATAAATTGACGTAAACTCTGAAATACATTCTCCCAAATCACTCAAGGTTTTATTAGGAATTATTCCAACAGAGCGAAGTTTGAAGTCATTGAGATTATCTGTTTCAATCAAATTCTTTTTCAACACATCCTGTGTCTGCATGGTTTTCTTTGAACCATAGGGAAAATCTTCAAACCGAAAACTATACGAAATAGACAACTGATCAAATTTTGAAATCAAGCTTTTGTACTTCTTATTATTATATTTTGATTTTTGAAATTCTGTCTTAAAAACATTGTCAGGATAATAATCAGATAAATTCTGCAAGAAAACAAAAACTGCTAGCTGCTCCGAATATTTGATTTTAAAAGAAGGTTTTTGTCCGAATGTATGAATAGCTAAAAAGAGAAATACATACTTAATTACATTATTAATTTTCAAGCTCTTTTGTTTTTGGTTATTAAAATTTCATAAGATTAAAGAGCTAATATAGTATGTTTTCAAACGCGAAGAACCTTATTAACTTAGAGAGAATAAAAAAACCTCCAAAATAAATCTTGGAGGTTTTTCTATTTTCATTTACAAAACTATTTCAATTTTGTTAGCGCCTTAGAGTTTCTTAATAAAAATACATATTGAAAATAATCATTTGCCGAGGCATCTTTCAACGGAACAATGTTTTCACCAAAAGCCCTTGATTTTACTGTTATTAAATTTTGCGATTTCAAATAGGGCGAATTCTCAGCTCCAAGTTTGAAAAGAGTAATCGCATTTGGTTTGCTCACTTCTTTCAAATCATTAATTCCTTTTACCAACATTAGTGGTCCGTCTGCATTTAGCCAATCCACTTTTTCATCTTCTGGCGTTGGAAATTGAGGATTTTTAGGAAGATACATTTCACTGTCAATCGTATAACTCACTAAACTTGTAACTTTAGTTCCAGATTCTTTTAATCCTTGTGCGAAAGTTTCTCTCCCAGATTCTGTTTTCTTTTGAAGCGTATGAAAAAATCCAAAAAGTCCATAAAACTTTTCGTTTTCAATATTCATTTTTTTTATAGCATTTTTGAAGTTCGAAACCATTGCAACATCTCTTGAGCCTTTAGATTCATCATCAAAGTTTTTATCAATTCCAATAACTGTAATTTTTAAAGAATCTGTTAAGTTTTGATTATAATCATAAATTGAATTCCATTTATCAAATAATTCCTGACTAGATTGCTGCGGAATTCTCTGCTTTATAGTTTCGACAACTTCTTTTAAAGCTGTTTCATTTTTTTGTTTTCCAAGCAAAAAGGAATTTAATCTTTTAGCCACCAAGCTATCCATCTCAGCAATGTAGTATTTCACTCCAGCCTTCTTATTCAAAAAGAAAAGCATTTCTTTATCTATAGTTTGATTATCTGCGTAACCATGAATTTCGCCCAGTAAGAAAACTTGTGATTTATAAAAATCGGCGTCAAACAATTTCCCATCTATTGAACCCGAAACTTGAACATTATTTTTTGACAGATAACTAATGTTCTCGTCATTTTTAGATTCTAAAAATATTTTACTGCTGATGTACAGATAAGCAATAAATAGTAAAACAATGGTAAAAAGGGTAATACATGTAATTTTGGCGATTTTTAAAATTTTCTTCATGGTTCTGGTTATATTTATTTTGATGTAAAAGTATTTTTATCCTATAAAACAATCAATTCTTATTGACTGAATTGTTGTTTCTTAGTGATGAATTGTTCTTATTCTAAATGCCTATCAATTTGAGCAAATAAAAAACTCTATTAGAAATAATAGAGTTTTTTTACTATTTTGGTTTTATTTTTATTGTCTCGCCAATTTTTCTTTTCTTTTGATATTCAAATAATTTCTTAGCGGAATATCATAAAACACCATTACTACATAAGCAAATCCAACCAGCAAAAAAACCGAAGTTATTACAATAAAAGTCAATTGTGTTGTATCTGGCTTATAATTGGTGTAATAATTTCCGAACATCCATAAAACCGCGTAATGTGTCATGTATAACGGATAAGATATTTTCCCAGAGAAAACACAAGCTTTTTTCAATCCAGGTTTCAATATAGCTCCAGCTCCCAAAGAAATTAGTAACGGAAAATATAACAAGACAACTAAAGGTTCTGAGATCCAATTCCAATCTGAAAATGGCATGATAAAAGCCAACAATAACAAAATGGTTAATCCGCCAAAACCTAATTTATTTTTAATAATCCAATTAGAACGGTAAATAAGTAATCCTGCCAAAAAAGAATACGATATTCTAGCGCAACCGTCCCAAAAAGTTGGGCCGCTCCAACCACCTAATAAATTTCCAGAATTATATCCGACATAACAAATTGCCACTGCAGAAATCAAAGTAATAACTACTAAGAGGTTTCTGCGAATTTTATAAAGCACAAGTGCATAAGCAATATTGGCAATATATTCCCAAAAAAGAGACCATGCAGGCGCATTAAAACTAAAAAGATTAAATCCGCGATCGGCAATAACTGGAAACGGAATAAGAAATAAGGAACAAATAAATGTCAAAATAATTTTCCCTGTACTGTATAATTCCAAATGGCCACCAAACGGATCAAATAAAAAAGCCAGCAATCCTAATACCGATCCTGCTACAACCAACGGATGCAATCTTATAATTCTCGAGATAAAAAAATTACGAAGTCCCATATTTGCAATACGATCATCATAAGCATACCCAATTACAAATCCTGAAAGGCAAAAGAAAAAGTCAACAGCTAGAAATCCGTGTCCTATAAAATTCTGGCTTGGATCTGTAAAAATCCATTCCATAAAATGAAAGACGACAACTGCAAAAGCCGCAATGCCTCTTAATCCGTCTAAAATTTCAAAATGCTTTTTGGTTTCAAGAATTGCTGTAGTTGGTTGATTGGCATTCATTAATTGTAATAATCTTATAAATTAGGTGATTGGGTATCGATGCAAGTTCTACAAATAAATAGTCAAATCAAAATAAGATCGTTCAATTTATTAGCAAAAGTGTCAAGTTTCACATTTAAATAACTTTTTAAACTTTTCCAATCCTTAGTCTTTTTATAAGTTTGCAAAAACCAAATTTCATCATGAGTTTAAAAGGTTGTCTTCCTCCTCCTTGAATTAAATAATACGCCCTTAGTATTGACACTTGACTGAATATTTCAATCCAATTTCTTGTGTCCATACATCATTCAATTATTAATATTCAAAATATATCCTTCAAAAAAAAAAGGATAGACAACTATATATGAAAAAATCTTATTTGATACTGCATACTGCAGTTTTACTTGCTGGTTTTACTGGCGTTTTCGGAAAACTTATTTCTCTTAACGAAATTACCTTAGTTTGGTATAGAGTATTATTTGCTTCGATTATTTTATTTTTTATTCTAAAAATATATAATCTCAAAATGCTAAAATCATTTTCTGAAATAGCAAAAATCTCAAAAGCTGGAGTACTTATAACCATTCACTGGATTTTCTTTTATGCCAGCATTAAATATTCTAACATATCAATTGGTGTGGTATGTTATTGCTTGACAAGTTTTTTTACTGCTTTTTTTGAACCTATTCTCAATAAAAAAAGATTTAACCTCCTTCAGGTTTTATTAAGCATGCTAACTTTACTAGGAATAAGTCTAATTTTCCATTTTGATTCTTCATACCAGCTTGGAATTTTACTAGGAGTAATTTCTTCCGCATTTGCTGCGTTGTATACTATTTACAATGAAAGATTAGTTCAATTTTATGATAGCAAACTAATCAATTTTTATCAGATGCTTGGGGGAACTTTAGTATTAGGTTTTGCTCTTCCGTTTTATTTTTACAATTTTCCAGATCAGACTTTTATTCCAAATCTAAAAGACATTTTCTATCTATTAATTTTAGCTTCCTGCTGTACTGTTGCACTTTATGTAATGTTTGCAGAATCACTTAAAAAAATTCCAGCCTTTACCATAAATCTCACTTTTAATCTTGAGCCAATATATTCTATAATATTAGCCTTCTTGTTTTTTAACGAAGGTCAATCTGTCAATTTCTCTTTCTACATCGGAATCAGTTTGGTGATGACTTCTGTTTTGCTCCAATCTATAATTTCTATTCGAAAGAAAAACACAATCCAGCAGCAAATCTCTTAGCACTATAAAAACAAAAAGCTCCTATCTTTCAAAAGGAGCTTTTCTTTTATCAATAAAATTGTTTTAATCATTCAATCCTTTTCCATCCAAAATTCTTGGAATATTCTTCTCTACTCTGGCTTCTCTAGTTTTAGCTTGCTTTGGTTGAGAAAAATGAAGCAAATAAGCTCGTTGTCTCCCTGGAGTTAAAGCATAAAAAGCTTTTTTAAAATTAGGATCAGAATCAAATTTATTCTGAAGTTCCTCAGCAATTTCAAATTCAGAAACTTTTTTCAATTCAACTTTTTGTCCTGACTTTTCAATTTCAGATGCTTCAAAAATATATTTTTTCAGAATTTCTTTCTTATCCAATATATCCTGAACATTCGTAAATCGAACTTGACGAGCCGCCTGTACATTTTCTGACTGCTGAATTAATATTTTATCTGAATCTTTCATTAAAGCCCCTTTAAAAAATAAAAAAGCACAATATTCCTTAAAAGCATGAATTAAAACAATGTTCGCACTCTCAAAAGTATAACATGGACTTCCCCACTTTAACTCTTCAACTAAATGGCAATCCAAAGCAATATCTCTCAGTTCCTCTAATTCCTCTTTCCATTTCTCCGATTTTTCAAAATAAAAATCAACTTTAGAATTTGCACTATATGCTGCCATAATAGATTCTTTTAATAATTTATTATAAAGATATATATTTAGAATTTTAAAATTCGAAACCTTTAATAATTCCTCTTTTCGACTGCTTGACAAAATTTAAAATCTTATCCCTCTCTATAGTTCCTTGAAATTTTTCTGCAATTAATTCTAAAGCAAATCTTGTATTTCTCTTTTCCTGAAATAAAACTCGATAAATTGCTCGAAGTTCGTCAATCTTACTAGAATGAAATCCTCTCCTCTTTAAACCAACAGTATTTACCCCTACAAATCGCAAAGGTTCGTGAGCCGCAATTACGTAAGGTGGAACATCCTTAACCACACGACTTAAACCACTAATTATAGCATGTTCACCAACAACAGAAAACTGATGTATTCCAGTCAAACCACTAATATTTACCCAATCTTCAACAATTACTTCACCAGCTATTCCAACGCTAAATCCAATAATAGAATTACTTCCTATCACACAATCATGCCCTAT